>NZ_CP014222.1:3781480-4096603 GCF_000969645.2 Janthinobacterium sp. B9-8
CCAGCTTTTGCACGCTAGACGCCACCATAATTTGCCCAACCGACACTGGCCGCTTCAATTCACTACGCAAAGCGGCCGCTAAACGCATCGCCATCAAGGAATGGCCGCCCAGCATAAAGAAATCATCGTCGGCAGAAATGGCTGATTGCCCGAGTATTTGTGCAAAGACATTCGCAATCTGGCTCTCCAGACCGGCACGGGGTGCACGACGGGCAGAGCTCGCCAGTAAAGCAGGCTCGGGCAAGGCTTTACGATCCAGCTTGCCATTAGCGCTTAAAGGAAACTCGCTCAGATAAACCAGCGCCACCGGCACCATATAGGCGGGAAGCACTTGTGCCAGCGCCACAAGCACGGCCAGAGAATCAGGCGGTGACTGGCTATCTTCGGCAATGGCATAGGCCAGCAACTGGCGGGCATCCGCGCCTGTTGCTGCCGCCTGCACGCCTAGTAAACGAGCATGCACCACAGCACGGGCAATGCCCGGCTGCTGCAAGAGTGCCGCCTCGATTTCGCCCAGCTCGATGCGCTGGCCACGAATTTTCAGCTGGTCATCGCTGCGGCCAAGGTATTCAACATCGCCCGTTGGCAAGTAGCGCACCACATCCCCCGTGCGATACATCCGTTCCCCAAGCGCAAAAGGATCTGCCACAAAGCGCCCTGCTGTGAGGCTTGGGCGCCCCAAATAGCCATCTGCCAGCTGTACACCTGTCAGATATAAATCGCCTGCCACACCCAGCGGCACTTCGCGCAAATAGGCATCCAGCACGCGCAGCTGGGTATTCCAGACGGGGCGGCCAATAGGCACGCTGCTCGCGCGCTCTGTGCCCGCATCTTTATCCTGCGCAGGCTTGTATGTCACATCTACTGCTGCCTCGGTCGGCCCGTAAAGATTATGCAAGGGCGCGGCAATCAGCGCGGCGTAGCGATCAGCCAGCTCGCGGGGCAGCGCTTCACCGCTGCAAAATACGCGTTTCAGGCTGGCGCAATCTGGCAATAAAGCATTGGGCTGAGCAATAAATGCAGCCAGCATCGACGGCACAAAATGCAGTGTTGTAATCTGCTGCTCAGCAATCAGCTGCAGTAATTCTTCCGGGTCTTTATGCGCTTCAGGCGGCGCCATAAAGAGTTTGGCACCGTACATTAAGGGCCAGAAGAATTCCCATACTGAAACATCAAAGCTGCAAGGCGTTTTTTGCAGCACCACATCATCGGCCTGCAAAGCGTATTCATGCTGCATCCATACCAGCCGGTTCACAATGGCGCGGTGCGAAACCAGCACACCTTTAGGGCGACCAGTCGATCCCGATGTGTATAAAAGATAGGCAGCATGATCTGGCGTCAGCGCCACCACATCATGCTGCGGCGCATGCTCAGGCAGGCGGTCTGCCAGCAGCAGAGGCCCCATTGCAGCAAAGCGAGCTGCCAGTGTGCTATCGCTGATGATTAAACGCGGCTTAGCGTCTGCCACCATATAACTCAGTCGCTCATCTGGGTAGCCCACATCAAGGGGCAAATAGGCGGCTCCCACTTCCAGTGCTGCCATTAAAGCAAGGCTAAGATGGGCAGAGCGAGGCAGGGCCACCGCCACAATATCGCCCGCCCGCACGCCTACGGCTTGCAAGTGCCCGGCAAGCTGCGCCACCTCCAGCCGCATTTGCCGATAGCTGAGCGATCTTTCCACATCCTGTAAAGCCACGGCATCCGGCGTTCGCTCTGCCTGCGCCTGTAGTAAATCGCACAGGGTATACGCGGGCAGCGGGGTCTCCGTTGCATTCAGGGATTGAATCAATGCCTGCTCGGCCTGAATCTGCGGTTTAAAAGCAGACCATGGCAGATCAGCCTCATCCGCCAGATGGTTCAGCAGCATTAAAATTCGTTCTGGCAACTGAGCCGCATCCTGCACCACATCCCGATATTCAATCACCAGACGTAATTGCTGGCCCGGCAGCACCAGAACGGTTAAAGGATAATGGGTATAGCCCCGGTTACGTAGCGCCCCCACCCGCAGCCCGCGGTAATCCCGTGCAAGCAATTCATCTTGCTCGGGGTAGTTTTCAACCACCAGCAGGGTATCAAATAAGGTGGGCGCTCCTGCCAGCCGCTGAATTTCACCCAATCCTAGGCCATCGTGCTCCAGCAGCTGAATCTGCTGAGCCTGTACAGCGGCTAATTGGGCGAGCAAAGGCTGGTGCGGATTAAGCCGGACGCGCACGGGCAGCGTATTACTAAATAAGCCAATATGCTCGTCAATGCCTTTTACCGGGCTAAAGCGCCCCGATACGGGCGAGCCAAAAACCACATCATTGCGCCCGCTCATGATTGAAAGTAGCGCGGCCCACATTCCTTGCATCATGGTATTGAGCGTTAAACCCTGCTGACGCGCCTGCGCAGTTAAGGCCTGCTCCAGTGCCTTTGGCACCACCAGCTCTAGGGTATTCACCTTGCCGGGCTCAGGGTTGTTGCCAAATAAAAGCGTTGGTTTTACCCCGGCCAGCACATCTGACCAGATCTCCCTTGTTGCCGCCAACGGACGAGCTGCCAGTTGCTTAACCACCGTCGGGTAATCGACGCGGGTGGCGGCTAAAGTGCCTTCCCCATAAGCGAGGAGCAGATCACCCAGCATAATCGGCGTAGACCAGCCATCTACAACCAGATGATGTGCCGTTAAGCAAAGCGTGTGCTGATGATGGCCTTGCCGAACCAGCAAGGCGTTGAGCAGAAGATCTGCCTCGCCAATCACAAAATCACGATTGATTTCCTGCTGCTCTAATCGTGCCAGCTCAGCCTCCTGCTCTGCCGCACTTAAATGGCTGAGATCCTGCTGCACCCAAGGCCAGCGGCGCTCGTTGCCACTCACCAGAGGCAAGAGCTGCATGGCTTGATTACCCGATTCATTATCAAACATCGCCGCCAGTTGCGGATGGCGAACAAGCACCGCTTCCAGCGCATCACGCAATCTTTCAATATCCAGCGCGCCTAGCAGCTCAATGCGGGTAATCGAGTTGTATTTGCTGCTTGCATCGCCCAGCTGGGCATGAAACAGCAGGCCTTCCTGCAAAGGCAGAGCGGGTAAAACAGCCGCCAGTGGCCCGTAGCGCTGGCTTAAAACATGCAGCGCCGAATCGCTCACCGGCGTTTCCACGCTCACCAGCGTATCAACCGCCAGTAAAGGCCGGGCCTGAGCAAAGTGTTTCAAGCCTGCCACATAGGCGGTAAATCGCTGGTGCAGAGCGGCTATTTCAGCCTCGCTAAACAGCGCCGTAGCCCATGTCCAGTTCAGGGCCAATTGCGGGCCGCTGCTGCTTTCTTCTACAAATAAATTAACTTCTAAGCCATATAGCAAAGGCATGGTTGGATCAGTGTTCACCGCAAAAGCATCGGCAAAATACCCTGCGGTGCTTTGCGGAGCCCAAAACGCGGCTCCTCCCGTAAAGCGCCCCAGATAATTAAATAGGAACTGTGGCCGGTGCGCCGATTCCAGCTTTGCCAAAGCAGGGCCGTTTTCATCATCCAGATAACGCAAAATACCGTAGCCCAAGCCTTTATCTGCAATAGCACGGGTGCTGCGCTTAATGGCCTTCACCGCTTCCACAGCGGCGTGGGTTCCGGCGCACACACCCGCCAGATCCAAGCCTTTTAGCTCGATTGCCAGCGGATATTCGCTCGTCAGCCAGCCTATGGTGCGGCTTAAATCTGCATGCTCGTCATCAAGCTGGCGGCCATGAGATTCAAGTGAAACGCTGACGCGAGGGCTGGCAAATACCTCGCTATACGCTAAGGACACCGCAAGCAGCATCACCTCTTCAATCTGCGCCTGATAAGCAGCGGGCAAATCAAATAAAAGCGCTGTGCTTAAACCGGCATCCAGCAAAGTGCGGCACTGGCTTGCCGAGCCATAGGTATCCCGAACAGGATCTAATGCCCGGCCAGCAGCAGGCTCAGCCAGCGCGGCTTGCCACAGTGCAAGCTCGGAGCGGCGGGCAGGAATTTGCCCGGCCAGCCGCTGTGCCCAATCCTGCACCGTGCACGATTCACGCAGCAGCAGAGCCGCCGTATTATTCAGCGCAGCCTCACTGGCCTCTTGCAAATCGGCCAGCAGAATTCGCCACGACACGCCATCAATCAGTAAATGATGCAGCACCAGCATCAGGTAACTATCGTCTTCCCCAACAAAATGCACTGCCTGCATCATCTTTCCGGCTGAAGGCTTTAAGCTGGCGCAGGCCGCTTCAAACCGGGCATCCATCACGGCAGAGAAATCGTCTTGCTGCAGTAATTGCTGCTGCTCTGGCTGCGCAGTATCCAAAGTGGCGGCAGGGGCTGTGAGTACCAAGCCTTGCTCATCCACTTTGGCGCGTAAAACAGGGTGGCTGCGTTGTACGGCATGCAATGCAGCCTGCAAATGGGCAAGCTGAATCTCCTTAGGAATACGCAAGAGCACGCCCTGTGCAAAGCGTCGATCCAGCCCGTAATGCTCGGCAAACCAGCTTACGATAGGCAAGCGCCCTAAGCGCCCTGTTGCCTCGCTACCCGTAGTGGGCGCGCTATCCAGACGCTCTAATATGGTGGCCATTCTGGCGGGCGTGCGTTGAGAAAACACATCCCGCGGCCTGAGTAAAAAGCCTGAGCGTCTTAGCTCTGAGCCCAGCGCCATCGCCGAAATACTATCCCCGCCCAAATGAAAGAAATCATCATCCGGGCCAAGTATCTCCAGCCCCAGCACCTTGGCCACCCCATTGCAAAGCAAGCGCTCTGCCTCGTTCGCAGCCGGGCGGCTCTGGCTTTCCTGAGCGGGCTTAGGCAGCGCCTGCTTGTCGATTTTGCCGTTCACATTCAGCGGCCAGTCTGGCAGGATCATCAACGCTGCCGGGATCATGTAATCAGGCAGCTGCTCGGCCAATCTGGCGAGTAAATCTAGGCTTAAGCCCGGCGCATCGTGCTCTACCGTGCAATAGGCAATCAGGCGATGACTAGCGGCAAGCGGCTCTGCAATCACTACAGCGCCCTTCACACCTGCCAGCTTAAGCAGGGCGTGTTCTACTTCGCCCAGCTCAATCCGAAAGCCCCGCACCTTGATCTGAAAATCGGCACGCCCGATAAACTCCAGCAACCCATCGGTGCGCCAGCGGACTAAATCGCCCGTTCGGTACATCAGCCCTTCTGCAAAAGGATTTGCCACAAAGCGGCTGGCGGTTTGGCCGGGGCGGCGCAGATAGCCAAGCGCCATTCCTTCACCGGCCAGATATAAATCACCCACCACGCCCTGTGCCACTTTTTGCAAAGCATGGTTAAGCACATAAGCCCGAGTATTGGCCACAGGCAGGCCGATGACCGGCTGCTCCGCCTGCGACACGCAAGCGCCTAAGGCGTCGATGGTGTATTCAGTGGGGCCATAAAAATTATAAACATGCAGGTGGGAATGCTGGCGCAGCTCATTCCACAGCGCCGGAGACACAGCCTCGCCACCAATCAGAATCAGATCAGGCACATGGTTGGCCGCGGCCAGACCGCAAGCGAGCAGCTGTTGTAATACTGGTGGCGGTACATCCAGCATATCGATTTGCTGCGCTTGAATAAGCTCGAGCAAGGCCTGTGCATCACGCCGCAATTCTTCATCGCAAAGATGTAACTCATGGCCCAAAAGTAAAAAGAACAGCGGCTCCCAAGAAGCATCAAATGAGAACGACGTGCTATGCGCCGCACGCACTCTGCGCCCGCCAAGGCGCTGCATCATGTCCGCAATAAAACCATGCTGATGAGAGATCAGTAAATTAACTAAACTGCCGTGGCTAACCATCACCCCCTTAGGCTTACCGGTCGATCCGGAGGTATAAATAATGTAGGCAAGATCCCTTTTATTTAAAGGAGCAGCCCTTTCGCTATCACTGACCGGCAGTGCAGATAAAGCAGACAATTGCGCCATGCAATCCGGCGAATCTAGATATAAAGCCTGTGCCTGCAAAGGTAGATCGCAATCGCTTAAAGCCAGCAGCAGAGCGGGCTGTGCATCGTCGCACAGCATGGCCAAACGATCTTTTGGGTAATCCAGATCCAGCGGCAAATAAGCCGCGCCTGCCGACAATACCGCCAACACAGACACCACCGAATCCACACTGCGTGGCAAGGCAAT
The DNA here is from genome assembly GCF_000969645.2 of Janthinobacterium sp. B9-8. NCBI lineage: Bacteria > Pseudomonadati > Pseudomonadota > Betaproteobacteria > Burkholderiales > Oxalobacteraceae > Janthinobacterium > Janthinobacterium sp. B9-8. Next base: position 3,787,611 of record NZ_CP014222.1, read on the forward strand.
GGCGACAATATCGCCTCGGCCTATCCCTTGCTGCATCAGCAGGCGGGCAAGGCGCGCTACTTTGGCGCTTAGCGCGCTAAAATCCAGCGTTTCCGCCCCAAAAACTAGCGCCTTATACCCGGCAGAACGCACAGCCTGCTGCTGAAACAGATCAACAACGGTATTTATTTCAGGCAGCGCAATCGCAGGCCCGGCTGACCATTTATCCAGCCTTGCTGTTTCGGCAGGGGCCAATAAGGCCAGCGTATCAATTGGCGCATGCGGGCTGGCCATCAGAGCATTTAAATATGCGCTTAAACGTTCACAATGTAATGCCAGCTCTTCTGGCTGATAGCGATCCGGATTAGCTGTAAGGCTCAGCACCAGCAGCTGTTCTTCCAGCGCAATACCAAACTCCAGATCATCAACCGGGCCTGCAGCCAGGATATGCGTCGTGGCTTGCAAGCCGCCCAATTGCAGGCTTTGCTCGTAAATCTTCAAATTAATACTTGGCCCGTACAAGGGGCGGCGGCTGGTTCCCATGTCCCGCTGCACCTGCTCAGCATCATAACGCTGGTGCCTGCGTACCCGCTGTAGCTCTAAAGCCAAGCGTTTGGCCAGCTCGCACAGGCTTAGCTGAGTATCCACTCTAAGCTGCAAGGGCAATACATTTACCACAGGGCCAATTGCATTAAGCGCGGCGGATCCCATGCGGCGCATAAAGGGCATCCCTAAAACCGGCCTTGCTGATCCCGTCATCCGGGATAAATAAGCAAAAATGCCTGCCATCAGTAATTCTGGCTCGCTCACATCGCCCGGCAAGCCCGCCCTTCTTTGCAGCTGAAAGCTTTGTTTTAAGGCATTCACATTGGCAAAAGACTGGCCGCCATGATGGGCAGTCAAAGAAACCGGCAGCGCTAAATCGGCGCTATATTCCTGCCAGAACTGCCGATCACGCTGGTAAAGCGCGGACTGCTGATAGGCCTGATATTCATCGACCACACGGGCAAAAGATACAAAGGGCGTTGCGCTAAGGGCATGGCCTTGTTGCAAATCGGTATAGAGCGCAGCAATCCGCCGTGTTAGCGCACTAAAGCTATAGCCATCAACGCACACATGGTGATAGCGCTGATACCAGAACCAGCGCTCATTGCCCGCTGTCCCTAATTTAAAAATAATATGCCGGTAAAGCGCCTGCCCCGAATCAGCAGGCTGGGCCTGATCAAGATCGGCATGCATCAGCGCCAGCGCCGTAGCGGGTGCATCGTTTTGATCGCTTAAATCTAAGTATTCGGCATCAGGCAAACAATCTGCATCTACAGCCAGCGGCAAATATTGCACAGGGCCGGAATCACCGTCCTGAAAACGCGCATGCAGCGTATCTGCTTCGCTCAGGCCAAGCCGGATAGCACGTTGCAGGCAAGCTATGTCTAGCCGGCCTTGCAGCTCTGCATAATGCGCAACGGTATAGCCATTTTTTACCGGAGATATCTGATCAGCCAGCCAAATGCCCAGTTGTGATCCAACGATGGGCAATTCCAGCTCGCTCTCTGCCGAGGAGTTCTGCGTAACAGTACTAAACAAGATGCCTATTCCCTTTAAAAGTAGATCCGCTGCTTGCAGACTAAAAATCAATACGCTTACTGGGTAACGCGAATATCAAGCCAATTCAATTCAATATATTCAAGGCAACGGGCATGGCCCTCTGGCCCCAATACCGAGCTCCAGCCTACTGGCACCGCAGCAAAATCAGGCCACAGGCTGTATTGCCCCAAGGCGTTTTTCAATACCAGGAAATCCTGGCTCTCATCATCAAAAGGATTAACCTGCTCATTGCTCATGCTTTGAATCTCCGCTTAAAACCGGTTTAAAAATGGACTGACTTCAGTACGGTATTTATTTGCACGGCGCTAATAGCTCACTCAGCCCGTCGAGCAGGCCTCCCCGCCAGCACAGCCAATCGTGCCCGCCTTCAAACAGGCGGTAATTCACCTGATGGCCAGCCTGCAATAAGGCATCGCGCATGGTTTCATTGACATCAATCATCACGTCTTCACGGCTACCTACTTCCTGAAAAACCTTTAATGCACGCACAGCCGGTGCCAAGCCCGGCAACTGCTCGGCAAGCTGCCCTATGCTCCCCGGCTTGCGGCTTGCTGGCTGATTAGGTGGCATTTTTAGAATATCGTTGTAAGGCCACCAGAAAGAGCCTGACTGGCTTAGCACGCATCCAAAGCGCTCAGGCCAGTGCAAGGCCGCATACATGGCTGCCAGCCCGCCATAGCTTTGCCCTGCAAGCACTGTGCGCTCCGGGTCATTGCTACACGGCGCAATATCCTGAATCAGGGGTAAGAGCTCGCTCTGCACCGCCAGCCAGAATGAGGCATTGCAGGGCAGCTCGCGGCCGCGTTGCTCGCCATCAATCACATCAATCAGCACATATACGGCAGCGGGCAGCTGCCCCTGCTCAGTGGCCCGATCAATCGCAGCATAAACAGGCATACGCTTGGCCCAGTGCTGTCCATCAAGCAGCAACACCAAAGCACGCTCGCTCTGTGCCTCGCCTGTCTGGTAAACCCAAACCTTGCGCTGATTGGCCAAGATGACGCTATGCCAATCCAGCTCGCAAAGCCCTGCCTTATCATCCTCGCCGCACCTATCCGCATGCCGCCAAGCCGCCTGTGGCGGTGCTTCGGGTAAATGCAGCGCCGACATTGCAGAGCGCCATGCGCCAGCACTGGGAGACTGCAAATTCAAAGGATCTGCCTGCGCCGCCTCAGCCATTGAGCGCCACCAGCTTCGCTGGCGGCTGGCTTGCTCAGCGGGGGCCAGCTCTGAAAACACAGGTAGCTGAGATGCAGCCACGGGCATCAGGCTATAGCTACCCCGCCAATCTGCGGGCAGTTGCACCTGCCAATACCAGATATCACTGCCCGCTATTCTGGCCAGCGATTGCGGGTCTGCACGGTGGTGATCAGTGACCGAATTAACGTCGATATAAACTCTGGCCAGCGTTGAGCTCGATTCATCGCCTGCCGGATCACGCCATAAAAAAGTAATCCACACCTGATGATTAAGGCATTCCTCAATAAGCGGCGTGCCCTGCTCTGCAATCTGCTGCCACCAGCTTTCGCTGCCAGCATTGCTTGCTTTCAGCAGATTCATGGCTTGGCTTGCTTCTGAATTTAAGTTCCACAACATCACCCTTTTCATCCTTTTTGCTGCCTTTATCATAACGGCATTATTGCACATTGTAATGAGAAGTATTATCATTTCATCGCTGCAATTTATTACATATCACCAAAAAATTACAATTTTCTAGAAAAGAACCGCCAGATGACCCAAGGGGCGCTTGTAAGGAAGAGAAATAATTAAGTCAGATTGCTTCATCTTGGTGTGCAATAAAATGCCTCGCAGCCTGTCGGACTTAAGCGATCGTAGCGAGGGAAAGACCGGTTTGAGACAGACTTCATGCCAGCAAGCCATACCCAGCCCACGGCTATGAATGATTACGCCTGTAAGCGCTCACATCACCTCTAACGGAAACACAAATGAAATACCCAACCCGGCATTACTCATTACTGTTAGCAACCAAGCTGGCACTTGCGTGCTTAGGCGGAGCCACGCTGACCAGCGTTGCCTATGCTTCACCCTCGGCAGAGCAGGCTTATCAGCTGCCTGCGGGCTCTTTATCTGCTCAGCTTAAGCAGTTTTCGCAGCAATCGGGTATCAAGCTCAATATCGATGAAAGCTTAGTCAAGGGCTGGACAAGGCCTGCGCTGAATGGCCGCTATTCTGGCCAGCAGGGGCTGAATGCCATTCTGGCCGATACCGGCTTACAGGCCGTAGCCAACGGCAATGGTTATCAGCTCATTGCCAACACAGCCTACTTAGCCCCTATCACGGTGACCGGGGAGAAAATCAACCGCTCCATGCAGGAAACCACCACCGCCATCACCGTATTAAATGGCACGGATCTGGATAAGGGCCATGTCACATCGATTTATGAAGTAGGCAATCGCGCGCCCAACGTCAATATCAATGGCGCAGGCGGAGTGAATATCCGTGGCGTGGAAGGCACCGGCCCTGCAACAGGCGTATTCAGCTTTATCTCTGGCGCCCGCCCGCGTGTCAGCACTAGTGTGGATGGCGCTCCTGAAACGTGGTCCGGCCAGCAATATGTAGACTTCGGCATGTGGGATGTAGAGCAGGTAGAGATTTTGCGCGGGCCCCAATCAACCACCCAAGGCCGTAACACCATTGGCGGGGCCGTGGTGGTAAACACTAAAAATCCTACCTCCAGCTGGGAAGGCGCAGTGCGCGCTGGCTATGAAAACGAAGCAGGCAGAACGCTGGGTGCTGCCATGATTTCCGGCCCTATCGTGCAAGATGAATTGGCATTCCGCCTTGCTGCCGAAGGTATCAAAGGCAAGGGTTTTGTTGAATATCCCGGCGTGTGGCCATGGGACCCATCGGATTTCAAACGCCAGAATATCCGCGCCAAATTGCTTTGGACGCCAAGTAATATGCCTGATTTTTCGGCCAAGCTCACCGTATCCCAGCGGGATCAGGAAGGCGAATTCTTAAACCGGATTAATAGCGCCAACCATTCAGACCGCACTTATTCCAAGCTGAATTCCAGAGTAAACACCCGCACGCAAGATTCATCCAAAACCACGGCCAATGTCGATCTTGAATACAAAATATCAGACAGCTTAAACAGCCATATGCTCTATAGCCGTGGCAAATACCGCGCTTCATTTAAAGAAACCGGCGCTGATCGCTTCCAGCTGCAAATGGATGAAAACAGCAATACGCTGGAATCCCGCTTGGTTTACGACCCACAAGGCGGCAGCGTAACGGCACTGGCAGGGCTTTACTACTACGACCGCCATCAGGATTTGAACGCCAGCCCATATAACAGTGGCTTTTTTGGCACCGATAAAGTCGACACCCTCGCTTTTTTTGGTGAATCCACTATTGCTCTGAACAGCAGTTTTGATCTAAATATAGGCGGGCGTATCGAGCGTGAAAGCCAGAAACGCAATGTTTTAGGATGGCCTGGCACCCCCAATGAAGCACTGATCAAAACCGATATCACCGAAACCATGTTTTTGCCTAAAGTCGGCGTGATTTACAAAGCCACACCCGAAACATCATTCGGCCTGACCTATCGCGAGGGCTATACCCCGGGCGCAGGCAGCATTAATTATGACGACAACAAGTTTTATGAATATGGCAAAGAAGAAGTCAGCACGATTGAGCTAAGCAGCCGTTCCAGCTTCCTTGATAAACGCCTGACCTTAAACACCAATCTGTTTTACAACCGCTATAAAGACTACCAAGCTTTACTCAATAACTACTTTACCAATATTCCTAAGGCAGAAAGCTATGGTGTAGAAGTCAGCGCTGACGCCAGCGTTAATTCCTCGCTCAAGCTCTTTGCATCTTTAGGCTTATTGAGCACCAAAATCACCGAAAGCAATCTGCGCAGCACCTCAGTTGATGGAAACCGCTTTGGCTACGCAGCCCCTGTGTCTGCCAGCTTCGGCTTTAAGCAACAATTTGACTTAGGCTTCTTTATCAATGGCGATATCAGCCATACAGGTGAATATTATTCTGACCTAAACAACTCAGAAACCCTGAAAGCAGGCGATTACACGCTGGCCAATTTGCAAATTGGCTACGACAAAGGCAATTACGCAGTACGCGCCTACGTTAAAAACCTCTTCAATAGCGATGTTATTTATCGTAAAGGAAGCCGCAATAACGAAGCAGACGCCGGTGCACCACGCACGGTAGGCGTCACGGTTGATTACCGCTTCTAAAAAAACAAAACGTCCACCTGTTTGCAGGTGGACGTTTTTTTACAGCTCGGTTTCATGTTTTTTTAAGGCTTCGCTAACAAAGCCCACCATGCCGCCAGCGTAGCTTGCTCGGCAAGCTGGGTGAAGCTTAGCTCTACACCCGCCCTTCTCCAGCTCTCTTGCAAACTCATTACCCGAATCGAATCCAGCCCCCAATCGATCAGATTGTCATCATCGTGCAAATCAGATGCGGGGATTTGCAAGCTGGTGGCGATGATTTTGCGCAGCTCGTCAATCGAGGCAGGCAGGCTGCCGCCTTGTAATTGCTGGATTAAAGCAGCGGTGGAGGTGGTGTAGCCACAGCGCTGAGCCACGTAATCCAGCGCCATTTGATGCTCTTTGGCAGAGAAATCAGCCAGCGCATCGCCCACAAAGAAGGCTTGGATATCGTTCATAAAAGCATCGCAAGCGGTCATCATGCAGCCGATATGCGCGTAAACACCGCAAATAATCAGCTGATCGCGTCCCTGGCTGCGCATGGTTTCCAGCAAATTAGAGCGCTGAAACGCGCTATAGCGCCATTTAGGCAGCACGGTATCTTGTGGCTGCGGAGCAAGCTCAGCCAGAATGCCTTTGCGTGCGGGCTGGGCCACGAGGCCCGCTCCCCACATATCTTGCAATAGTCCGCGCTCTTCCAAGGTCTGATCCGGCGTTTGCGCGGTATACACCACGGGAATACTTAGCTTTGCTGCCAGATCCAGAATGCGTCTTGTATTGCTGATTAATTCAGGAATAGGCGCGGCAGATTTATCGTAAAAATCAACAAAGTAATCCTGCATATCGTGGATCAGCAGCACAGCGCGTTTTGCATCTGGCTGCCAGCTCACACGGTTTGCAGGAAACTCGGTAGGCATTGGGTAAGTACTGATTTTTGGGATAGCCATATAGATTCTTTTAAGTGTTTAAATTTAAAGGTCAGTAACGATGCGTAGGGCGGATGAAACCCGCGTATTTTTCAGCATCGCTCGCGGGTTTCACCCGACCTACGACGGCACTAGCAGCCGCTGCTCTATTATTTGTCGCAAGATTTTTTTGCTGACTTTGCCCACGCCGGTTTTAGGGAAGGCGTCGATAAACTCGATCCGGTCGGGGATTTTGTAAGCGGCGATGCCTAGTTTTCTCAGATAGGCATTCAGCTCCACAGCCCGCAAGCTGGCGTCACGACGAATCACAAAGGCGCAGCTTTTTTCACCCAGAAAAGCATCCGGCATGGCCACAATCGCCACGTCGGCCACGCCCTGATGAGCCAGCAATAGATGCTCCACTTCTTCGGCAGAGATTTTTTCACCGCCACGGTTAATCTGATCTTTTGCCCGGCCTTCCACCACCAGATAGCCCTCAGCGGTCTGCCTGACTAAATCGCCGGTACGGTAAAAACCATCGGCTGTAAAGCTACGGGCATTGTGCTCGGCAGCGCGGTAATACCCGTGAATGGTGTAAGGGCCACGCGTTAGCAAATGCCCTACTTCGCCTACTGGCAAGGGCTGATCTTCATCGTCCACCACGCGAATTTCATCGTCTGGCGAAATCGGCCTGCCTTGCGAGTGCAAAACCAGCGCGTCGCTATCGTCGTAGCGCGTGTAATTCACAAGGCCCTCGGCCATGCCAAACACCTGCTGCAAGGTGCAGCCCAGCTCACGCACCAGGCGGGCGGCCATCTCGCTATTAAAACGAGCACCACCGACCTGCACTACTTTCAGGCTGGATAAATCGGCTTGCAAGCTTGCCGCGGCATCCAGCCATATGGGCACCAAAGGCGGTACCAAGGCGCTGATCGAAACTTGCTCTGCGGCAATCAGGGGGAAAACATGATCAGGGCTGGAATTACTGCTCAGCACCACCGTGCCACCCGCGTAGAAAACACCTAATGAGCCGGGCGAGCTCAGTGCAAAATTATGCCCAGCTGGCAATACGCAGAGATAAACGCTTTCCGGGCTAAGCTGGCAGATTTCTGCACTGCCCCGTAGGCTGTAAATATAGTCATCGTGGGTGCGCGGAATCAGCTTAGGCGTGCCCGTGCTGCCACCCGATAGCTGGAAAAACGCGACATCCGAAGCCTTAGGCGGTGCTGGCAACGGGCCAGCAGCTAAATCATGCAAAGCCGTAAATGGCCCTGCATCACCCAGCACCAAAACATGCTGCAAGCTTGGCGACACGGCTTTTACTTCGCTGGCCAGATTGCGGTAATCAAAGCCGCCATGCTGATCAGCAATGATATAAGCCACCGCTTCGGCATGCTGGCAGAAATAGCTGATTTCTAATTTGCGATGTGCTGGCAGGGCAAAGACCGGCAAAGCGCCAATCCTGAACAAGGCAAAAATCACCGAAAAAAACTCGGCGCAATTAGGCAGTTGCACCACCACCCTATCTTTTGGCCCTATGCCCAGCGCACTAAACCCTTTGGCAAGGTAATCTGCCTCTGCGGCCAGATCACGGTAGCTCCAGCGGGTTTGCCCGCTCACGACCGCCAGCCGCTCGCCATATTGCTCTACCCGCTCATCCAGCAAGGCGTTAAAGGTTTGGCCACGCCAATAACCCTTGCGGCGATACTCCGCCGCCAGAGCTTCGGGCCATGGCGTGCAATGTGCTAAAAAATCACTCATCGAACTACTCCTGCATGCACAAGACCCATGGCATTGAACGTGGTGCTAAATTTAACCGACATTCCTGCCAGCGCGCTTTGCAGCGAAGAGTCACTCATCACACCGCCCCGGCATGCACAAGGCCCATAGCATTCAGCATGGTACGGAATTTAGCCGACGTTTCTGCCAGCTCGCTTTGCGGCGACGAGTCAGCCACGATGCCGGCTCCGGCAAACAGGCGCAAAGATTTACCCACCACTTCAGCGCAGCGGATCGTCACAACCCACTCGCCATCACCGTTGGCATCGCACCAGCCCAGCATGCCGGTGTAAAAGCCGCGATCAAATGGCTCGATCTGCGAGATCAGATCTCGGGCGCTGCGCTTAGGATGGCCGCACACTGCCGGTGTAGGGTGCAGGGCAGAAGCCAGCATCAGCGAAGTAGTGGCTTCATCAATCAGCTCGCCGCTGATTTCGGTGGATAAGTGCCACATCGTTTCGGTATGTAGCAGCACAGGCCGCTCCGGCACATTCAGTGTGCGGCAAAATGGCCGCAAACCGGCCGCAACCGCATCCACCACCACCGCGTGCTCGTGCAAATCTTTAGCTGACTGAAGCAGCGCCTCGCCACGCTCTCGATCAATTTTAGGATCGGGGCTGCGGGCGGCAGAGCCTGCCAGCGGATTAGAAAACACCAGCTTGCCCTGCTTGCGTACTAATAGCTCGGGGCTGGCACCAATCAAGATGCGCGGCGTGGCTTCTTTTTCAGCGGCAGAAAGGTTCACAGCAAAGGTGTAACCATGTGCATTGCGCTGCGCCAGCGTCACCAGTAATTTGGGAATATCTACCGCTTGTTCAGCCGTTAAATCCAGCGCACGGGCCAGCACAACCTTATCCAGATCCTTATTTTGCAAATGACTGACCGCCAGCGCCACGCCATCGGCATAAACCTGTGGCTCCGGCAGCGATTGAATAGTGCACGGCACGGCTTGCGGCTTAGGCTGCGCCAGACTTTGCGGCAAAGGCCCTGCCCGTAATACGCTGCGTGGGATACTGAGGCAAGCTGGCTTTTGCCCATCAAAAGGAATCGCCCCCACCACCACCGGATCAAAATGCCCTGTGGCTTTAGCTTGCTTTAAAGCAAGGCTTACCGATTCATTCAGAGCTTCTAAACTATCGGCCGTGGGCACGGTGGCATAGTGGCCTTGTGCCAGCAAAGTTTGCCGGGAGCTGGCAAAAAATAAGGCTGAATCTGTTTGGTAGCCCGAGAGTAAATATTGAGCCTGCGTGCGCAATTCACCGCGAAAAAGATCGTTCATAAGCGAGTTCCTCTTGTTCAAAGTGGAATAGGCAAAGTAGTTAAAATCTATAAAACCATTCCTGCACTAGATTTCCTAATCACCACGAAATACCAGACCACGAAGCAAAATAGATTTAATAAGCCAACAAAAACGAATGATAATGAGTATCATTAGCGAGATTGGCGAGAGTATGTCATAAGCAAGATGAGTAAGCAATGCTCATGAAGTCACTCGATATTGGCTGTCTTTTATTGCAAGAAAAAGCCAGCAGGCTGACAAATTAAAGAAGGAAAAAAGCGCAGCCTCTCGTTAAGAAGCTGCGCTTTTATAAAAATCAGCAGGCGCTTAAAAAATAAGCTAGGCCTGAAGCCTCAACGGCTATACATCAACTCATTAAAACGGGCTCGCCAGTTGAAAGCCTGTTGAGCTATAGATTTCGAGCAACCACGAAATACCAATCCCCGCCAGCAACAGACCAATCACCAGCTTTAGCTTAACTTCAGGAATGCTTTGCAAGCGCTTATGCAGCAATAGTGCCAGCAGAGTCACAATGGCAATCCCCGTAAAAGCGCCACCCAACACGGCAGGCCAATCTCCGCTTATTGCCGCTACCGGAAAAACCACCAGCAAAATTTCAGTCGCTTCAATCACCGCACTTTTAGTCATCACCAGAAAAACAAAGGGGGAAAAGGCGAGGGGAATCAAAGATTCAGGCGTGATGCCTACTTTGCCCAAGGGGTTACTCACCCAGCGCGGCCGCTGATTAAGCATCTGCCTTTTAGCTGACTTAAAAGCCCAATACAGCCCCATCGTGGTGAGCAATAATGCAGCAATCAACCTTAGCCAATCCACGGAGATCGCCGTGTGCGCAGGCAATAGAAAAAACGCCGCAATAAATACCAGCAGATGGCCAAAAATCACCGCAAAAACCGCCTCCCGTGGATGCCCCGCCCGGATAATGGCGTAGGCAATCACCACTGTTTCAAAGAACTCCACTGATGTACCAGTAAGGGCGGCAATAAAAGGCTGAAACATGGACAACTCCCAGATTTAGATCATAAGAAGTACATCAATCAAAGAAACAAACCCTTCACCCACCCTAAGATAATTCAATGCTTACAAGTCAAGCAGAAACCAACTCAAAAAAAACGCCCCTGCATTGCAGAGGCACTTCTAGGGGGAGAATAATTCTAAATAGCGTGAGGCTCAACAATGAGAATAAATATCATTACTAATAATGCCATAAGCAAGCCCCGCCATGCAAGATTAATGTAAGTTTAATCAAGCCAGCATTAAGCGCGATTTGTCATCTAAATTGCTGAAAAACACAGACACCAAGACGCAAAAAAACCGGCTGACTCCTATGCCTGAGCCAGCCGGTTTTGCGATAAAACGAATCAGCCTAAAAGCAAGGCATCATCGTCGATTTTCTCTCCGCGAGTTTTTTCAAACATCGCCAGTAAATCACCTACTTCCATCGTGTGGCGCTCGTCTCCTGCCACATCCAGCACCACCTGCCCCTGATGCAACATAATCGTGCGATGGCCGTGATCAAGCGCTTGGCGCATGGAGTGCGTCACCATTAATGCAGTTAAGTTGTTTTCTTTTACGATGCGGTTTGTCAGCTGCAACACAAAAGCCGCCGTTTTAGGATCAAGCGCAGCGGTGTGCTCATCCAGCAGCAACAAACGCGATGGCTGTAAGGATGCCATTAACAGGCTCACCGCCTGCCTTTGCCCGCCGGAGAGCAAATCCATCCTATCCCCCAGCCTGTTTTCCAAGCCCAACTCTAAGGTAGCCAGCTTTTCACGGAAAATCGCCCTCTGCTCGTTTTTGACCGCTCGGCCAAAGCCACGCTTTTTGCCGCGCTGCCAAGCCAAGGCCATGTTTTCTTCAATGCTCAGCCCTTCGCATGTGCCTGCCATCGGGTCTTGAAACACCCGCGCCACCATGCCAGCACGCTGCCATGCCGACTGCCTTGTGACATCTTGCCCATCGATATGAATGCTGCCGCTATCCATTTGCAAATCGCCGGAAATCGCATTCAGAAAAGTCGATTTACCTGCGCCATTACTGCCGATCACGGTAATAAACTGGCCGGATTCAATGGTGAGCGATAGCCCACGTAAAACCAGATTCTCAATCGGTGTACCGGGGTTAAAGGTTTTGTATAAATCACGGACTTCCATCATGATTTTTTCCCCTTTTTACGAAACAACTTAGCCTTCAGCTTAGGCAAGACCAGTGCCACCCCAACCAGCACGGCAGTAATTAAGTTTAAATCCTGTGCCTTTAAGCCAATAAAATCAGCATTAAGCGCCAATGCAATCAGCAGGCGATACAGCAATGCACCCAACACAGTCGCCAGCGTAATCACCCATAGGCTGCGTGATGGCAGCAACGTTTCACCGATAATCACCGCTGCCAAACCCACCACAATCGTACCTACACCCATCGACACATCCGCACCGCCCTGCGTTTGCACATACAGCGCACCGGCAAAGGCAATCAAGGCATTCGATAAGGCCATGCCAATCAGAATCATCCGGTCAGTAGCAATGCCCTGAGCACGCGCCATACGAGGATTAGCCCCAGTGGCACGCATCGCCAGGCCTGCTTGCGAAGCAAAGAAGACATCCAAGCCCAGCTTAGCCAGCACGATAATCACGGCTAGCACCGCGGGCTGTACCAGCCAGCCACGCTCAAATTGTTCACCAATAAAGGGTGAGAACACCGTTGGAGCGCCAATCAGCGGTAAATTAGGCGCGCCCATAATGCGTAAATTAATCGAATAAAGGCCAATCATCACAAGGATACTGGCGAGTAGTTGCAAGATATTTAAGCGCACATTCAGCCACGCCGTTAGCCAGCCCGAAGCCGCCCCAGCTAATACCGCCATGGCACAGGCAAACCAGGGATCATGACCACCGGCAATTAAAGTGGCCGCCACAGCACCACCAAGGGGGAAGCTGCCATCGGCAGTTAAATCGGGGAAATTCAGCAGGCGAAAAGAAATCAGCACCCCAAGCGCCACCAGCGCAAAGATCAAACCAATTTCCAATGCGCCCATTAAGGCAATGGGAGTCATAAGTATTCCAGGGGGTGAACATCAAAAACATTACAAAAAGTCTGTAGACACAGAGAGCCCAGAGGGCACGGAGCACACAGAGAAATACAAAGCTAGGCATTGTCTTCCTCTATGTGCTCTGTGTTCTCATTTAGCTCTGTCTCTACAGACCTTTTTGTGATTAATACAGAAGAGCTTACTTCACTACTTCTTTAGCTTCTTTTAGCAGTGCTGCAGACAGCGTTACACCTTGTTTCTTGGCGGCCGTGGTGTTGACCATCAGCTCTTGCTTAGAGCCTACTTCAGGTGCGATATCGCCGGCTTTTTCACCTTTCAGAATACGCACCACCATCTTGCCGGTCTGGCGGCCTAGGTCGTAGTAGCTCATGCCCATCGCCGCAATCGCGCCGCGTTTAACCAAGCTGGCATCGCCCGAGATCAAAGGAATCTGCGCCTGTTGTGCCACGCCAACTAAAGACTCGTAGCTAGACACCACGTTATTGTCGGTATTGGTGTAAATCGCATCCACCTTGCCCACCAAGCTTTTTGCTGCTGTAGAGATATCCACCGTGCGTGCTGCTGGTGCTTCTACCAAAGTCATGCCGCGTTTAGCCAACTCAGCTTTTAATTCTTTAGCCACGATGGTGGAATTCACTTCACCTGGGCTATACACCATGCCGATACGCTTGGCAGTCGGTTTTACTTTGAGGATTAAATCAATTTGCGGGGATAATTGCAGCATATCGGATACGCCGGTCACATTATCGTTGCCCGTCTTCCAGCTTTTAACCAGCTTGGCCGCCACCGGATCAGTTACTGCCGTAAACACCACAGGAATGCTGCGTGTTGCAGCCACAACGGCCTGTGCGCTTGGGGTGGCGATCGCCACGATCACGTCAGGCTGATCGCCCACAAACTTACGTGCAATTTGAGCGGCAGTGGCGGTATTACCTTGAGCGCTTTGAAATTGATATTTGATTTGCTTGCCCGGCTCAAAGCCCGCTGCTTTTAATTCATCTTCTACCCCTTTGCGTGCCGCATCTAATGCAGGGTGATCAACAATCGCCGTTACTGCTACTGATTTCATTTCCGCAGCGCCCGCAGTAAACGACAAGCTAACAAGTGCGGCTAAAAGAGTAGGTTTAAATAATTTAAGCATCGGGCAAATCCTTATTTCAAAGTGATTTTGAAGCTTGGGGGAAAGAAAATCTCGAATTTTTTAAGTAAAAAATAAGTTTGCTTACTTATCCAAAACAATCGTTTTATTTTTTCATTTGAATGACAAACAAATAGCTAAGCCACTGCTTTAGCTTGCAAATCATACTAAATAAAATACCAATAAGATAAACACAATAAGCTTTAGTTGCGCCAAAGATAATAGAGGGAAGTCTGCATAGGATACAAAACGGGGATATCCCTAATAGAGGGTGTTTTCTTTAGTGCAGATTGAGACAAACGGGAGTCAAACGGGCTGTGGATAACTTTGTGGGTAAGATATCAACTAAGCCTTAATTAAGACGATTTAAAGCGATGAATCCGGCCTTGGCGGCAACAAAGAAATAGTGCTAAGAGCCAAGCCAGATACCATTTAGCGGAAAAAAACGCGATGAGAAATTATATTTATAAAAACCAGCCACAAGCACAGCTCTGCCTGTGTGTAAAGGCTTAGAGCACACTTTGATATACCGCAAAAAACCAGCACTTAAGATGTCAACAGCACTACAGGTTTTAATAAATTTTAAGGAAACAGCGGGTTAGCAAGAAAGATGTCTATCAGACTAGTTCACAGAAATGACATTATCCAGCAATATATTTGAAGGATATCTTTGTAAGCTGAGGAACGGTTAAATGCCTTGCTCACACTTGTATTTTGACCTTCTTATACCTCTTTTCAAAAAAACAAAGCGGAAAACCCTGAGGTTTTCCGCCTGTAAATTCAGGGCATTAGCAGCAGAGCGAGGCCAGCCAATGTGGCTGGCTAGCACTCACCCTTCTTGCATCCTGATGCCTGACAGTTTAAAGCACGTAGCGCGCTAAATCTTCGTCTGCGGCAATGCCACCTAATTTGCTGCTTACGAATTCTGCATCCACCACAATCTTGCCGCTTTTTGCATCAAAGGAAATTTCTTCCAGCAAACGCTCCATCACGGTATACAAACGGCGCGCGCCAATATTCTCGGTGCTTTCGTTCACCTGCCAGGCAATTTCAGCCATGCGCTTTACACCGGCATCGGTGAAATCCAGCTCCACCTCTTCGGTAGCGAGCAAAGCCTGATATTGCTTCACAAGGCAGGCATCGGTGCCAGTCAGAATGCTGGCAAAATCACCAACGGTGAGTGAATTCAGCTCAACCCGAATCGGAAAACGCCCTTGCAACTCGGGAATTAAATCCGAAGGCTTGGCTAAGTGGAAAGCACCGCTGGCAATAAACAGAATATGGTCGGTCTTCACCATACCGTATTTGGTGGTAACGGTTGTGCCCTCTACCAGTGGCAGTAAATCGCGCTGCACACCCTGACGGCTGACTTCACCGCTACCTGCCTCGGCACGGCTGGTGACCTTATCAATCTCGTCGATAAACACAATACCGTTTTGCTCAACTGCTTGCAGTGCTTCGGTTTTGGCGTCTTCTTCATTCACCAACTTGCCGGCTTCTTCCTCGGTAAGCAACTTCATCGCCTCAGCCACTTTCAGCTTTTGTGCTTTCTTTTTATCCGAGAACGCACCTTTAAACATTTGCTGGATCTGGCTGGAGAAGTCTTCCATTCCCGGCGGGCTCATTACTTCCATCGTTGGCATGCTGGCTGCCACTTCGATTTCGATGTCTTTATCATCAAATTTGCCTTCACGCAGCATTTTGCGGAATTTCTGGCGGGTATCTGATTCATCGTTGCCACCGGGTGGCAAGAGTACATCCAGCACCCGCTCTTCGGCGGCATCGGTAGCACGGGTACGATTGCGGCTAATGGCTTTATCCCGTACCTGCTTTACGGCAACTTCTACTAAATCACGAATAATGCTGTCTACATCTTTACCGACATAACCCACTTCGGTGAATTTGGTCGCTTCTACTTTAATAAAGGGTGCGTCAGATAGTTTGGCAAGGCGGCGGGCAATTTCAGTCTTACCCACGCCGGTTGGCCCAATCATCAAAATATTTTTGGGTGTGATTTCACTACGCAGCGGCTCTGCCACCTGCTGCCTGCGCCAACGATTACGCAGCGCAATCGCTACCGATTTCTTGGCCGCAGCTTGGCCAACAATATGCTTATCTAGCTCGTGAACGATTTCTTGCGGCGTCATATGACTCATGGTCAATCCTTAACAATATATAAAAAGCAGATGGCGGCACTCTCGCTAAATTTAAAGCCTGATACACACATATTTCATCTCTTTATGCCTTAGTTGGCCCCCTAAAACCACGGGTAATTAATACATAAAATCATAAGCACTTGCATACAAATCAACTAGATAAGTTCTACACTAGCTATATATAAGCCTTACGCAGAGAGAAATATGAGCAATAGCGTAGATGATGATTGGTTAGATGAAGACACTACGGATGAATCCACCCGTGATCACAAAGATTGCTGGACGATCTTGGTAGTGGATGATGAGCCAGATATTCACCATGTCACGCGGCTTGCTCTGGCCAATATCGAATTTCTAGGCAAGCGTTTAGAAATCTTGTCTTGCTACTCTGGCGCAGAAAGTCTGGAACTACTCAGTACCCGCCAAGATATCGCTCTCGTATTACTTGATGTAGTGATGGAGCAGGAAGATTCCGGCCTGCAAGTAGCCCATGCCATCCGCGAAACCCTAGGCAATCATCAGATCCGTATTATTTTACGCACAGGCCAGCCCGGCGTTGCCCCGGAACGGCGAGTAATTGAAAGCTATGATATTAATGATTACAAAGCTAAAACCGAACTCACCCGCGATAAGCTCTACACCGCTATTCTGGGCACTTTGCGCTCTTATAAAGACATTATGCAGCTGGAACATCAGCGCCAGATGCTGGCCGCCAATCGCCGGGGTTTAATAAAAGTAATTGAGGCTTCGGCCAGTATTTTTAAACAGCAATCGATTCAGCAATTTGCCCAAGGTGTATTAGAGCAATTGCAATCGCTACTCTTTTTTGAGCAAGAAGCTTTATATGTGGTTGTTCAGGGCGGGATGGCCGCCCTATCGCAAGATGGAGGCGTTCAAGTCATGTATGCCACCGGCGGCTATCAAGCGCTTTGCGGTAAGAAACTAGAAGTTGCACAGCTTGCCCAATTTGATGCCTCAATCAAACAAGCAATGCAAGAAAGCAGCAGTGTTTATGCACCTGATCATTTTGTCGGCTTTTTTCATACCGAACGTGGGCCGGTGAATCTGCTGATTATCGACGGCCCCGTGGCCTTATCTAACCCGGATAAAGAACTGATCGAACTATTCTGTCGTAATGTCAGCATCGCTTTCGAAAATCTAATGATGAATAGAGAAATTCAAACGCTGCGTGGGGCAGAGTAAAACCCCTGCCTGCCGTATTTAAGTACAGTCGTGGCTAAAGCCGCACCTACAGTACCTTGCTGGGATTGAGTCATCCCCTTGAGCAAAATAAATCGGCCCGATTTTTAACTCCCTGCTTTTTCAAAACCCCGATTGATCACTTTCAACGGTAGAATCATCCATTCCCTCTCACCAACCCGTAGCATGCTATGTCGAAAGATTATCTGGAAAGTATTATCAAAGCCCGTGTCTACGATGTGGCTATTGAATCCCCGCTAGAATTCGCCCCCAATCTATCCCGCCGCATTGGCAATAAAGTATTGTTTAAACGCGAAGATATGCAGCCCGTGTTCTCGTTCAAAATTCGCGGCGCATATAACAAAATGTCCAAGCTTAGCCATGCCGAGCTGGAGCGTGGCGTCGTTGCAGCATCAGCTGGCAACCATGCGCAAGGCGTAGCGATGGCTGCCCAGCATTTAAAATGCCGCGCCACCATTGTGATGCCCACAACGGCCCCTCGCATTAAGGTAGACGCCGTTACCCGCCGTGGCGCTGAAGCGGTTTTGGTGGGCGACTCTTACTCTGACTGCTATCAGCACGCGCTTAATTTATCCGAGCAAACCGGCGCTACGCTGATTCACCCCTTTGATGATCCTGATGTGATTGCCGGGCAAGGCACGGTGGCAATGGAGATTTTGCGCCAATACCCTGATCATATCGACGCGATTTTTATTCCGGTAGGCGGTGGTGGCCTTTTGGCGGGGATGGCGGCGTATATCAAGCGCCTGCGCCCGGAAATTAAAATCATTGGCGTAGAGCCAACCGATGCCAACGCCATGTATTTAAGCCTGAAGCTGGGCGAGCGCATTACGCTGCCGCAAGTCGGCATTTTTGCCGACGGCGTAGCGGTGAAACAGGTTGGTGAAGAAACCTTCCGCCTCTGCCGTGATTTTGTAGACGACGTGATTCTGGTCGATACCGACGCCATGTGCGCGGCGATTAAAGATGTATTCGAAGACAATCGCTCAATTCTAGAGCCTGCCGGTGCGCTGGCCATTGCTGGCCTGAAAGCCTGGGCGGCGCGTGAAGGCAAGCAAGACGCCACCCTGATCGCCGTGGCCTCTGGCGCAAATATGAATTTCGACCGCCTGCGTTATATTGCCGAGCAAGCCGAAATGGGCGAGCAGCGCGAAGCGATTGTGGCCGTCACTATTCCAGAGCAACGTGGTTCTTTCCGTGCTTTCTGTAAGCTGATTGGCGCGCGCAATATCACCGAGTTTAACTACCGCTATTGCACCGCAAGCGAAGCCCATGTTTTTGTAGGCTTATCGATTCAAAATCGCAGCGAAGTGATCGATTTGATTAGCGACTTAGCTACCGCAAAAATCGCTGCTGTCGATCTTACCGATAATGAACTCGCCAAGCTGCATATCCGCCATTTAGTCGGAGGCAAAGCACACAATGTACAAAACGAGCGCCTGATGCGCTTCGAGTTTCCAGAACGCCCCGGTGCACTACTTAACTTCTTGGACGGCATGAATAGTGAGTGGAATATCAGCCTATTCCACTACCGCAACCACGGTGCAGATTACGGCCGCATCTTGGTCGGCATTCAAGTGCCAGAGCAAGACAACGATGCATTTAAAGCCTTTGTGGATAAGCTGGGCTATATGCATTGGGATGAAAGTAATAACCCTGCGTATCATTTATTCCTAAGCGCATAAAAAAAAGGCCGTCATTTAATGACGGCCTTTTTACTCACTCAAACAATTACAGCAAATTACGCGCAGCTTCAATCACGATATCTACCGCAGTATGCTCAGCAAGCTTCATAGCTTCAGCATCCGGGATTTCTTGCTGGGTGCGGTTCACAATCACGCCAGCTACCATCCCTGCACGCCAGCCTTGAGTCGCACACATGGTCAGCAGAGTGGCCGATTCCATTTCGTAATTCATCACGCCCATCGCCTGCCATTCTTTCATCGAACCTTGCAAGCTGCCCAACACACGGCCGCTACAAGTGTCGTAACGCTCTTGGCCCGGGTAGAAGGTGTCCGATGAAGCGGTTACGCCGATATGCAGTGGTTTACCCGCTTTTTTAGCCGCGTTAACCAGCGCAGTGGTGCAGTCAAAATCGGCCACGGCAGGGAAGCTCATCGGAGCAAAGTGCAAGCTAGCACCATCCAAACGAACCGAACCGGTGGTCACCAGCACATCGCCCACATTGATATGCGATTGAATCGCACCCGTTGTACCCACGCGCAGAAAGGTGTTGATCCCCAGCTGAGCCAGCTCTTCAACCGCAATCGAAGTAGAAGGGCCGCCAATACCGGTAGAGCAAATCACAATCGGCTTGCCATCGAGCTCAGCAAGGTAGGTGGTGAATTCACGATGGCTGGCCAGCAATTTGGCATTACTCATTTTTTCAGCAATACGCTGCACACGAGCAGGATCACCCGGAACAATGGCAAGAGTGGCACCGGCTAAATCGCTTTTAGCGAGGCCTAAATGGAAAACTTCAGATTTAGACATGAGAGTCCTACTTAAATTAATAAAACGAAAAACACCTGTAGACACAGAGCGCGGAAAGAACACAGAGCCCACGGAGAAAAACAAGCTTACTTAGGTTTTCTCTGTGATCTCTGTGTCTACAGAATTGTTCTTAGGCAAGCTAGCCGCCCTGAGGCTTTGCATCAGATTGGATGCTTAAAGCGCTGGTGTATCTTTTGGGTCGAGGTAGAAAGCACCCGGCAGCAGATCGCCTGCGGTGGTGATTTCCATATCTTCTTTCATATTGCCCAAAATCACCGGCAGCGCGGGTGTACCTATTTCTATCATCACCTGACGGCAAGCACCGCAAGGCGCGATCGGGCCGGGAGTATCACCCACTACAGCAATGGCAGAGAAATCACCCGGCTTATAGCCATTGGCAACCGCGCTAAACAGCACGGTACGCTCGGCGCAATTGCACAGGCCATAAGAAGCGTTTTCTACATTGCAGCCATGAAATACACGGCCGTCTTTAGTAATGAGCGCAGCGCCAACTAAAAAGCGCGAATACGGCGCATAAGCCGAAGTACGGGCAATACGGGCTTGATCGAGTAATTCTCTTGCATCGAGTTCTTCACGAGTCATCATCATCTCCAAAAAAATCACTCTAGAAAGGCTTTCCCGACGGGGAAAGAAGAAAGATTGAACCAGTTAGCCAGGCTCTGACCCACGTCTGCGAAAGATTCGCGGATACCAATGCTGCCAGCCGGAACGCACTTACCGTAGACCAACACCGGCACATGCTCACGGGTATGTTCGGTGCCCGGCCAAGTTGGATCGCAGCCGTGATCGGCCGAGATAATCAGAATATCGTCGTCTTTAAGCAGGGCCAGCATTTCTGGCAGGCGCTTATCAAATAATTCCAAGCCACGGGCATAACCCGCTACATCGCGGCGGTGACCAAACTTCTCATCGAAATCAACAAAATTGGTCATCACAATGCTGTTGTCCGGCGCCTCTTCCGTAGCTTTCAGCGTGGCATCCCACAGCGCGGTTAAGCCACTGGCTTTAATGCCCTTAGTAATGCCGCAGTGCGCGTAAATATCAGCGATTTTGCCAATAGAAACCACCGTGCCACCTGCATCGGTCAGCTTTTCCAGCACCGTTTTAGCGGGCGGTGCAACGGCGTAATCATGACGATTGCCGGTACGAGCGTAAGTTGCTGGTGTTTCGCCATCAAATGGACGGGCGATCACGCGGCAAATATTGTAGGGCAGCATTTCTTCATGGGCGATCTGGCACAGCTCGTAGAGCTTTTCCAAACCAAAGCTTTCTTCGTGCGCAGCAATCTGGAATACCGAATCGGCCGAGGTATAAAAAATCGGCTTGCCGGAAGCGCGGTGTTCATCACCCAGCTTGGCAATAATATCGGTGCCAGAAGCGTGGCAGTTACCCAAATAGCCGGGCAGGCCTGCACGTTTTACCAAGGTTTCCAGCAGCTCTGGCGGGAAGGTATCGGTTTTTTTGGTGAAATAGCCCCAGTCAAACAAGACCGGCACACCGGCTAATTCCCAGTGACCCGATGGCGTGTCTTTACCGGACGAAATCTCAAAAGCTGCGCCATAGGCGGCAATCGGCGTAATCGTGGCGGATAGGCCTGCTGGCACTTTGCCACTAGCTAAGCCACAAGCCAGCCCCATTCCCAACGCTTCAAGATGAGGAATTTTCAGCGGGCCGCTGCGCTCGATATCAGCCTCGCCATTGAAACAACGCTCTGCAATATGGCCAAGTGTATTGGAGCCTACATCACCAAACTTATCTGCATCGGGTGCAGCGCCTACACCGAGTGAATCCATAATCAGGAAGATGGCACGCATGGGTGACTCCTTAGGGCGGGTGTTTACCCGCCAAAAAATACTATTAATAAATAATCGGATTGCTGGCAACGGCAACTAAGCCGTAAGTAAACGCAGCCTGTATTTCTTGCACCGCCAGCTCGGCAGCCTGTGCGTTTTGTGCATGCACAATCGCCAATGGCTCGCCTGCCCTCACTTCCTGGCCTAAGCCTGCAATTTGTGTAATACCTACCGCGTAATCAAGTTGCTCACCCGGCTTACGACGACCACCACCTAGGCTGACTACAGCCATCCCTAGCGCACGGGTATCTATAGCAACAATAAAACCATTTTGCGCCGCTGGCACCGCAATTTGTAGCGCAGCCTGTGGCAGATATTGCTCTGGCTTTTCAATAAAATCAGCTGGCCCGCCAAGGCTGGCGATCATACGGCCAAATATTTCAGCTGCACGGCCGCTATTAAGGGCGGCCATTAACTTGCTTTCTGCCTCGGCCACATTCGTCGCCAATTTACCCAGCACCAGCATTTCGCTACACAGCGCCATAGTCACCTGATGCAAGCGCGCAGGGCGATGTTTGCCGCTTAAATAATCCAGCGCACAGCGCACTTCGATGGCATTGCCCGCACATGGGGCGAGTGGCTCGTTCATATCGGTGAGCAGTGCAGCGGTGGGCAGGCCTGCGCCATTGCCGACTTCTACAATACTAGTCGCCAGCTCACGCGAAGCGGCCAGATTAGGCATAAATGCACCACTGCCTACTTTGACATCCATCACCAGCGCATCCAGCCCTGCCGATAATTTTTTCGACAAAATCGAGCCGGTAATCATGGCCACCGATTCCACCGTGGCGGTCACATCGCGAATTGCATAGAGGCGTTTATCCGCTGGGGCTAAATCACCTGTCTGGCCGATGATCGCCACGCCCACTTCACGTACCGTTTTACGAAATAGCTCGGTGCTTGGCTCGGTGTTGTAGCCGGGAATAGCATCAAACTTATCTAAAGTACCGCCGGTATGGCCCAAGCCTCGGCCAGAGATCATCGGTACAAAGCCGCCACAAGCCGCAATCATTGGCCCCAACAGCAGCGAGACTAAATCGCCCACGCCGCCAGTTGAATGTTTATCCAGCACCGGACCAGATAAATCTAAGCTGCGCCAGTCCAAAACCTGACCCGAATCCCGCATCGCCAAAGTCAGCGCCACGCGCTCGTCCAGCTCCATGCCTTTAAAATAAACCGCCATCGCAAGGGCGGCGATCTGTCCTTCAGAAATGCTCTGATCGCTAATCCCGGATACAAAAAAACGAATCTCATCGCCACTTAAAACATCGCCATTGCGCTTTTTACGGATAATTTCTTGGGGCAGAAACATATAAACCTCTTTGAAACGAATCACATTCTGTTGGGCGTGGATCAATTTAAGTTTCGTAGATTGGGTTACGCAATATATCGCTGAGAGAGGTAAACCTCACACGCAGACTGCTAGCCCAACCTACAAATTCACCTTCAATAGACAGAGCGGAGATGAGGCCCGCCCACAAACGAACACAAACCAATCAATACGCCGATTTAGCCGTTGCGCCTGCATCGTGGCCCAGGGTGGTCAGCAAGCTGCCCATCAGGCTGGATGCGCCGAAGCGGAAAGTAGCGGCTTGCGCCCAATCTGGCCCCATGATGCGATCAGCAATGGCTAAGTATTCCAGCGCATCTTGTGCAGTACGCACGCCGCCTGCCGCCTTAAAGCCAACCGCTTTGCCACTGTCTTTAATCGCCTGAATCATGATTTCAGCCGCTTCTTGCGTGGCATTCACCGGCACTTTGCCGGTAGAGGTCTTAATAAAATGCGCGCCTGCAGCAATTGAAATTTCGCTGGCTTTACGAATCAGTGCAGGTGTTTTTAGCTCGCCGCTTTCGATAATCACTTTCAGAATTTTGTTGCCCACTGCAGCGCGGCTTTGCGCCACTACATCAAAGCCAACCTGCTCATCCCCTGCCATCAGCGCGCGCCATGGAAACACCACATCCACTTCATCTGCGCCATTGGCAATGGCGGCAGCTGTTTCAGCAGCAGCCTCAGCAGGTGTTGGCTCACCCTTAGGGAAGTTAGTCACGGTGGCAACTGGAATATTCAAGCCGTGAGCTGCCAGTGCCGCTTTTGCAGTAGGCACAAATTGCGCGTAAACACAGAGCGCAGCAGGATTACCCACAGGGGTTTTAGCCGATGCAGCCAGTGCTTCAATCGAAGCCACGGTGTCAGAATCGTTCAGCGCGGTTAAATCCATTAAATGCAAACCACGCAGGGCTGCGGCACAGAGTTGATTTTGAGTCGTCATGATTTTTCCTTTTACAAAATATTTGAGTGCTTCGCCTCAAAGATGAAGCTTGATCTTGATCTGAGCATGTTGGGTTACGCTTGTTTATTGGCAAATACGGCCAACAAACAAGCTAACCCAACCTACCCAACTAGCCACTAGGCTCTGTTGACTTGTATTTCACAAGGGAACAAATCAACAGAGCCTGCTTTAAAACCTTAAGCCATGCTAATAAACAAACCAGCAATCGTTGCACTCATCAAATTAGACAGCGTTGCAGCAGCCACCACGCGCAAGCCATAACGGCTTACTTCGGAACGGCGCTCTGGCGCTACCGAGCCAAAACCACCGGCCAAAATAGCAATCGACGAGAAATTGGCAAAGCCACACAGCGCAAAAGACAGAATCGCCAGTGTTTTAGCATCCAATACTTGCAAGCCAGCAGCCGTTACCGATGCCGCGTCTTTAAGGTAAGGAGCCAAACCAACAAAGGCCACAAACTCGTTCAAGATCATTTTTTGGCCAAGGAAGTTACCCGCCAGCGCCGCATGTTCCCAAGGCACACCAATTAAGTACGCCAATGGCGAGAACACATAACCCAGAATCAATTCCAGATTGTATTCAGGATGGCCAAACAAACCGCCCACGCCCGCAACCAAGCCATTGACCAGCGCGATCAAGCCAATAAACGCCAGCAACATCGCGCCTACATTCAGTGCAATCTTCAGACCCACCGATGCACCTGCCGCACCCGCTTCGATCAGATTAGCCGGGCGCTCATCGTCAAAAGTCAGGTCTTTAATTTCTACCGTGCTCTCTTCGGTGCTTGGGCAAATGATTTTGGCAAAGAGCAAACCACCCGGAATCGCCATAAATGAAGCGGCAATCAGGTATTCCATACGCACGCCAAGGCCTGCATAACCCGCCAATACCGAGCCAGCAATAGCCGCCATACCGCTAGACATCACCGCAAACAGCTCAGGGCCGCTCATGGTTTTCATAAACGGCTTAACCACGGCAGGCATTTCACTTTGGCCTAAGAAAATAGTCGTTACAGCTGAAAAAGATTCCAGCTTGCTCACGCCCAAGAGCTTTTGGAAGATCGTGCCTAGAATCGTCACAATCCAGCGCATTACACCAAGGTAGTAAAGCACTGAAATAAATGAAGTCATAAAGATAATCATTGGTAACACACGGAATGCAAACACAAATCCGCCATTACCAAACACTTCAAACATCTTTTTATCGACTAAACCGCCGAATAAAAATGAGATCCCATGATTACCATATTCCAACACATGATTCACGGCATTAGCCACATTCAGTAAAATATCTTTACCAAGCGGAATAAATAGCACAATTGCGCCAATTGAAATCTGTGTGAGTAATGCGGCAATAATAACGCGGGGTTTAATTGCTTTTCTGTTCATTGAAAGCGCAAAAGCAATCAATAATAGAACAGCGATACCTATTAGGCTGCGTCCAACTTCAAACATCTTCGTCTCCTGAAATTTCACATACCGCTTTATTTAGCGTGCGCTGCGGCTTGTTTTTTACGGGTTTTCACTCAGCCTGCAATATAGGCTTGGTAATATTTGAAGAAATAAGGTGTTTCACTTATATACCGACCCCCCAAAAAAGAATGAATGTTTAGCAAATCAGCCTATGTAAGCAAAATAGCCATTTTTCAAAAAAAGCGGCACATACTAATGCTTTTCAAGTAAAAAAAGCTAAATTTCTCTGCCAATTATCAGAAAAAATCAATTTTCTTTGTTTTATCTTTTCATATTTTGTAAGCAATAGCATTTACTGTTTTATTTGAGAGAAATCAAAAAAGGCACAACCCACAGGGTATGTGCCTTTTTTTGCCGATTAAATATGCCCACTTTTTTTAAACAAAATCAAGCAAAGCCTGACATTTGAAATAAGGGGAATCTAAATCTGTTTATTTCATTAAAAATAACTCAACGATTATTTTTAACCCATTCCAGCCATGGCTTAAATAAAGAAGGACATCGCGCAGCAACTACCGATCTTTGCCAAATATGATCCTGCCAGTAATTATCATGATGGATACTGGCAATTTGTCCGCCGGATTCCAGTAAAATCAATACCCCTGCCGCGTAATCCCATAATTTTTGCGAGCCATGCAACATTAAATCGGTACGCCCTGCCGCCAGCCAGCACCAATCGATAGTTGACGATCCATAATTGCGCAAGCTGCTAAAGGGGGCCACGCTCACCACCCGTGCTGGCAAGCGCCCGCCTAAATACTTAGGCTCCACTGCTGCCACCGCCTCACACAAAGACTTGGGGATCTCGGTGCGTAGCGGTAAAGATCGCCCATTCATCCACGCGCCGTAGCCTGCGGCAGCCGAAAAGCACTCGTCCAAGGCCGGTACATACACCACACCCAATACAGGCCGCCCTTGGCGAAATAGCGCAATCGACACCGAAAAATGCGGCAAGCCATGCACAAAATTAGTTGTGCCATCAATCGGATCAACAATCCACAGCCCGTCCGCATGATTTTCCCACAACGCTTTTTGCTCGGCGACGCTCATTTCCTCACCCAACACCGGGCAATTTACAATCTTAGGGAGCTCACGCTGCAAAGCCGCTTGCGACGCCATATCGGCCTCGGTAAAGAGGCTGCCATCCTGTTTACGGCTTGACGCCACCTGCTGAAAACGCGGCATGATCTCATCCACCGCCACACGCCTAGCCAAAGCCACCAGATCAGATAAACGCTCAAAATCGCTCACAGCTTTCTCCCTTGTTTACCCCTCATTGTAAGGCCACAAGCCCGCTTTGTTGCATGTGCACATGAAAAAACGCTGGGGAATATATATAGGGAGGCCAAGTTTCACCCCAATCCTATCAACTTAAATAAATCCAGCGGAAAATGACGCTTTTGTAGCTTGAGTTACGCGATATATCGCTGAGCGAGGTAAACCTCGCACGCAGGCTGCTATAACCCAACCTACAAAAAAACCCACCCATAAAAAAACCGCTCCCCCATCAGGAAAGCGGTTTTTGTGGATTTTAATCAGCTAAACAGCGCTAATTAATAAGGCCACTTCCAGTTTTTAACTTCTGGCATATCGTCGCCGTGTTCTGCAATGTATTGGCCGTGTTCTACCAATTTATCCGACAGTTTTTGACGGACATGTGCGCCGATTTTTTGCAAAGATGGCACACGGTCGATCACGTCGATGGCTAAGTTATAGCGATCCAGCTTGTTCACCACCACCATATCAAACGGTGTAGAGGTCGAGCCTTCTTCGATATAACCACGCGCATGGATATTGCTATGGCCATTGCGACGGTAAGTCAGGCGGTGAATCAGCCATGGGTAGCCGTGGAAGGCAAACATCACTGGCTTATCGGTCGTAAACAGCGAATCAAACTCGCGGTCAGACAAGCCGTGTGAGTGCTCTTCTTCTGGCTGCAAAGTCATCAAATCGCAGACGTTTACAAAGCGGATTTTCAGATCAGGGAAGTGCTGGCGCAGCAAATCAGTTGCAGCC
Source organism: Janthinobacterium sp. B9-8 (assembly GCF_000969645.2). NCBI lineage: Bacteria > Pseudomonadati > Pseudomonadota > Betaproteobacteria > Burkholderiales > Oxalobacteraceae > Janthinobacterium > Janthinobacterium sp. B9-8. The sequence goes on from NZ_CP014222.1 coordinate 3,815,088, forward strand.
AAGGCTTCCATAGTCGGTACTTCACCCGCGCAAGCCATCACGACATCTGGCTCGCCGCCTTGATCATTAGACGCCCAGTCCCAGATCCCCAAACCCTTAGTGCAATGGGTTATGGCTTGATCCATGGTCAGATATTGCAGCGCTGGCTGCTTACCGGCAACCACTACGTTTACATAATGACGGCTGCGTAATACATGATCGGTTACGCTGAGCAGGGTGTTAGCATCTGCTGGGAGGTAAACGCGGATCACTTCAGCACGCTTGTTAATCACATGATCAAGGAAACCCGGATCTTGATGTGAGAAACCGTTGTGATCCTGACGCCATACATGCGATGTGAGCAGGTAATTGAGCGATGGCAACGGTTTACGCCAATTGATCGTGCGAGTTGTTTTCAGCCATTTTGCGTGCTGATTAAACATCGAATCAATCACATGGATAAACGCTTCGTAGCAGCTAAAGAAGCCGTGACGACCAGTCAGGTTGTATGCTTCCAGCCAGCCTTGGCAGGTGTGCTCAGACAAGATTTCCATGACGCGACCATCTTGGGCCAAGTAATCATTGTTTTTATCGGCTTCAAGGTAATCAGCAAACCAAGTTTTGCCTGATACATCGAACACATCGTTCCAGCGGTTGGATGCAGTTTCGTCTGGCCCAAAGATACGGAAGTTCTTTTGCTCTTCGTTCTCTACCATCACATCGCGCAGGAATTTACCCATTACACGAGTGGCTTCGGCGTTCACTGTACCTGGCTTGTCAAAAGTAACCGCATATTTACGGAAATCTGGCATACGCAGATCTTTAGACTCTTGACCATGCACGACTGGATTAGAGCCCATGCGCAACGCGCCTTCCGGTGCTAATTCGGCCAGCTCTGCCTTGAAGGAGCCATCGGTATTGAACAGCTCTTCAGGACGATAGCTCTTCATCCAGTTTTCTAAGTTATGGACGTTTTCTTCATCAATATCAGAGAACGGCACTTGATGGCTACGCCAGTAATCTTCAACTTTCTTACCCTTAATTTCTTTCGGGCCAGTCCAGCCCTTAGGCGTACGCATCACAATCATTGGGTAGCGTGGGCGAACGATAGGCTGGCCCGCATCCATTTCTGCCTGCGCCTTAGCACGAATCGCATCCAGCTCGGCCATACACAGATCCATGGTCGCAGCCATTTTTTGGTGGATCTCGGTAAACGATTCATTCTTTTCATTAAATGTTTCGGTTTTCAGCTCAACAAAGTGCGGCTTATAGCCGTAACCTTCAAATAGCTTGGTAATTTCTTCGTGGCTAATACGGGACAGCAGTGTTGGATTGGCAATCTTGTAGCCATTCAAATGCAAGATAGGCAGTACAAAGCCGTCATTCACTGGGTGCAGGTATTTATTCGAGTGCCAAGATGCTGCCAGCGGGCCAGTTTCAGCTTCACCATCACCCACAACGGCAATCACCGTTTGAGTTGGATTATCAAACGCAGCACCAAAAGCATGTGAAAGCGAATAACCCAACTCGCCGCCTTCGTGCATCGAGCCCGGAGTTTCCGGTGCTACGTGTGAAGGAATACCGCGTGGGAAGGAGAATTGCTTAAACAGGCGTTGCATACCGGCAGTGGTGCGGTCGATATGTGGATAAAATTCTTCGTAGCTGCCTTCCAGATAAGTATTTGCCACCAAACCCGGACCGCCGTGGCCAGGACCAGTGATATAAATCATTGGGCTTTTACGTTGTTTAATAATGCGATTGGCGTGAACATAAATAAAATTCAGACCGGGCGTTGTGCCCCAGTGGCCCAGCAAACGTGGCTTGATATGAGCAAACTTCAGTTGCTCGGTAAGAAGCGGATTATCTAACAAATAAATTTGGCCAACTGAAAGATAGTTAGCCGCACGCCAGTAAGCGTGCATTTTGTCGATTTGTGCAAGAGATAGCTGTTGAGTCACGGAACACCTCGTTGAGAGTTGCTAATCAGTAAATCGTTAAGAATTTCATCTGTTGAAATCCACTGTACATGATTACTATTTAAGGCTGTATGACAAAAATCAAACCTGTTAAAAGTCGAACACAATAAGTTTTTCACCTTAGTACCGACGATCAAAAGTACTGCTTTGTTCCTGATGCTTTCCAAAACAACAAAAAATACCATAGGACAAATATGGTATTTCGTTCATACCCCGCATTTTAAGAAATTAACCCGCATAAATAAGATACATTATATTTTATTAACAAGCATTTTATTTATAATAAATATTGCCTTGTTTTTTAAAAACCTACGCATTTAATAAATTAAATATAATTATATTAATTTCAATTTAAATACTACACAGGCAATAATTTAGCAGGAATAAGTATCTATCTAAGCAGCGCTATGCCTTACTTGCTCTTTGTTTATTGTTCCGGTAACTTGCCAATGTTACGTAAGTCTAAAGTAAAAAAATCCGTAAATCATGCCCACACTTGTAGCCAAGCTATGCTTCAAACTACTCATTTATTTAGCTGTAGCACTAACAAGTGCTGACAAGATGGCGCGCGGCACTCCCCTTACACCCCCATTTTTCTTAAATTAATGTATTGGAGCAATCTATGAGCTTGCCTATGGCAAAAGAGCAGGAAAAAGTTCGTTTGGTTTTACAAAAGCAAAATGTACCGCCAAGCTTTAAAATCAATATGAAACTGTTTGCTGATGTAAGTGGCTCATTTAAAGATGAATTCACCAAGAAATTAGCCAATGACAGCTATATTGTTGATCCGTTTTTTACTGCTGCGCTCGCAATTGCAGGCGTCATTGATCCAGACCGCAATATTCAGATTATTGGCTTTTCTGATCGCGCGCTCGATACGGGCGACTATTCGGTTGATGGAGCCGAAGGGATACGCACTGAATTCTTACAGCGCGCCAAGCCTATTTTATGGGGCTCTACCGATTATGCTAAGGCGTTAGAAGCTTTACTTAAAAGCGAAGCCATGGAGAAATCACTAGGTGGCATGCTCAAAGGCTTATTTGGCTTTGGCAAGAAAAAAACCGTAGAGAAAAAAGAAGCATTTTTAGTTTTATTTGTTTCCGATGGCGAAGATATGGGTTCGGCTCAGAATTTTATTTCTCAATTAAAAGAGCTGGCTGAGATTGGTACTTTTGTCGCATTAATTGGTGCAAACTCAGATAAAAATGTAAAGTTTAATTTGATGCAAAAAGCTGCTAAAGAAGTAGAAGGCTGCACATTTCATCGCTTAACTGAATTAGCCAGCCTTTCAACAGACCAACTTTATGACCGTATTTTTGATACTGAATTTAAGCGCTGGTTTGAGCAATTACCCGCTGAATATAAAGTGTAATAATGGCTGAATTAAGCGGCAGCCAAGTCTACCGTTTTAAGATTTGATTCAACATTAAACCTATGTAAGGATAAAAAATGCTCCCCATGACTAAAGGCGGCAGCTTGCCGCTCACAAAAAACAGTGAACCATTACAAGAAGTCCGCCTTGAGCTGTCTTGGTCTCCTCCCAAAAACAGCAGCAAAGGCAGCTATGATCTGGACGCCAGCGCCTTCCCCCTCAATAGCAACGGTGGTGGCCCAATGGGAACCATCACCGAAGTAAGCCATATCTGCTATTGGGGCCAGCAAAAAACGCCGTCTATGGAGCACCTAGCTGGAGATGATCGTACGGGTGACGGCGATGAGCCTGATGAAATCATCTTGGTCCGCTTTAATGCCCTGCCAAGTCAGTGCGATTTAATCGCCATTGTTGGCACCATCGATAAAGCAATCGAGCGTGGACAAAGCTTTGCCGAAGTTGCCGATGCAACGATGCAAATCTTTAATAATAAAACCAATGAGCTATTAGCCTCAGCTAAGCTTGCAGCGCTAGACGCTGGCTCTACGGGCTGCTTATTTGCAAGTATCCGCAAGAAAAATCAGATTTGGACAGTAGAAAACGTAAGCCAAGGCTATCCGGGCAAAGAATTGCCTGATTTCTTCCAGCTATTTGGCTATCAAGGCTAATTATGTCTGGGTATCGCGATTTATTTGGCGCTCCTTCAGCCCCAATGCGCGACCTGTTTGGGGAGCAGCAGGTTGCTCCCCCGGCAGCCCCCGTTGCCGAAGCATTGACCGATCTATTTGCCGGACAAACAAGCGCCACTGTGCCTGCTAAGGCAGATTTAAACCCAGCACCCGCTGCACCAACAACAATTGCCAGCACTGAAGGCGTTAATCTGCGTTATGCAGAATTAACTCAAGCCAGCGAGCAGTTAATGCACCGCGTAATCGACCTCACCCAATCCGTTAAAAGCCGTGAAAATCTATTAAATACGATATTTACTGAAGCCAAACGCCAAGCAGATGATTTACAAGCCACAATCAATCCCAAACGCAGCATATTGTTTAGAAAAACAACGATAGATAAGGCGCAAGCACATGCCTTAATCGATCAGTTGCAGTTATTTATGCGGCAAGAATTAAAACCAGATCTATTTTTACAAAATGATATCGACGAATTACTGCGCCAAACCGATTATCTAGATCGTCTGGCCCATGTTTTAAAAACGGATGCGCTGCTCGTACTGGCTCCGCAAGATCAGCTACTTAATCGCATCCTGACGCAAGCACAAATTCTGGCCCTGCAAGCCGCATCCACACGGCAGCTCACAGCCCAACTGGGCGAGCAACTCCATGATATTGAAAACTGGCGCACCCACTTTCTATCTCTATTAGTCGTCAATATTCAGCAAAAACTCTGAGGATCACCATGTCGCAATATAAGGACTTATTTGGCAGCCCAACACCGGGCCCAAGCCCTCAAACTAGCGAAGTAAACCAAACCGTAAACACAGTGTTAAATGTTATTCAGCCATCAGAAGTGGCAGCCCCTGCAGCTGTAGATCCCGCAGCGACCTCAGCCCCAGTTGCTGATCCCGCCTTAGTGGCACAAATTCGCCAACTAGGCAGCGAGCAGCTCGAGGAAATCGGCAACAGGCAAACTCAGCAATTGGTTAATTTATCCGATCAGCTGTTAGCTAAAACACGGGCCAGTGATACCGGCGATTTTGGCCGCGGCATGAATGATGTGCTTAAGCTAATGACTACCGTGCACTACGATCAGCTCGGCGAGCCCAGCGGCTTAAACGGGCTGGTTAATCGCCTGAAACGCACTTTAAAAGTGGCAAAAGTGGATGTTGTACAGGCGTTTGATAGCGCAAAAGGGCAAATCGACAAAATTTGCAACGATATGCGCAATCGCCTACGCGTCATGGAAACCGATAACCAATGGCTAAGCAACGCTTACGAAGCCAATCTAGCCGATATGCGCGCGCTAGAGCAAATCCTGCCCGCCATCGGCGTTGTACTTGCCGAAGAGCAGCAAAAGCTGGCAGCACTTGATCCTAACGACCCGATGCAAATTGCCGGGCAACGGCAACGGGTAGATCGCTTAACACGCAGGGCAGAAACAATCGAGCTACAAATCCATCAGGCCAAATTACGCGCATTTCAAATCAAGGGCTTAGAAGACGCAAATCGCGGGATTACTGATGATTTTCGCTCTTTGCTGGAAAACGCGATTCCTGCTTGGGGAACGGATATCAGTATGGGTTTGCTCAGCCTGCGACAAAAAGCCAATTTAGAAATTAGTAACCGCGTTAAAGATCAGATTCAATCTTCAATGAAGCGGGCAGCAGATCAAATTCACGACAATGTAATTGGCGCTGAAACGGCACTACAAAGACAGGCTGTAGATGTAAATACGCTGCAACATGTGCAGGATAAAACCATTAATATGATCAGGCAAAAACTGCAATTGGCCGAGCAACGCAGCCAGCAGCGAGCCAAAACAACCCAAGAACTTATGCGGATGGATGCTGAATTAAAACAAACTTTGAAAATCTGATTCAAAGCACATTTAACCCGATGTTCACTACTTTAGTTTTGTATGAGTAAAAAGCCCCGCTGTTTTTGCAGCGGGGCTTTTTATTTTAAAACGAATGACTAAAGAAAATTAAAGTCATTACTACAAATAGCGGCAAAAGAATCGCGCAAGACCAAGCCATATAACCAAAGAAGCTTGGCATCTTAATACCACGATCTTCAGCAACCGCCTTCACCATAAAATTAGGTGCATTACCGATATAGCTTAATGCGCCCATAAACACCGAGCCTGCCGAAATAGCCAGCAAGGTAGAAGCCATAGGGCCCATCATTTGCACGGCATCGCCATGAGCCAGATTAAAGAACACCAGATAAGTTGGCGCATTATCCAGGAAGGCAGAGAGTAAACCTGTCATCCAGAAATACATATAATCAATCGGCCCGCCGCTGGCATTGCTTACGGTATTGACCAGAGGCGCTAAATGCCCTGCCTCACCCGCCCGCAAGATAGCGATCGCTGGGGCCATGACAATAAAAATACCGGCAAATAATTTAGCCACTTCTAGAATAGGGCCCCAGTTAAAGTCATTCCCAGCCCGAACTGGCTTGGGTGTGAACTTTAAAGAAAGCAGTGCTAAAGCCAGCAAAATTAAATCGCGCATTAAATCCTGAATCGCGAGCTCAGTACCCGCAATATTCCAGCTAATTCCTGGCTTCCACACCCCCGACATCACCACCGAAGCTACTACCGCAACAATCAAAAAGAAATTGAATTTGCCATGAATTTTAATCGGCTTATCTTTAGTTTTATCAATTTCTAGCACGCCTTCTTTTTTGAAGTAATAGCTATCAATAAAATAAAACACCGTCAGCAATACAGCAGCGGCAAAAGCCACTAAAGGCAGCATATGGCTAAAGGTCCAGAAAAAATCCACGCCCTTTAAAAAGCCCAGAAACAAAGGAGGATCACCTAGAGGGGTTAAACCACCACCAATATTCGCCACCAGAAAAATAAAGAACACCACCACGTGCACATTATGTTTGCGGTTGTCATTGGCTTTAATCAGCGGGCGAATCAAGAGCATTGCCGCACCCGTCGTTCCCATAATCGATGCCAATACCGTACCTAAAGCTAAAAGAGCAGTATTAAGCTTGGGAGAACCGTGCAAGTTTCCCCACACTAAAATCCCACCCGAAATGGTGTAGAGGGCAAATAAAATCAAGATAAAGGGAATATATTCAGCAATCATCGCATGCGCAATCACGCCCAGCGATGTAGGTAAGCCAAACACCATGGTAAACGGCAGTAAAAGACATGCCACCCAGAAAGCGGTGACCTTGCCAAAATGGCTGTGCCAAAAATGCGGTGCAAACAGCGGAAACAGCGCAATCGAGAGCAAAATACCCACAAAAGGTAACGCCCAAAGCAAGCTTAAACTGGCACCATCAAAATCTGCCGCCAGCGCAACGCCAGGCAGCAGACTTAAAGCAAGAAGTAAGTTTTTTTTCATCATGACTTTTGGATAAATTCGATTTTGTAACCATCCGGATCCTCAACAAAAGCAATAATCGTAGTGCCATGCTTCATTGGACCCGGCTCGCGAACCACCTTACCGCCTTTTTGGCGTACCTCGTTACAACAGGCAAAAATATCGTCTATTTCAATGGCGATATGCCCATACGCATTGCCAAGATCATATTGTGCGGTATCCCAATTATGAGTGAGCTCCAGCACCGTACCGTTGGCTTCATCTTCATAACCTAAAAATGCCAAAGTAAAGCGCCCCTCAGGAAAATCCTTGCTGCGCAATAAACGCATGCCTAGCACTTCGGTATAAAACTGAATAGATAGTTCCAAATTGCCCACACGGAGCATGGTATGCAACAAGCGCATGACGATTGTCCAATTCAAGAAAACTCGAGTTTACCGTGTTTCTATTGCCTATTAAGGCCACGGCATAAATTCACGTTTTTTTTCCAGCGCTACTTTAAGCAAAGCTAATCAATCTAGCTATTTACTCCACAAAAAAAATCATACTAATCAGTAAGTAAGCTATTAACCCATAAGTTTAAAGCTAATTTATACGGCCTAAAGGTTGACACAAAATCTCAATACATTACAATGCGTCCTCTCTGAAGTGCGAGCGGGTCGTTAGCTCAGTTGGTAGAGCAGTGGACTTTTAATCCATTTGTCGCAGGTTCGAATCCCGCACGACCCACCACTCACACACAGATAAAGTATTTTAGGGCTGTTAGCTCAGCTGGTAGAGCAGCGGACTCTTAATCCGTAGGTCGACAGTTCGAATCTGTCACAGCCCACCAAAAAATTAGCCCAATCAGAAACGATTGGGTTTTTTATTGCCTGCCGTTTTACCCCCATTCATTGATCACAGTTGAGCCCGCCTTAAGCTGCACAGCCGCACTTATCAATGAATTAAGCGCTGCCTGCACCTCACTAGCCTCGGCACTTCCGCTGACACACTTCAAACACCAGCTATAAACCAGTCCACCTATAGAAAATGACCTAAACTTGGGGGCGGGACGAAATATTGCATTCAATATCCCTGCAAAGTTTACGAAGGACAAAAGTAATCCGTGCAAGGATGCTGACGCTCTGCCGCAGCTGCCACACATCACCCCGGAGCAAGGGTAAGCAACAGCAAGCCTTTTATGCTCACCAAGGTATTTATTTTTCAAAATCATTTGACAAACTCAATATATCAGCTATAATCCGCATCTCTTTAGAGCGGGTCGTTAGCTCAGTTGGTAGAGCAGCGGACTTTTAATCCGTTTGTCGCAGGTTCGAATCCCGCACGACCCACCAAGTATAAGTATGCAAAAAGCCCAATCTTCGGATTGGGCTTTTTGTTTTTCAGCAAGCCATCTGCATCCCTGCCACATTCCCCTCCCAATCACTTTATTATTTCTCTTTTATTCACTGTAGTTTTTTACAAATTCAGCGGGTTTAAGTTAGTATTTAATGTAATCCAAAGGCTACATTTTAATCTTATTAAACCAATAAGTGCTTATGCAAAACTTCGCCAGCTGCGTCGACGTGCCTTGCTGTAAAACTTTTGTATATGCACTAGATATTGATTTTTAAGTATCAAGCCTAAGCTCATCGCATCAGTAGCATAAGGATATTTGAATGCTTGGCCTGCTAGGAACCCTTAGTACCATTTTATTGGTATTCCTGGTGGTGGCGATTATTTTAATTCGCCGCTTGCTAAGGGATAGTCAGCGCTATCAGGCACTACTCGACAGTATTCCTGATTTAGCTTGGGTTAAAGACAAACAAAGCCGCTTTGTGATTGTTAATCAGGCCTTTCGCAATATATGGGGTATTGCAGACCCAAAATGGCTAATAGGCAAGGATGATTACGTCCTTTCCCCGCCTAATTTAGCAGCCAGTTATCAGGTAGATGATCAACGTGTCATGAACAGCGCAACAACAATGCGCTCTGAGAATAATTTCAAGCACATTCAGGACGGCACTCGCTGGATGGAACTAATCAAAGTTCCCGTGTATTTGCGCGGCAACGTTATTGGCACAGCGGGTATTGCCCGTGATATCAGCGAACGAAAAACCGCCGAAGAACAACTGTCTTGGCTTGCCCACCACGATCCGCTTACCCAGCTAGGAAATCGCACCTTTTTAGCCCAGCAACTCAAACAAAAAATTGAAGCTGCCGAGCCATTTTGTGTTTGGCTGATAGATTTAGACCACTTTAAGCGCATTAATGATGCCCTAGGGCACCGGGCAGGCGATCAGGCACTCACACAAGTAGCTAGTAATCTAAGCAGCTTAGGCTCAGAGGTATTTCGCTTAGGCGGTGATGAGTTTGTATTGCTTGATACGCTCAATCACGCTCACGCCATTAATCAGGCCTTAATGGGGCTTTTAAATATCCCTATCATGATTGAGGGCTTGAAATTTGAGCAGACATTTACTGCAGGACAAGTGGATTTTCCCAACGATGGCACTTCGGCAGAGCAATTATTAAAACACGCCGATGTGGCACTCTATGAAGGCAAAGCATTAGGGCGTGGACATATACGCCGCTTTGAAGCTCATATGGCTACGCAAGCCGTCAGGCAATTAGAATTAGAGCGGGATTTACGCAGCGCATTAATCAATCAGCAATTCAGGCTTGCCTATCAGCCACAAATCGCTCTCGCTACTCAAAAACTAATCGGCTTTGAGGCCCTATTGCGCTGGCATCACCCAGAACGAGGAGAAATTCGCCCCTGCGACTTTATTCCCTTTGCAGAACAAACCGGCATTATCTGTGCAATTGGTGAATGGGCTTTAGATCAAGCGATTGCCGAGCTTAGCCATTGGCATCAATCAGGCCTGCCCTTAGTTCCGGTATCGGTGAATGTCTCTGCACTACAATTAGAAATCCCCAGTTTTGCCCATTCCGTGATTGAGCGATTAAACCTTTTGCCAGACCATTTACGCAGCAATATTGCGCTAGAGCTAACAGAATCAACCCTTATGCAAAATCAGGCATTAGAAAGTATTCAAGCCTTAAGCACAGCAGGCATTCCTTTATATATGGATGATTTTGGAACGGGTTATTCTAATTTATCGATCATCTCTCAATTAGGCCTGTCTAAATTAAAATTTGATCGCAGTTTAATTCAAAACGTACCCAATAATAATGCACATCAGAAGGTATGCAGTGCCCTGCTCGATTTAGCCGGAGCTTTAGAATTAGAAGTCATTGCTGAAGGAGTAGAAACGCCAGAAGAAGCACAATGGTTACTTGAGCAAGGCGTTTTATATGCACAGGGTTATTGGTTCTGCCATCCGCTTGAAAGCGCACAAGTACTTCACTACCTGAAAGAGCACCAGCCCTAATCGCCGAATAAGCTTTTAAGCGCTCCCTATTTAACTCTTTTTTAAAAGCAATGCTTGCGCCAGTCTATAACGGCTTATCCCTTGATTGGAGCATCATGATGCGCACCCTCTATTTTGCTCTTTTACTTAGCTCCACAAGCCTTGCTGCTGAACTTATGCCCCAGATAGGCCAATGGGAAATCACCAGCGAAATGCCTCCCGAGCAAAAAGCAGCGATGAGCAAAATGACGCCGGAAATGCTCAAGCAAATGCAGCAAGGCAATATGCGCTTCGATACCAAAGCAGGAACAATGATTATGTCGACTTGCTTATCCAAAGATAAGCTGGGCACTTGGCAGCAGATGGGGCAAAAACCACCGCAGCATTGTGATGCCCCCAAAATAAACTATAGCGGCAATACCGTAACCATGGATATGCAATGCCGCCAGCCACAAGCATCAACGATGCATAGCGTGATTCAATTTAGCGCAGCAAGAGACAGCTATCAATACCAGCACCAGATTCAGGCACAAGGAAAAACAATGGTCTTAAAAGGAAGCGCAAAGCGGCTGGGGAATTGCAAATAAGGCGGCAAAAAACAGGGGGGGCAATTTGCCTGCCCTGTTTTTACAATTAGCTCTGAATACGGAATGTACGCAGGAAAGGCGTATTGGTTTGCGGCCCAAACCAGCGATTAAAGATCAGCTCTGCTTCACCGCTTTTTTCAGTTTCTAGCAGTGTTTCATTAATCAGATTAAGCAGGCGCTTTTCATTGAGCTTCACGGCTACAGAAAGAATTTCGGTTGCATTGGCAAAGCTGGACAATTCATACTGTGCTTTTGTTGTCATGGTATTTAAAGCACCCGCCAAGGTAGGCTCATCATCCATCACCGCATCCACGCCACCTTGCTCTAACGATCTGACCGCATCAGATATATCAGCAAAGGCCGTGATATTTGCCTTAGGGTAAAGCTTTCTGGACAGGTCTTCACCTGTCGTGCCACGTGATACGGCAATCCGCGATTTAGCCAGCGATTCTGCAGTAGGATACTTCCCTTTTTTGCTCAATGCTTTTTGCGAAGCAACGAAATATCCAATACTGCAGGCCACTTCACGTTCACGCTCCGGCGTTTTAGTAAAAGCCGCCACAATCACATCAACCTTGCCTGTTTTTACGCTGGGAATTCGCTCTGCCGGATCGACATCCTGTACAACCAGCTTCACTCCCAGTTTTTTAGCAATAGCCGCTGCAAAATCAACGTCATAACCTGAAACAGTACGGTTTTTATTTCTTTGCCCAAACGGAGGTACATCTGCGGAAACACCGACAATCACCGTGCCTCGCGCTTTAATCGTATCTAGCAAATCAGCATGCGCCACCATGCTGCAAACACTAAGTAAACCAGCCAAAAGTAATCGTTGCATAACAAGCTCCGGGCAATCGCACAAAAACCTGCACTTCATTGCCGTATCAGATTAGAGATAGCTAATCTTAAAGCGCTTTCGCCACGACCGTCATACTGCGGTAATCGCCAACTGTATAATTTATCCAGCTGTGCCTGCGCTCAGAAACGCCGCAATATATAGTTTCACTTACTGGCTGGCTTAGTTACTTACAATAGAGCAACGAAAACACTCAGTATAAAAAATTATATTTATACTGAGTGTTGTTAAATCAACCGCGAATCTTGAATGTACGTGGGAATGGTGTTGCAGTTTGCGGGCCAAACCATTGATTAAAGATGCGCTCGGCTTCACCGCTGTTTTCCATCTCAACCAGCGTTTCATTAATCAGGCTCATCAAGCGCTTTTCACCCAGCTTAGTGGCAATTGCAAAAATCTCAGTTGAGTTTGCATAGCTAGATAATTCAAATTGAGTTTTATTTGACATCTTGCTTAAAGAACGCGCCAGAGAAGGCTCGTCATCCACCACAGCATCAATCTTTCCATCTTCCAGGAAACGCACTGCTTCAGGGATATCATCAAAAGCAATCACAGTGGCCTTAGGGTATTGCTTACGCACCAGATCTGATCCGGTAGTACCGCGTGCCACACCAACATTAGCTTTGGCTAAAGATTCTGGCGTAGGAAACTTACCCTTTTTTGACAGTACTTTTTGGGCGGCAACAAAATAGCCAATGCTGCAGCTCACTTCACGCTCACGCTCTGCTGTTTTAGTGAAGGTTGCAACCAGCACATCCACTTTGCTGGATTTCACGGCAGAAATACGCTCGCTAGGATCTAGATCCTGAACCACGAGCTTCACGCCTAGCTTTTTGGCAATCGCACCAGCGAAATCAACATCGTAACCAGAAACTGTTTGATTTTTATTTCTTTGGCCAAAAGGAGGGATATCAGCGCGCACGCCAACAACCAAAGCACCGCGCGCTTTAATCACATCCAGTAAATCGGCATGTGCCATCAGGCTACTACAAGCAAACAATGTGGCAAGTAAGAATTTATTCATTATATGAATCCTAATTTTGGGCAGTGTCAGACACAAAGCAGCAAATGCTTTGTACTAGTACATCAGTGTTTGCTTATTCTATGTGTTTGGAATATTTCCACAATTGGGGATAAGTCGCAAGTGTAGATACTTATACCCACTAAAGCCTTACTCACTACCCTGCTTAAAACTCATATAAGCAGCTATTCTCCTGCACCAGGATGCTTTTTATTTCAGGCACTCAATATCATCAAATGTATATTGAGTGCCCTCCACAAACTAAGCCCGAATAAACCCGCGTATCTGGCTTAGCAGCTCTTCTTCCTGATAAGGCTTACCTAGGAAAGCATTAACGCCCAGCTCGAATGCGTAATTCTTATGTTTATCCGCAGTACGCGAAGTAATCATAATGATAGGAATCTGACGTGTACCCTCGTTGGCACGCACATTGCGAGTCAACTCAAAACCATCCATACGCGGCATTTCAATATCCACCAGCATCACATCGGGTGTTACATCAGAAAGCTGTTGCAAAGCATCCACACCGTCTTTCGCTGTAAGCACCTGAAAGCCTTCACGAGCCAGCAAGCGCCCCGTGATTTTGCGCACAGTCAGGGAATCATCCACCACCATCACCAAAGGTGTGGTTTTGAGCGTTTCCGGGGCAGCAGATTCAGCAGTAATACTCCGTGTTTCACCATGTGCCAGCAGCAAAAGTGGATTCATAATCATCACCACATCGCCGTTACCCAGCACGGTAGCGCCTGTCACTCCTGGAATCCGCGCTAGCTGTGGCCCAATGGTCTTCACTACCACCTCTTGGTTACGCAACAGCTCATCCACATGCAAGGCCATACGCCCGGTACCGCTACGCAGCAACAATATAGTGTTATAGCGTTTTTGTTCTGGCACCGATTGCGCATCGCCCAACAACCTCGGGAAATACGCAAATGGATAGCGGTGATCCATCCACTCCTGGAAACGGCTCTCGTAAATCCGCTCCAATACGCCCAGCTTAATTTCCTGCACCTGCTCGATCATTCCCGAAGGAATAGCGAATTGCTGTCCACCCGCTTTCACCAGCACCACTTGGGTTACGGCAAGGGTTAAAGGCAGGTAAATGGTAAAGGTCGTTCCCACACCCGCCTGGCTGGATACGTCGATACGTCCACCCAAATCACCCAATTTATTTTTTACCACGTCCATGCCGATACCACGGCCTGAAATTGCAGTCAGCGAGCTCGCCGTACTGATGCCCGGCTCAAAAATCAGCTCGGTCACCATCTGATCGCTAGCATGAGCGGCCAGCAGACCTTTTTCCACGCCTTTAGCACGCAGCGTTTCCAGATCGAGGCCCTTACCATCGTCTTTTAGCACTAAGACCAGCTCGTTACCTTCTTGTCTTACTTCAACCTGCACTTCACCAAACTCGGACTTACCTAGGGCAACTCGTTGCTCGGTTGTTTCCAGACCATGATCGATGGCGTTGCGCAGCATATGCTCAAACGGCGACATCATTTGATCCAGCACCCCGCGATCGACTTCTACACGGCCACCACGCAGCTCCAGATTGACCTTCTTACCGACGTCCTTACCGGTCTGACGAGTCAGACGGTAGAGGCGATCAGATAAGCTGCTAAACGGCACCATGCGTACACGCATCAAGCTTTGTTGCAGCTCTTTGGTCATCCGCGCCTGCTGGCTAAGCGCAGCAGTAGAATCATCGTGATTTTTCAGCAAGTTTTGCTGAATAGTTGCCACGTCATTCACACTTTCAGCAATAAAACGCGTTACTTCCTGCAAACGGGTAAAACGATCAAATTCAAGCGGATCAAAGTTAGCCTCATGGCTTTCTTGTTCCTTCACCTTCGCCTGCATTTGCGATTCGGCTTGGATTTCCATCTCACGCAGCTGACTGCGCAAACGATTCACGTTTTCTGTTAAGTCGAGCAACGATGCTTTCATGGTGATCATTTCGGCATCAATACGCGATCGGGCAATCGAAACTTCACCGGCCTGATTCACCAGCTGATCCATCAGCTCTGATTTGACCCGGATCGTCGTACCGCTTTCTACATCGCCCTGATTGAGCGGAGCAACTTTAGCAGCGACAACCGGTTGTTTAACACCTTTTAATTCATCCGCTAAGGTTTGAATTAAATCAAAATCAGCATCAAGCGCGTCTAACAAAGCCGCGGAGTAGTGATTACCAGCAGCCAGCAAGCGGCTTTCCATTTGGTGAGCCACTTCCCCCATCCGCATCGCACCCGCCATCCGCGCGCTGCCTTTAAAGGTGTGTAAATCGCGCTTTAAAGCACTGGATTCTTGCTGCACTTCGGCTGGCACACGCAAACCACGCAAAGAGCCACTGATTTGCTGCATCAGCTCGTCTGCTTCTTCGATAAACACTGGCAAAAGCTGCTCATCAATATCATCGGCTTGCAGGCCATCCAGCTCAGATTGACGCTGCACATCGTGCTTATCCAGCAACTGCTCAAATGGCGTCAGCGATTCCATATCCAAGAGGCTGACCAACTGCTCTTCTTCGTCGGCGCTATCCAGATCATCTGGCTGATTCAGCAAGCCATCAAGCAACGGCGATAGAGCCTCAGACTCGTCTTTAGACTCATCAACTGCGGGTTCTGCCACTTCCTGTGTTTCAGCAACCTCGCTACTAAGCGGCTCTACCTCACCCTGTTGCTCAAACTCATTCACCGGCACCAGTGCTTCTGCCAACAGCTCGTGCTCTTTGAAGGCATCCGACAATTCAGAATCAATTTCTTCTATCAAAGACTCGGCAAACGCATCGTTAGCAAGCCCGGCTGGCTGATCCACCCCATCCAGCAGTTGCTCGTGCTCTTTGAAGCTATCCAGTTCAGAGTCAATTTCTACAACTAAAGGCTCAGCAAACACATCGCTGGCAAGCCCGGCTGGCTGAGCCAACCCATCCAGTAGTTGCTCGTGCTCTTTGAAACTATCCAGTTCAGAGTCAATTTCTACAGCTAAAGGCTCAGCAAACACATCGCTGGCAAGCCCGGCTGGCTGATCCAACCCATCCAGTAGTTGCTCGTGCTCTTTGAAGCTATTCAGTTCAGAATCAATTTCTGCAACTAAAGGCTCAGCAAACACATCGCTGGCAAGCCCGGCTGGCTGATCCAACCCATCCAGTAGTTGCTCGTGCTCTTTGAAGCTATCCAGTTCAGAATCAATTTCTGCAACTAAAGACTCAGCAAACACATCGCTGGTAAGCCCGGCTGGCTGATCCAACCCATCCAGCATCGGCTCAAGCTCTTTAAAGGCGTCCAGCTCTAGATCAACCTCTACTGCCAGCTGCTCAGTAAACGTATCGCTGACAAACTCTGGCTTGATCGCAAGATCAAGAGTGTCTTCAAGTGACAAATCTAACGGCTCAGCGAGCTCATCAAGAGCTGCTTCTGGCTCTACGCTCGCGATATCGTCTGCTTCAACCGCATCGGGCAGGTTAAACTCTGCCGCACTGCTATCAAGCAGTAAGGCTTCAGGCATAAGGACTACATTTTCTGCCTCAGGCTCGCTCTCAGCTAAACCATGCCCAAGATCGATCGCAACGCCTTCAGGCTCAGTGGGTTCATCCAAAGATATTTCATATGTTTCGGCTTGCAGATTTTGCAGGGCAAGGATTTCAGCCTCAGCAAAGCCTGGCGCTTCAAGAGCAAAAATAGACTTCAACATACTGCCGATTCGCTCTACAGCCTGATCCAGCGCGGGCTCCTGGCCGATCACCATTTCACCAAGTTGCTGCACTGCATGCTCGAGGGTGTAAGCCAATTCGCCTAAGCTGCGAAAGCCTGCAGTCGAAGCAATGCCACCGAGGGTATGAGCAGCCAAGAGATAGGCTGATGGATGGCTGTTTTTTCCGCCTTGCAAGGTCTGCAAATATTGAGCGGCTTCATTACGGAATAAGGAAAACAACGAGGACGATACCGTCACCGTACCGATTGTCACTTCGTCGCTGGCGCCCTGCTCACCCTCAAGCGATACGCTGTCTTCAAATGGGGCAGAAACCACATCAAGCTGGACTTTAAGCTGCTCTGCTGCAGCAATCAGATCACTACCTTCAACCTGAGCAACGCCATCACGGCCAAGCTGCTCCACCCACGTCGCAAACGCGGTATGCGCCTGGGCCAGTAATTGCAATAGCTCAGGCGTGGCGGTTTTTTCAATTTGCATCAGCTTATTGAGCAGTTGCTCAATGGCCCAGGCAACCTGAGCTAAGTGATTCAGCCCCACCATGCGGCCACTGCCTTTTAAGGTGTGGAAGCTGCGCCTTAAGACAGTAAGCGCCTCTCTGTCATGTGGAGTCTGCTGACAAACCAAGATTTGCTCGGCAATACTCGCCAGCACCTCAGCCGCTTCTTCTAAGAAGACTTCAAGCAGCTCGGCATCCACTGCTGCGTCACTTGCTGGCAATGGGCGCGATGGATCAGGTAAAGGTTTAACATGCTGCGGTGCAGGTTCGGCGTCAAGCTGCGGCTCTTCTTCCAGCTGTTCAAGCTCGTTTTGCACTGCATCGGGCTGCACCGAGCCAGCCAGCTTATCAATCATCACCAAGAGCGAGGCAGGCTCGTCTCTGTTTTGGGCAATGTTATCAATATAAAAACCAAGGCAGGATAAACCTTCGGCCAATAACTCCAGATCTTCTTGCGCAGGAAGCAGCAACTCACTCTGCGTAAACTGCTCAATTCGCTGCTGACAGCGTTGTAATAGCTCAACAGCCTGATGCTTCTCCAGCATCACCAAAGCGCCTTGAATCTGGCGCAGGCTAGGGTCAATTTTATTTAACTCTGCGCTACTGTCCGGTTTGCGGAACCAGCCATCAAGAATGTCTTCAACTCCCTGCAAATTGCTGCGCATTTCGTGCGCCAATTGCGCTTGTAATAAGCGCTCTTGTGCCTGCCGGGTGATTTCATCAAGTTGAGGCAGCTCATTTTTTACCGCTGGGTGCAGCAAGCGCAGGCACATGGCCTCCGCCTGGGCAGGAAAATCATCTGCCAAGAGAGGGTAAATCACTAGGCAGTTATCGATCAGCAATAATGCGGTGGCCACTTCAAGGGCATCTGCATCACTCGGCGCTTGATCATGCAAACGCTGCACAGCCACGGCAATCGCGGGCCATAGCTGATCCAGACCCGGAATCGCTAAAGGCTCAGCACGCGCGGATAGTGGCTCAAAATCGGCCATAAAGGTATTTAAGCGTTCAAACTGACCCGAACTGATTCTGCCCCAGCCTTCTTTACACGCATCCAGCTCTTCACGCAGGCTACGTGCCAATAAGACACGCAATGCGGATTCGGGCGACAATAAATCGCTATCTGCCCCCGGCAATAAGCTCTCTAAAGCAAAGCCTTTGCGTAATGCCAAAGCCAGTGTACTGCTGGTTTCCTGCATTAACAGGGCGTACAAAATATCACGGTATAAGCGCTCTGCAACTTTGCCTGAGCCCTCACTCAAACGGCGCAATTGCATATTAAGCCGCAAGATAAGCTGCTTCAGATCCAGATCTATATTTAAATCCAGTGGCCCTTGATGACGGCTTAAGCCATCGAGTAAACCAGCAGCGGCCCACCAAAAATGACGCGAAATAGCCAAGGATTGCGTGGCCGCAATTTCAGCTAGGCACTTGGCCATTACTCCCGCAGCGGCAGGCTCGTTACCAATCCAGCTCAGCAATACCGCTTCAAAACGCTGGCGGCGCAAACGAATAAAAGCACTCACGTCAGCGGCATCTACTGTACGAACAGGCAAACCCTTAGGCAGCTCCAGATCAGCAAGGTGCGGGAAAAACAACTCAGCACCGCTCTCTGAAGCCTGACGCAAAGCAGCCATCTTTTTAAAACTGCCAAGCAATCTTAAAGGCTGATTAGGCGCGCCTGCAGCAATTTGCTCCAGATAATGGCTGGCTTCTGCAATCGCTCTTTGGATAATGGTAAGCGTGTCAGGACTGATCTCATCCGAGGCGAGTGTTTGTTCGATTTCTTCACAAAAACGCGCAAGGCCAGTGAGCTCAACCATTTGCACTGCACCATAAGCCTGATGCAAAAAGGTTCGAGCATGTTTCAGCAGTGCGCTATCTTTGGTCTCGCCAAACTGAGCCAAAGCTTGCGATGCTTTTTGTAAAGTTTGCTCGATTTCGCTCTTAACCCAGACCAAAGAGCCCAGATCAAATTCGGTGTGCGCGCTCATTTAAAGCCTATTTTCAAGTAACACTTCAACATATTAGATGTAGGTTGGGTTAAGCGATCTATCGCCATAACCCAACGTCCTTATCAGCCTCTTGGCTTAGCAAGCGCCATCGCCTAAGTCTATAGGCGTCAACTTAAGTGCCAAACTTAACCTTTGCAGAATAAGTTTTCTGCAGGCGGGCTATACAGCCCCCTGCAGATGCCGTCAGCTAGCAATAGAAAAATTAAAGCTTAAAGCCCGAAGCGGAGTCTTTCAGCTCTTGCGCCAGAGACGTGAGCTGCCCCACCGCCGCCGCAGATTGCTTCGTCCCTGCTGTCGTTTGCTCGGTAATAGCCAAAATATCGCGCATGGACAAGTTAACCTTACTAGCCAGCTGGGTCTGATCTTCCGTTTCATGCGCAATCGATTCAATCAAACGCGCCAGATCACGGGAAACCTGACCAATCTCGGTCAGTGCCTGACCCGCGGCATCAGATAGTTTTGCCCCTTCAACCACACCCTGTGTTGAAACTTCCATCGCGGCTACCGCATCATGGGTATCGGTCTGAATCGTTTTCACAATCGCACTAATCTGCTTAGTCGCCTCGCCCGAACGTTCCGCCAGACGCTGTACTTCCTCAGCAACAATCGAGAAGCCGCGGCCTGCATCACCCGCTGCAGCAGCCTGAATCGCCGCATTCAAAGCCAAAACGTTGGTTTGTTCGGTAATGTCTGAAATCAATTCAACGATTTCACTAATTTCTTGCGAGCTTTCACCCAGACGCTTAATCCGCTTCGCCGTTTCCTGAATCTGCTCGCGAATGTCGCCCATACCCTTAATCTGATTCTGTACGGCCTCTGCACCCTTCTCTGCAGCCATCAGGGATGACTGCGCAACGTTGGCTGATTCGGCAGCATTGCTCGATACACCACGAATCGATGTCACCATCTGCTCAACCGTTTGATTGGTGCCTTCAATTTCTACAGATTGGCGTTCAGCAGCTGCCAGCAACTCATCAGAAATACCCTGCGCTTCTTGCGTGGCCGAAGTAACCTGCCCTGTTGCACGGTTAATCTTGGTAATCAGGGAGCGCAGCTCTTCAATCGTATAGTTAATCGAGTCAGCAATCGCCCCCGTCAGATCTTCAGTAACCGATGCACGAACGGTCAAATCTCCGTCAGCTAAATCGGCCATTTCATTCAGCAGGCGCAAAATCGCCTCCTGATTCTTTTTGTTCTCAGCTTCCAGTACCAAACGACGACGTACCGATTCCTGGTTAAATACCGCCACCAGTAAGTACAGAGCCAATAAAGCCACCACGATAAAAACAAACTCTAAAAGACCATTGACGATACTACCGGCGGTATTTTCATATGCATCCGCCAGTTCACTGGTTTCTTTCAATAGTTTTTCTGAGTCAGAAACGATACTTTGGCTGGCCATCCGCGAGCTCACCAAAGGCTGCATGTTTTTAGAGAACGAGGCCACAACCACTTCAAAGTCATTAAAACGCTTAGCAATTTCATTTAATTTAGCAATCATTTCAGGATTGCTAACCGCCCGCAGTTGCAGCTCTGTATTTTTGCCATCCAAAAACGCAGTCACGATTTCATCAAATAAAACCGCATCCTTACCCAATAAAGACACCACTTCAGGGTTGATCAGATCATCGCCGAAAACGGTGTTCGAGTTTTTCGCCATACGCTGCGATAACATCGATAGGAGATACGCGTGCTCCATTTCGCTTGCATTACCGCCATTTGCGGCCAGCAGTTTGGCGAAATCCTGTGTGTTTTCCAGTAATACGGCATCGTTACGGTTAATCGTAAATACAGACTGACCAATCGTCACCAAAGCTTTCTCTTGCTTCAGGATGGTATCTACTGTGGGGCGGGATGCATTGCTACTAAACGATTGCTTCCACGTCGCATTAATCGAGCTAATCAGCTTGGATGGGTTATGCGACAACAAGCTAACCAGCAAACCACCGCTCGACAGCTGCGTCAAATTGGCGTCAAAGCGAACATAAGCATCTTTCAAAATAGGGAACGCGTCTGCCTTACCCTGAACAGCCTGCGTAGATGCACGCGCAATACGCTGCGAAAGCATCTGCATTTCAGTAGAAATAGCACGACGCTCAGCGTTATAAGACGAAGCTTGAAACGCAAGAAACGCGGTAATGATAAACAAGCTGGCAGAAAGCAACATAACCGCTAGCAAAATAGCCATTTGCTGACGAATTGGCAGCGCCCCAATCACGGGTAATGGTTTTTTTACTTGTGTGTCATCCGACTCAGGCAGACTCAACTTCCCCATGATCCATGTTGTTTTTGTCGGCTCATAATTAGCCGCAACAGGAGCCGCTTGTTTGCTTCCGGAAAAAAGGCGTTTTACGCCATCCAGATTCAGTGCCATTTTGTGTTACTCCCAATCCCGTATCTATTTTTATGGGTGCTGCTCATTAAACAGACCATTTAAAACCACTACGCCCTCACCATCATCCAATGATGTATGAGAGCAATGGCAGGAACTCCCAGCTTACAGTCATAAACCGAGCTTTTTTATTACCCTGCCATGCTCTGGCCAAGGGGATGCTACATTTTTCAACAGCCCGCTACATTTGACCTGTCTGTAAAAAAGCAGGCTGTGCAACTAAGGCCTGAATATCTAAGCTGCGCCAAGAAATACCCACCGCATCGCGATATGCATCTCCTGTGCAAGCAGATGAGCGGCTAAGTGCAGAATCAGGCGTTAAATCTGCCAAATGCTTTAAACCAAGCATGCGATCAACCAACACCGCGCAATGCAAGATATGCCGGGGGTGCAAGAGCAATAATCTCGCGGCAGGGGTAGCGGATAAGCTGCCCGTGCCAAGAAACGCAGCCAGATCACTCACACTGACTAAATTACCTCGTAAATTCGCCACCCCTTTAAACCAGTGGTGAACCAAGGGAACAGTTGAAAGGGCTGGCACAGGCATCACCTCTGCCACGTCTGATAAATCAACCAGCCAATTCTCTCCGCCGATTCTCACGCCCAAACGAGCATCAACTTGAGCACTTGCTGCCACGCTTTTTAAACGCGCCATTACCCCTTCTTGATAATCGCGCAGGCTAATCCGTTTGGCCATGATTCTTCCGCTTAAATAAGCTGCAATTTAAAATACAACAGATCAAAATTCAGTCAATACCTGATTCACCTCAATAGGAGGCAGAAAATCATGCCGAAGAAACACTAAACGAGTAAATGGCTGACTCATTTTAGAATCAGCCATTCGCTTTAAAAATACGGACTAAATCTCACCTAAATGGCGTGATTTTGACCCGATTTTTGTGTTTCTTACAGATATATTGCAGCTTAATCAAGCAGCTCTATATCAAAGGCTTGGCATAGGAATAAGCTATTTTTTACAAAGCCGCAATTTTGGCAAGCAATTCCTGGGGGTCAACCGGTTTAACCACGTATTCCACGGCACCTTGTCTGCGTCCCCAAACCATATCTGTTTCCTGGTTCTTAGAAGTGCACATAATGATAGGAATATGCTTAGTCACTTCATCACGGCTAATTGTGCGAGTTGCTTGAAAGCCATTCATTCCCGGCATTACAACATCCATCAGAATTAAATCTGGCATTAATTCTTTAACTTTTGCCACCGCTTCCTCACCCGACTCTGCGGTGACGACTTGAAAACCATTCTTCGTAAGTAATTCACCTAGGAAATGACGCTCTGTTGGTGAATCATCGACGATAAATATTTTTTTGATACTCATTGGTGTCCTACCCATAGTCAAACGCTGCGAATATGCGCAGCAACAGCCTGCAATAGGCTGTCTTTAGTAAAAGGCTTAGTTAAATACTCATCAGACCCAACCATCCTGCCTCTGGCACGATCAAATAAACCATCTTTAGAGGACAGCATAATAACGGGGGTCGTTTTATATCGAGGATTTTTTTTAATCAGCGAGCAGGTTTGATAGCCATCAAGCCTTGGCATCATTACATCAACAAAAATCACATCGGGTAAACGATCGCTGATTTTAGCTAATGCATCAAAACCGTCTTCTGCAAGAATCACCTCGCAGCCAGCCTGCCCCAAAAAAATCTCCGCACTTCTGCGTATGGTATTGCTGTCATCAATCACCATGACTTTTACCCCGGCGAGCTGTGACATTACTTTTTTCCCCTCATCAATTTTCTTGGCATGGTTTTATCGGGAGCAAACAAAAATTATAATATTAGTGGGCAGTATATGCGCCCTATTTTATCTGCGCACATTCTTTGCCGCAAAATAATAGGCCAATACTAAGACAATAAGAAGATAAAGGGATATAGAAAAAAAAGAAACCCCGGTCTGAGCAGGCATTGACCGGGGTCATACAGGCTCTGGCGCGTTGCCAAAGCACCCGCTCAGGGAGGAAAAAGCGGGAGGTGCAGGGGCGCACCTAGAATCAAGATAGAACCCCGGCATAAAACTGCAAGCCTGTTTACTCCCCGTCTATCGGCTCCGGGTTTTCACCTTCGCTCTTAAGCTGCTCTGTCTGGTAATTCATGGCATCAAACCAGCCGCCAACGACCTTTTCAGTAATATCTGCCCCCAGCTTTTTAGAACTGGAAAACAGCTGAACTGTAATCATCGATTCGTCAGCAAACTCTGCCTCTACCTTACGCAAAATCGCAATTTGTTCCTGACGATTAAGCTTGTCACATTTGGTCAGAATGCAGTGAATAGGTTTGCCTGTTGGGCGGAACCAATCAAGCATTTGCCGATCAAGCTCGGTTAAAGGGCGACGGGAATCCATAATCAGCACGAGGCCAATCAGATTGCTCCGGCGTACCAGATACTGGCTTAGCAATTTTTCCCAGTGTTGCCTAACAGACACAGGTACTTCAGCGTAACCGTAGCCCGGCAGATCCACCAGCCGGTTATTGGCATTACCAAATTGAAAATAATTGATATGTTGAGTACGGCCCGGTGTTTTAGAAACAAAGGCAAGCCGTGTATGGTTAGCCAGTGTATTGATAGCACTGGACTTGCCGGCGTTGGAGCGTCCGGCGAATGCAACTTCCATACCGTCAGCCGGAAGAGCCTTCAGGTCGTTGACGGTTGTCAGGAATTGCAAGCCTTGGAAAAGCGACATTGGGTAACCACTGTGGTTTGTGAACGGGTCTTGTTATAGAATACCAGCAATTGAATAATCTTCGGCCGGTTCAACTTATTGCAAAATTGACTGCGGCGCTTGTACTGCGTGCTAAAAACAAAAAAATCCTCATTTACTCTAGTAAATTCCAGATTTTTTGTCTTACCTGCCCGGTACCTGCCCCACCCTATTTTGCAGCAAGCTGATTTATCCGGCTACTCGCACTTTTGAGGAGCAAATGCTTATGCGCCGTGCGCCTGTTGCAGCAATCATTGCCACACTATTAATGGTGGCCCCGACCGCATTTGCCGCTGGCGGCACTAAAGCAGATCCGGCAAAAGGTAAACAATTGGTCGAGCAAGTCTGCGCGGCCTGTCATGGTATCGATGGAAACAGCGCTGCATCTGCTAATCCCAGCCTTGCAGGCCAACATCCTGAATACATTGTAAAACAATTGGTCGAGTACAAGACGGCTAAGCGAAAAAATCCCGTTATGATGGGAATGGCAGCGCCTTTATCTCCTGCGGATATGGCTAATGTGGCGGAATACTTCTCTCAGCAGCCAGCCAAAGATCGTGGCGCATCTGATAAAGCGCTGATCGAAACCGGTAAAAAAATCTACCGTGGCGGCATTATGGCTAAGGGTGTTCCTGCCTGTATGGCCTGTCATGGCCCGTCTGGCGCAGGGATTCCCGGACAATATCCTCGCATGGGTGGCCAGCATTCGGCCTACACCTTGGCTCAGCTTAATACTTTCCGTAGCGGTGAGCGCACCAACAACAGTGTAATGACTGATGTTGCGGCCAGATTGTCTGATGCAGAAATCAAAGCCGTTGCTGAATATATTCAGGCACTGCATTAATTTAGACCGTAGAGCAGCACAAGCTGGCTAAATACGCCTGTGCTGCTACTCCTTACCGGAACTTTATTCGGTATCAGGGTTCTTTTAAGCTAGCTACAAACAACTGTAGTTGATTAACAGATCCCTAGAACAAGGGGCTTATGCCCCTTTTTGACTTCTATGACACCCAAAACTTCTTTTCTAAAAGCATGGTACGAATTATTTTCGTCGATGCGTTTTGCCGTAAGTCTGCTGACTATTCTTGCAATTGCTTCGATTATCGGCACCGTCCTCAAACAAAACGAACCTTACGCCAATTATAAAATTGAGTTTGGTGAATTCTGGTTTCAGATTTTTCACCCCTTAGGCCTGTTTGACGTTTACCACAGTGCATGGTTTTTACTGATACTTTGCTTTCTGGTGCTTTCCACCAGCTTATGTATCTGGCGGCAGTGGCCGGGAGTTTGGCGTGATATTCGCGGCTACCGCGAAAACGCCAGCAATAACTCGCTGCGCTTGATGTCGCACAATACCGAACTGGACAGCGAATTAGCCCCCGAAGAAGTGATTGATGCGCTAGCCAACCGAGGCTACCGCAGCCGTATTCGTGAAGAACACGGCCATGTCATGATTGCCGCCAAAAAAGGCAGCTTTCAGCGTCTGGGCTATTTATTTGCCCATGCCGCCATTGTCGTTATCTGCTTAGGCGGCTTGCTCGATGGCAATGTGCCGCTCAAACTAACCGAGCTATTTGGCTTTAAAACACCGGAAATACGCGACGTACCTCAAAGCAAAGTGCCCGAACAAAGCCGCTTGCCCGAAGATAATTTATCTTTCCGAGGCAACGTCACCCTGCCCGAAGGCTCGGTAGGAGATGTGGTCTTTTTAAACGCAGGCCAAGGTTATTTTGTACAAGAGCTGCCATTTGCACTGCGTTTGAATAAATTTTATATCGAGCATTACTCCACAGGGCAGCCTAAGCTCTTTGCCAGCGACATCGATTTACTCGATAAAAAAACCGGCAAAGTACTGCGCAGAGCCAAGGTAGAGGTCAATAAGCCCTTAATTTATAATGGTGTTGCCGTGTATCAAGCCAGCTTTGGCGATGGCGGCTCCTCGCTCGAAATGCGGCGCTGGGATTTAAACAATAACACCTCGCAAGCACTAAGTGCCCGCTCGCAAGCCAGCCAGGCAATTCAAATTAATGGCCAGCCTTACCAGCTAGAAATGGGTGATTTCCGCGCATTTAATATTGAAAACATGGGCAAAGTGGTTAATAACGCCATGGCCGTCAGTAAATTTGCCCAAGCAATGGCCTCTGCCCAGGCAGTGCAAAGCGAACACAATCTCAAAAATATCGGCCCATCGATTCAATTTAAATTGCGTGATAAAAACGGCCAGGCAATCGAATACCTGAATTATTTCTCCCCTTTCTTTGAAAAAAGCGCGGGCTACGCCGTAACGGGTATGCGCCGCGAAGTAGCAGCACCTTTCCAATTTGTCCGTATTCCTCTCGACAAGGAAATGGAAGCCAACACCTTTATGCGTTTACGAGCGGCTCTGCTAGATAAATCTCTCTACCCGGAAATTGCCCGCCGTACCGCAGCCAAAGCATTTCAAAGTGGCGGGATATCCAAAGAGGGCGAAGCCCAATTTAAAGATGTCACCATGGGTGTGCTCACCCGCTTTAGCGAAGGTGGCTTCCCTGCCATAGAAAGTTTTCTTGATGACAAAGTACCCAAAGATCAGCGCCAAACGGTTGCCCAAACCTATATCAAGATTCTGCAAGGCACAGTGATTGATGCAATGGATGTGGCGCAAGGACGCGCTGGCCAGCCGATACTGCCTATTGATGAGACACAATATCGCTTTCTGATGGATAGTCTGGTGGCGGTGAGCAGCTTATTTGAATACGGGCCGCCAATCTGGCTGGAAGCGAATCGCTTTGATGAAATCAAAGCCAGTGGCTTTCAGATTACCCGCGCTCCGGGCCAGAATATTGTTTATTTAGGCTCTCTATTATTGGTTATCGGTATCTTCTGCATGTTTTATATTCGTGAAAATCGCGTTTGGGTGCGCCTTGCCGCTGGCAAAACCTTAATCGCCATGAGTAGCAACCGCAAAAACTCCGATCTAGATCATGAATTTACCGAGCTAAGCTCGGCTCTGGCTGCCAAAGGAAAAACACGATGAGTCTCTCCAAGCGCCGTCTGTCACCGTTTGATATGGTGTTTGCCGGTCTGATTATTGCCTCAGGGCTATTTGCCTATAAGCGCTACGCCGCGTTTATGGATTATTACGAAGAAGGCATCTTACTTGGCACCGTGGCCGCCATCGTATGGTTTGGCCGTTTCTGGCCAGCGATGCGCGTATTTCTGCCGGTCAGCGCACTGTTCGCTCTTGCAGGGATTGGCCTGTATCAAAACTCGCTGGCTAATGGGCAAAGTGTTTTCTGGCTCAAATATATCCTCTCCAGCCAATCGGCCGTGATGTGGATGTGCGTGCTTTATCTTTTAGCCACACTAATGTATTGGCTGGGCATGTTGCGCCGCTCTGATACCGCTCTGGATATCGCCAGCAGCTTAACTTGGGCTGCAGCTTCCGCCGCGCTGATCTCTAAACTGGTGCGCTGGTATGAAAGCTATTTAATCGGCGCAGATGTAGGCCATATCCCTGTTTCCAATCTGTACGAAGTCTTTATTCTGTTTTGCCTGATTACCACCTTGATGTATCTGTACTACGAGCAAAAATTCAAAGCACAGGGCATGGCTAAAACCATGGGCGCATTTGTACTGCCCATCATTCTGGCCGCAGTTGGTTTTATTCTCTGGTATAGCGTTGATCGTCAGGCACATGAAATTCAGCCGCTCATCCCTGCCCTGCAATCCTGGTGGATGAAAATTCATGTACCGGCAAACTTTGTGGGCTACGGTGCATTTGCATTATCTGCGGGCTTGGCAACGGCTCAGCTTTTAGTTTCGCGTGGCATTCTGGTCAACCGCCTGCCTAGCTACGAAACGCTGGGCGAAGTGATGTACAAAGCGATATCCATCGGCTTTCTATTCTTTACCATCGCCACCATTTTAGGTGCGATGTGGGCTGCCGAAGCATGGGGCGGCTACTGGAGCTGGGATCCAAAAGAAACATGGGCGCTGATTGTATGGCTCAACTACGCATCATGGCTACATATGCGCTTAGTGAAAGGCTGGCGCGGCAATATACTGGCTTGGTGGGCACTGATTGGCTTGCTAGTCACCACCTTCGCTTTTATTGGTGTAAATATGTTTTTATCCGGCTTGCATTCATACGGCGGCTTATAAGCCATCTGCAACAACCCAAAGTGCCTCCATCTGTGGAGGCATTTTTTTACCTGCTACTTTCCGAATTGAACCATTTCACCACCTTTCCAGCAGCCCATCGCTTAAATAATAAGCCAGCATCTTTAATCAGGCCTTGGCCCGTTCTGCAAATTACTGACGAAAGAATTAAGCAATACCCTTGTAATTGCTTAATATAAAGTACAAGAATACTAGCGATCTATTTGACACTTAAGCAAAGCCAAACTAGCTTAAGTTATATCTTTTCACTGACTACACACCTAAAACACTTGAGGCCAATGATGAAAGCGGCTTGGTTTGATGATCTAATCCGCTTGGTTTTAACTCGCACCGGCATTGTCGTTCGCGAGCAGGACGGCCTGTGCAAAGAAATCGAAATCTTAAGTAGCAAGCAACTGGGTTTAAATCCGCAGGAACTACTCCTTGCCTTGCAATTTAGCGAAACTGAATCCAGCAAAGTGTGGCGTGAGATATTGTCCCTGCTCACGGTAAGTGAATCTTATTTTTTCCGCGATCAGGGCCAATATCATTTACTGCGCGAACACATTTTGCCAGAGCTTATTGCACAAAAAAGAGAACAAAAGCAGCTGCGTATCTGGAGTGCGGCTTGCTCTTCCGGTGAAGAAGCTTATTCAATTGCTATTTTAATCAGCCAATTGCTGCCCGGCCTAAGCGGCGATTCGCAGTGGGATATCCGTATTGTGGCGAGCGATATCAATCAGGATATTTTAGATAAAGCCCGCACAGGCATCTATAGCGCATGGTCATTCAGACGAGTAGACCCCGCCATACAGAAAATGTATTTCACCCAGCAAGGTAATAGCTGGAAAATCAACCCGGATATCCAAAACAAAGTACATTTTTGCTATAACAATCTACTTGAGGACTCTTTTCCCGATTTTAATTCCGACCTGCATGATTTTGATTTAATTATTTGCCGTAATGTATTTATTTATTTTTTACCTGAAACTGTAAATAAAATTGCACAAAAATTTGTGGCTAGCCTGAATGAATCCGCTTATTTAATGACCGGGCATGGTGAGCTGGGATTACGGGAGACTCAAGGACTGGTGGGCAAAAGTATTGATAATCTTCTCATATATAAAAAACAATCCGCAGCAATCATTGCCCCCAGGATAATTGAATCTGCGCCGCATATAAAAAAAACAAGAATCATTTCAACACCTATACCAAAAAGCATTCCTGTCGCTAGCAGCCAATACATAAAACCTGCAATTTCCTTTGCGGAGCTATTACAACAGGCAAAAACAAAAGCAAACCAAGGCCAATATGAACTCGCTATTTTAGATTGCAGGCAGGCAATCCGTATTAACGAAGCATCACCTCACCCGCATTTTATCCTAGCACAAATTGCAGAAATACAAGGCCAGCGGCAGGAAAGTAAAATCATGCTCAAGAAATCTTTATATTTAGATCATGATTTCTTACCTGCTTATGTTGAATTATTTAATATTTATATGCAAGAAGGCAATAAAAAAACAGCTGGAAAAATGTTAGATAGCGCTTTGCATATTGTGCGCAATTTACCAAGCCATTCCCCCGTTATGCACTATGACGAAACCAGCGCCGGTGAGCTATTGGCTCTATTAGAGCAATTTCAAACTAGCTTATAAGTGGTGAAAGCGATGAGCAATAATTTATATTTTATTTTCAGCGTAAATAACTCTCTCTATGCCATTGATGCATTAGCCGTCAATATGACCTTCGGGCTGCCTGCTATTCGCAATATGGAAGAAGCGCCTCATTATATTGCCGGAGTCATTAATTTACGTGGCCGCATTATTCCAATTTTAGATTTAAATTTGCTGCTAGGCGGCAATGAGCAAGAAAAAAATCTATCCGATGCTGTATTGGTTATGCAGGGTGATCAAACCTTGCTTGGCATGATTGTGAATGAAGTGCTGGATGTAATTAATATTTCTACTGAGCAAATAGATCCCCCTCCCCGGCATGAAAGTGCACATCAGCGGCATCCCTCACTTGTATTAGGAATGGCAAGGGTAGATGAGCAAATTATTAGCATCCTTGATCACCATCGCTTATTGGCGCAAGACTTAATATTGGATGAGCAGAACTTTGCAGATCTGCCTAAAAATACGGACGCAATGAGCGATACGGATAAAGGCATATTACAAAAACGTGCTGCTGAATTAATACGCCAAGTAGAAGATGATAGCGGAACAGAAACTTTGCAACTTGCCGTTATTTTGCTAGGGCAAGAATACTTTGGCATGGATATTCGCTATGTAAATGAATTTACCAAAATTAAAAATATTATTCCCCTGCCTAATTGCCCGCAGCATGTACTGGGAAATATGAATTTACGCGGCAGCATCCTCACTATTATTGATATCCGCCATACCTTAGGAATGCACTCAGCGAGCTTTAACCAAAGCGCCAAGATTGTAGTTAGCTCGGCCAGCGATATTCTGGTTGGCGTCGCCGTAGATGAAATCGACGATATTGTACAAATCAACCCGGTAGAAGTGGTGCCTTTGCCTGCATCAACGCACCCCGAGGTGCTGCGCTATATGATGGGCACCATTCACTATAACCAGAAAGCCATGACCATTCTTAATTTACCAGAGATTTTAAAAAACAAAGATTTAATCGTAAACGAGCGTTAGCACTGGTGAGTGATCACCTAAGGAGATCGTCATGTTTGAAAAATTAAAACTCAA
Organism: Janthinobacterium sp. B9-8; assembly: GCF_000969645.2. Classification (NCBI taxonomy): domain Bacteria; kingdom Pseudomonadati; phylum Pseudomonadota; class Betaproteobacteria; order Burkholderiales; family Oxalobacteraceae; genus Janthinobacterium; species Janthinobacterium sp. B9-8. The sequence continues at coordinate 3,846,453 of NZ_CP014222.1, forward strand.
ATATAGCATTTTGCTAGGCTATGTTTTGCCGCTGCTATTTTTAGTGCTGGTTGGTATTCTGGTCTACAAAAATATTAAAGAGGCTGAAGAAGAATCGCAGCTGGTGCAACAATCGCAGAGCACCATGCAAAAAATCATCATGCTGCAATACCATATCGCCGCTTTTCAGCGCGCGGCACGGGGCGCAATTATTTTCAAAACCGATGCCGTTTTTAAAAATTACCAGAGCCACTCTGATGGATATAAAGCGTCGCTCGCCGATCTGGATGAAATGATTAAAGACGGCAAGCAAAAAGAAATATTTAAAAATATTAAAACCCTAGGTGATGAGCTGTTGAATGACACTACTGAATATATACGTTTAGTCGATGCTGGGAATAATGAATCCGCCGCCGCGATATTTCGCACAGGCAAAACATTGGGGCCAGCGGCCGAGTTGAATAAATTACTCGATGAATTTCAGAAGGCTAAAGATGAAACCATGAAAGAGCAGCAAAAACTAGCTGCAGATGCCTTTAGCGCCCTGCTCAGTACCTTGGTTTACGGCATCATCGGGTCGACTCTAGTAGCGATAGGTCTCGGCTTATTTATTGCCTCTCGCATCACACGTACCATCAATGTGGCCATCAATGCCGCCGCCGCAACCTCTAGCGAAATTGCCGCAACCATTGCCCAGCATGAACGCACTGCTAATCAACAGGCGGCCATGACCAATGAAATGACCACCACACTTGAAGAGCTCTCTGTTTCATCCCGCCAGTCTTCAGACCAATCTACCAATGCCGCCGATATGGCAAGAAACGCCAGCACGATGACCGAAGACGGCAACGAAGCGATCAGGCAGGTGGTTGAAGCAATGAGTGGTTTAAAAATGAAAATTGGTGCCATTGCCGAGCAAATTCTCTCGCTGTCCGAGCAAACCGGGCAAATTGGCACCATCACCGAGCTGGTTAAAGACTTATCTAATCAAATTAATATGCTGGCTTTAAATGCTGCAGTAGAGGCCGCGCGTGCAGGCGAACATGGCAAGGGGTTTTCTGTAGTTGCTGCTGAAGTGCGCAAACTATCGGTGGAGAGTAAAAAATCAGCAGAGCAAGCTAAGGGTATTGTTTCCGGCATTCAAAAGGCATCAGACACCACCATCATGCGCACGGAGGAAGGCACGCGCAATATCGAAACCGTGATGGGCATTGTTTCCAGGGTAAACGAGCTATTTGAATCGATTTCCAGTTTATCTAATCAGGTCTACCAAAGCTCCCAACAGGGTGCGCTCAATGCTAAACAGCAAACCGCGGCCATTGCCGAAGTGGTTGGGGCAGCAAACACCATGAATGCCGGGGCCAAGGAAACCGCAGCGGGTATTACCCAAACCAAGGTGGGCATACAAAACTTGAACGAAGCAAATAACAAGCTCAAAGCGATTGTTTGATAGTAAAACGGCGGCCCGCGTCCGCCCGACAATGAGCTAGAGCTACGCTGGGAGGTCGCATGATAGAAGATAATGAGATGCGCGATTTATTTCGCATCGAAAGCAGTGAACACCTGCAAGCGATTGAAGATGGCTTACTCAAAATCGAAAAAGATCCTGACAATCAGGCACTGCTAGAGGAGTTATTTCGCGAAGCGCACAGCTTAAAAGGTGCTTCACGGATGCTGGAGCTCTACGATATCGAGCGTATTTTCCATCGCTTTGAGGATATTTTAGGCAAGGCCAGAATCAGCGGGCAACGCATGGCCAGCGACACCATTGATGGCATGTGTAAATCGCTCGATGCCATCAGAAAGCTAGTTGATGAAGCGGTAAATGGCAGCATTGCGAATGTAGATGTCTCTGAAGTATTAGCCTCACTTAAAATACCCAGCACTGCTGTGTTAAACACAGCGGAAGCCATTACTAAAGATAGTCGCGCCCCCACCCAGCAAACAGCAATTGCGGCTCAAATTGATCCTGCTCCGAGCCAGCCCGATACCTCCTCCGCCACAAACGAGCCCATTCCAAGCGGGCAGATTGATGAAGCCTTTGATGTAGGCAAAGCGATTCTTAGCAGCAAAGCCAATACCGAACAATTTGTAATCGAAACCATACGCGTTGAAACTCGTAAACTCGATATGCTAATGACACATGCAGGCGAGCTAACCGTCGCAAAAATCCGCATTGCCCGCCGTCATATGGAGCTGGAAGAACTACAAGAAAAGTGGGATCAAATTTATCTAACTATTAAAAATTCCAGCGCTAAAAGCGCCCATCTACTCAGCATGCTGGATCAACATGCCAACCATTTAGAAAACTTAATCAGCGCCGCTTATGAAGATAGCGCAAGGCTGGATTTTGTCACTGGTGAGCTGGAAGAAGGCATTCGCACCATACGCCTGCTGCCGCTTTCCACTATTTTTAATTTATTCGGGCTGATGGTCAGAAAGCTTTCTCGTGAACGAGCTAAAGACGTAGAGCTATATATCGAAGGCGGTGAAATCACCGCAGATAAGCGCATTCTGGAAGAAATGAAAGACCCGCTTATGCATATCCTTAGAAATGCAATTGATCATGGCCTTGAACTGCCTGCAGAGCGTTTAGCCAAAGGTAAATCCAGTACAGGGAATATCAGGCTGCGTGCTTATCAATCATCATCCAAAATTGTCATTGAAATTGAAGATGATGGCCGGGGACTGGATCTGCAAGCGATCAAACATGCCGCAAGTAAAACTCGTTTATGGCGAGAAGAAGAATTAGCAGCGATGAGCGATGAGCAAGTGATGAGCCTGATTTTTATGCCCGGTTTTTCCACCAGTAACTTTGTTTCTGATGTATCCGGGCGCGGCGTAGGCATGGATGTGGTGCGCGCCAACGTAGAAAAACTTAAAGGCAGCGTGAATGTATCGTCCGTGCCAGGCCACTCATGCACCATCAATATCAAGCTACCGCTCACCCTCGCCACATCACGGGTCCTGATTGTCCTCGCGAATTCAATCAAATATGCCGTGCCGGTTGAATATGTACAGAAATCCTATCCGCTTTCAAGAAAAGAGCTATTTACTGTAGAAGGCCATCTAGCCACCATGTTTGAAGATAAAGCAGTCGCAGTGGCCAGGCTGCTGGATTTGCTGCAATTTAAACGCAATGATTTTGTCCCCGCAGCCGATGATAAAGCCGAACAAAAAGCCGATGAATCATCGCCATGCATCATTATGGAGGTCAATGGCGAGCGCTTTGGCCTGATCGTCGATGAGTTACTCGATGAGCAGGAAATTGTTTTGAAATCACAAAGTGCCTTGCTCAAACATATCAGTGATCTGTCCGGCGTCACCATCTTAGGCACAGGCGAAGTATGCATGGTGCTCAACCCGCCTGATTTCATCGCTAAGCTCAAACACCAAACCAGCCAAACCGTCACAGCCAGCAGCCAAGAAGTAGAACGTAAAAAACAATTAATCTTATTAGCCGAAGATAGCTTAACCACCCGCGCCCAGATGAAGCGCATTCTGGAATCAGGCGGCTATGAAGTAGTCATGGCAGTTGATGGGCTAGATGCCTTTAACAAGCTGGAAACACGGCCCTTTGACGCCATTGTAAGCGATATCAATATGCCCAATATGGATGGCTTAACGCTGGTGCAGAAAGTGCGCAGCAATAAAAAACATACCGAACTGCCCATCGTACTAGTCACCATGTTATCCACTGAAGAAGATAAAAGGCGGGGTATGGAAGCAGGAGCCAATGCTTATATTTCTAAAGCAGCTTTTGAACAAAAGCTATTACTCGATACCTTAAGAAGATTGGTGTGAAATGCAACTAAACAAAACACGAGTCCTACTGGTTGATGATTCCCCCATCGCGCTTCGTATCTTAATAAGAATATTGGAAAAAGCCGATGATATCGAAATAATTGGCACTGCCAGCAATGGCAAGCAAGCTTTAAAAATGATTGCCAGTTTAAACCCAGCCGTGGTTTGTACCGATTTTCATATGCTCGGCATGGATGGTTTAGAGCTGATACAAAACATCATGGAGCATCATCCATGCCCTGTGCTGGTCATTAGCGTCTCGGCCATGCCCGGCTCGGTAAATGTCTTTAAATTACTTGAAGCAGGCGCTTTAGATATCGTTACCAAACCCAGGCTAGAGCAAGAATCTGTTTATGGTGGCATTAGCTCTGAATTACTCAGCAAAATACGTATTTTGGCGGGTGTGCATGTGTTTCGTAAAAAGAACCCTGCCCCCCGCTTGCTACCCGATATCCTCTCAGCAGCAAGCTGTAAATACCGCTTACTCATCATTGGTGCATCAACTGGTGGGCCACAGGCACTGCAAGCCATACTCTCGCAGCTACCAATCAACTTTCCGCTGCCTATTATTTGTATTCAACATATCAGCGATGGCTTTTTGCATAATTTAGTCTCATGGCTAGGCGAGCAATCTGCTTTAAAGTGCCAGATAGCCACGGCGGGGCTAGCCCCACAGCCTGGCCATGTGTATTTTCCCCAAGAGAAAATGCAGCTTGAATTTGATACCAACGGCCGCTTCTTAATTAGTAATAATGTGCCCAATAAGGGGCATTGCCCCTCAGTTAGTACTACCATGCAATCTGCTGCAAAACAGTTTGGTGAAAACATAATCTCTGTTTTGCTGACAGGAATGGGCGATGATGGTGCAGATGGTATGCAAGCGATCTGCCAAGCAGGTGGCATGACCATTGCCCAGGATGAAAAAAGTTGCGTGGTATTTGGAATGCCTAAGCAAGCCATTGCGCTGGGCTCAGCCAAACGCATATTGGCTTTAAACGAGATCGCGCCCCATTTAATCGGCCTATGCCTGAGAGCAGCCAAATGAGCACATTCGATTCCAGCCCAAGCGGCACAGCGATATCGGTGTTAATCGTCGAAGACAGCACGATTCAGGCCATCATGCTCAAACGCATTTTGCTGGCCGAGGGTTATCAGGTTTTACTCGCAAAAAATGGCAGTGAAGGGCTAGAAATAACACGCAGCCAGCGGCCTGATATCGTCATCAGCGATATTAATATGCCCAATATGAATGGCTTTGAGCTATGCACACATATTAAGCAAGACCCTGCCCTGCAGGGCATTCCAGTAATTCTATTAACCTCGCTCACCGATGTAAAAGACGTAATCAAGGGGCTTGAATGCCGTGCAGATAATTTTCTGACCAAGCCCTACGATACAAGTGATTTATTGCTCCGAATTAAATACATGCTGCTCAGCCGCGATATGTATAAAAACAACGATACAGATGCAGGCGTACCGGTTTTTTTCTCGGGAGAGAAGTATTTAATCAAATCTGATAAACAACATATTCTAAGCCTCTTACTTTCTATTTATGAAACAGCTGTACAGAATAATAATAAACTATTAGAAATGCAGGAACATATTCGTAGTGCCAATGAAAAATTAGAACAAATGGTTGAAGAAAGAACCAGCGAGCTATCTAAAGAAGTAGAAGAGCACAAAGCAGCAGAGCAAAAAATATTAAAATTAAATCTTGAATTAGAAAGCCGGGTAGAAGAACGCACTGCACAACTACAATTAAGTTATAAAGAACTGGAAAAAGCGCGTGATTCAGCCGAACAGGCCACCAAGACGAAGAGTGAATTTTTAGCGTCTATGAGCCATGAAATTAGAACACCAATGAATGCAATTATTGGTCTTTCTCATTTGGCTCAAAAAACGGATTTAAACCCTAAGCAAAGAGATTATATTGATAAAGTACAAGGAGCTGGTAAGCACCTATTGGGAATTATCAATGATATCCTAGACTTTTCTAAAATAGAGGCTGGTAAATTAGATATAGAGCTCGTTGATTTTTCTTTAGAAAAAGTATTAGATAATGTAGCCAACTTAATTAATGAAAAAGCCTTTGCTAAAGGTTTAGAGCTGGTTTTTGATATCGACAAAACTGTGCCACGGCATTTAATTGGCGATCCTACACGCCTAGGGCAGGCAATCATTAACTATGCCAATAATGCAGTAAAATTTACCGAGCAAGGTGTTATTAAAGTCATTATTAAATTAAAAGAACAGCTTAACGATGATGTGCTGATTTACTTTGCAGTGCAAGATACCGGCATTGGCTTAAATAGTGAGCAAATCAGTAAATTATTTCAATCTTTTCAGCAAGCAGATTCCAGCACCACCCGCAAATATGGCGGCACAGGCTTGGGCTTGGTGATTGCTAAAAAATTAGCAGAATTAATGAATGGTGATGTGGGTGTCGAAAGCGAGCTAGGCAAAGGTAGTACATTCTGGTTTACAGCCCGTTTAAAACTTGCAACAAACGGCCCTAACTACCCTGTGCCGCAACCTGATTTACGCGGACGGGATATTTTAATCGTCGATGATGTGGATAGCGCACGTGAAGTCATGCAAGATTTATTAGAAAGCATGTCATTCAAAACAACAGCCGTGCCCTCTGGGCAAGCGGCTTTAGAAACCATCAAGCAACGCCAACACTCGCCTTTCGATGTGATTTTAATCGATTGGAAAATGCCGGAAATGGACGGCATCGCCACGGCTCAACATATTTTTGAAATGAATTTATCTCCGCCGCATAAGGTGGTGATCGTCACCGCTTATGATAGCGGTGATGTGCAATCGCAAGCACAGCAACTAGGGATTGAAAACATTCTGGTCAAACCCGTTCAGGCATCCCAATTATTCGATGTGGTCATCCGCGTGCTAAGTGCCGGAAGCAGCACGACAAGAAAGCAAACAGAGCGCTCATCAGCAAACCAGGAAGAGCAGCTTAAATCGCTTGCAGGCGGACGAATTTTGCTAGTGGAAGATAATGAACTCAACCAGCAAGTGGCAAGCGAGCTTTTATCCGATGCAGGTTTAATCGTTGCCACTGCCGACAATGGCGAGATTGCCGTGCGCATGGCCCAAGCCGATACTTACGATGTGATCTTAATGGATATGCAAATGCCGGTTATGGACGGCATTAGCGCAACACGCGAAATTAGAAAAATTGAGCGGCTAAGTAAGACCCCCATTCTGGCCATGACCGCCAACGCCATGCAAAGCGACCGGGACAATTGCACGGCAGCAGGGATGAATGACTTTATCAGCAAACCTATCGATCCAAATCTATTCTGGGGAGTATTGCTAAAATGGTATACACCATCTGCAACAACACCTGCACCCATTGTATCCCCTGCTCCCGACCCCATTGCTAAACCTGTTTCTAGCGATTCAAATCAGTTACCCAGCAATATTGAGGGGCTAAATGTAGAAGCAGGCTTGCAATTATGCTTGGGAAAAAAAGATCTTTATTTATCGATTCTGCGCAAATACGTTAAAGCGCAAAAAAACACCGCGGCAGAAATTAATGCCGCAATGGAGCAAGATGATTGGGCCGGTGCCGAACGAATAGCCCATACACTAAAAAGCACATCAAGTTATGCAGGTGCTGATTTTATCCAGGAATTATCAGCCTCGATTGAGCAAGCGATTAAAAACCGGCGCTCAAAACAAGATATCAACACCCTAGTCTACACTCTGGATATCATCTTATCGCCATTGATTCATAACTTAGAAGTCCAATTAGCGCTTGAAACTTCAACATACGAATAAACATTCCTGCATTACACCATTCAGTGGCTGTGGTTTCTAAACCACACTCGTTCATATTGAATGACAGCAATAGTCTGCTATGAACAGCGATTTTCCATGCTCCTTTCAGCAAAATAGCCGCAAATACTTTTACACTGTAAATTTAAATAAAAATAAATAAATTCATCATTAATATTTTATATAAGTAGTATTGGCTTATATGTGAGAGTCGGGTAATCTGAGCTTACACAACCCTATCTGGCCGGCCGTAAAATGGATCAGCAGCGTTTCACTAAAACAGCCAAAGGTAGTAAAGAAATCGAAGAGCGCAGTGGTTTGCTCTCTTCGGTAGCGCGTCGTATTTTAATTATGACCGATGGAAAAAGAAGCCGTGCTGACTTACTACAAACATTCAGCATCAATGAATTAGAAGAAGGCTTAGCCCGGTTGGAGTTGCTCAAGCTGGTAGAAGAAGTGGGCAGCAATGGCCACGGTATAGTGAGCATTGATCAACGCGCTTTATCCCAAATACGCCAAATGATGCATATGAGTAATCAGCAATACCTGGCAGGCCAGCTTGATCGTTTTTTAAATGAAGACTTTGCACATATCCACAATAGAGCAGGATTAGAGCCGGTATTAGAGCATTGGCATCGGCTGTTATGTGATGCGGGGCATGAAGTAACAGCCTATGCCTATCTTAGACAGATTAAAAGCACTTTAGGCTGGGATAAAAGAGCCGCATAATGATCTGTTGGCTTGCAATCAACCATGCCGTGCAATAAAAAATAGCTAGAGCAATTTCATCCGGCTTTGCGTTTGCAATTGTAAAATTCGCTGCCGGTGTTTTGCGCTTATTTTAAAAGTGTGTTTTTCTTCATTTTGCAGTAGTGCGTTAAAACTGGGCATCGCCAATTCATAATGATGCTGTGCAATATGCCACTGAATTAAACCCGTATGACAGCGATTTTGTAATTCTTTTATTCCAACCTGCTGCGCTAAATTTAAAGCCTGCTGCAATATCTCTCCGGCAGTAACATCATTCAAAGCCAGTAATACCTCGGCCAAAGCCGTTAAAGCATGAGCCTTACCCCACAGATTTTCATTTTGATCGCTTAAGGTAAACGCAGTTTCTAATTCGATTTTAGCTTGTAAAAATTGCTTTTGCTCTGCGTGTACAGCCCCTAGATAATAAATAATCTCTGCAGACCAAATTGGATTAACAACCGATTGCTGTAATAGTTTTTCTGCTTCAGCAAGACATTGCAAAGCATAAGAGAAACGTTTTAAGCGATAAGCATCACTGGCCACATTCAGCAGCACCTCGCACTTCAGGTGATCGCTCCCCAGCTTGCGAGCTAACTCCAGTGCCAGCTCATTAAACCCCAGCGCCGCCTGATGATCACCAAAACCAATATAAACCTGCCCGATCCCCATATAGATACGCGCGCAGAGTTTTCTATTTTTTAATAGGCGGGCTATTTTTAATGCCTCAGACCAATTATCAAGAGCAAGCAGCGGTTCGTGGCTCAATAAATGCGAAAATCCCAGCAGAATCAGCGTTTCAGTTTGCTCCTTCTTACACTGCATGGCTTTAAAGCTCTTTATTCCCGCCAGAAAAGCCTGCTGGGCCTTCAGATGCTCGCTTAAATGCTGCCATGAATGCCCCAAAATCACCTGAGCCGTTGCCATCAGTTGCTCATCACCTGCTGCCGCAAGCAATAGCTGCTCTGATTCAGTTGGTGAAGGAGGTGCACCGCAATACGATGCCTTGGCAATCATTTCTAATTGGGCCGCAAATTGTAATTTCGCGCTCATTTTGTGGCTTCATCCCAGAGCAATTGACCTTGCCCTTTGCGTTGCCCCAGAAACAGGGCTAAATCTGCCCGCAATTGCAAAATCTCGGCGGTATCGCCCTGCTGGAAAAAAGCCCCTCCCATACCCACACTAAATGGCTCGGGCAAATGAGCGCTTTCCAGATGCGCAACATCCAGCTGCATGCAGGCAGCCATTTGCTCAATAGCCGCTTTATCCATACCGGCTAAAACCAAGGAGAATGAGCCTATCCCAGCGGACACTAAGATAGCTTTAGCCGGGGTATGCTGCTGCAAAATACGGGCTACCTGATGGTAGGCAATGTAGGCCAGCTCGCTGCCAAAGACTTCCCGAAGACTGGCAAAGTGATCTATGCCAATACTGAGCAAACAAAGCGCAGTTTCATCCGCCCGATCTAATAAAGCAGGCCAGCGCATCGCAAGATAGCGTGCATTATGCAAGCCGCTTAGCTCATCGCGAAAACTCACGTTTTCTAGCTCTTGCACCTGTTGATGCTGCGCCACATTTTTTTCACGCAGTAGTTCAATTTCAATCTCGCTAGTCATATGGCGCAACTTGTATTCCACTGCAGCAAGGCGCCTTGGCCGCGATTTTTTCTGCACTTTAGCCAACTGCAAGGCATGGCTAAAATAATCAGCAGCCTCAGCAAATTGCCCCAATGCCTGATAAGCATGGCCCAGCTCTGCCTGCATTTCGCGCTGACAATTGGGCAGCAGATGCATGTATTTTTTTACAATAGCAATCCCATCAACCGATTCAGACCAGACAGCAGCCTTGGCCTGCAATTTAAGTAAAGCCAAGCCACAGCATGCCAACGCCAGCGGCTCGTTCTGATACAGAGCAATCGCCTTTTCAAGCAGGCCTAGCGCCTGCAACCACTCAGCTTGCAAGGAATAAAGCTGGCTTAATCGCTCAAGCAGATAGGCGCATTCATATAATGCAGGGTTTTCCATGGACTGTTGCATCATGGCGAGCGCCGATGCTGGTTTATTCAGTACCCATAAATCGGCAGCCAGTCCTAGCCTCGCGGCGCAAATCAAATAAGCATCGTCTGCTGCTAATTGCAATCCATATTGATTTAAAGCTAATGCCCTTTCCACCTGCCCTGTTTCGCGAAATAAATGCGCCAGCTCAAGCCAATAAATGGCTTCGTTTTCGCCCTTATCCAGAGATTCTTCGATACCAGAAAGAAAGACAGAAATAGCTAGGGCAGGCTGCCCTTGCCGGTATAAGTTCCGCCCTTCCAGCAATAGCGCTTGCTGATGACTCATGTTGATCTACTCACACCCTGCACGTAATTTGTACAAAATCAACAGCCCTCACTTAAGGCGCTGGTTTAAGCGCATCAAACGGATAAGTAGACAAACTAGCCCAGCACCACTAGACACCACATCAGCGCCAGATTAAGCAAACACACCAGTTGCGCTGCGCTGCCTAAGTCTTTGGCCCGTTTAGCCAATACATGGCGCTCTAAAGAGGTGTGATCCACAGCGGCTTCAATTGCAGAATTAAGCAGCTCTACAATCATCGAGGCCAAATGGCTGCCAATCAAAATAGCGCGCCCCCAGTGAGGCAGGCCAGGAATCAAAAAGGCACAGGGAATACCAATAAAAGCCAGCATGCTCACTTGACGAAAAGCGGCTTCATTAAGCCAGCCCGCTTTTAAACCGTCTAATGAGTAGCCCAATGCATTAAAAATACGGGCGACTCCTGTTTTACCTTTGAATGGGCTTTCTAGCACTTTAGACTCCATCAACGCTCACGGGCGCTGCGTCAAAAATTTCTCGGTATGCCATATATTGCGTCAACATCATGACAGGCAGCACAACGACTAATCCAAGCATTAAAGTAAATGCCGACAAAATAAATAAAGCGGCAGCAAGCATGCCACTCAGTAAAAAAGCCTGCCAATTGCTGCAAACACCTGAAAACGACAGCTTCATTGCCTCAATCGCTGAATGACCTTTAAGCAGTACCAAGGCGGGTGCAAACCATGTAGCGCATTTCACTGGTGCCATTAAAATCAGGCTCAAAGACACGTGTAAATAAATGGCTTTCATCTCTTCCGGGCTGGGTAAAGTGCCAGCAGGAACATCAGGAAAAGTACCTTGGCTACCAAAAAAACTGAGCAATATCGTGACCAATACCGCAGCAAATAAATCAACAAAACCAATAAAAAGTAAGGGCTTTATTTCACCACGAAAAGCAGCAAATAAATCCAAAGGGCCCAGTTTATTGCCTAAATCGGCTTGCTTAGCCGCCAGATAAAACCCGGCAAATAGCACAGGAGCCGCCAAGGCATAAGCGATGGCACCCACGACCGAAAGCACATAAGCCAATAAAGCGACAACAAAAAACTGCAGGGCAAGCACAATCCACATCCCTGACTGGCGGCGAAACAGCTTAAATCCACTCACATACCACTGCCAGCCGCGCCCGGCAGGCAGGCGACGCGGCTCAGGCAAGAGATCAATTACATTATCATTTTCCATTTTTTCCTACTCGTACTCCGGCAAGGCTTGAAGGATACGTGAACCACCTGGCTTACTCAAAGGTAAACATAGCAAGCAAGCCTGAAATGGGCTTACTACGATAAATATGCATGAAACAATTAGCCCGGTATTTGTTGCAGACATAAAACTAAATCACCGCAGTCCCTGAAGTTACCTTCAGTTGCAAGTAGAGCACGGAAGATTGCCCGCTGAGTACGGCCATTGTGCGGCTTTTAAATAAAGATTTAATTTCAAAGCAGATTAACAACACCCCTACTGCATTTGTTTTTTTACATAAAAAAAGCCACATGAATTAACTCATGTGGCTTTTTTAACACTAGAAAATTAAATGGCAACGCACTTTAAAGCATGACGTGCAATCATCAATTCTTCATTGGTTGGAATGATATACACAGGAACACGGCTGCTTGGCAGAGAGATACAGCGCGCTTCACCTGAGCGTTTTGCGTTTTCTGTTTCATCAATTTCCACGCCTAACCAGCGCAATTCATTGCATACCGTAGCGCGGGCAATATCGTCGTTCTCGCCAATACCTGCCGTAAACACCAGCGCATCAAAGCCTTGCATCGCCGCAGCTAAAGATGCCGTTTCACGCACAACACGGTGAGCAAAATAATCCACAGCAAACTTAGCATGTGGATCTTTGCTAGCATGCAGATCGCGCATATCGCTAGAAATACCCGACATACCCAATAAGCCTGATTTTTTATAGATTAGCTCTTCAATTTGTGAGGCATCCATTTTCAGATGGCTCATAAAGTGCAGAATCAAAGCTGGATCGATCGTGCCGCAACGCGTGCCCATAGGCAGGCCTTCCAAGGCGGTAAAGCCCATTGTCGTTGCCTGGCACTTCCCCCCCAACAAAGCAGCCATCGACGAGCCATTGCCCAAGTGAGCTACAACCGTGCGGCCTGCGGCAGCCTTAGCATCAATCGCAGGCAGCACACTGGCGATATATTCATAAGAAAGGCCATGAAAGCCGTAACGACGAATACCGTGTTTTTCGCTAAATTCATAAGGTAAGGCGTATTGCTGTTCGATTTCTGGCTGAGTGCGGTGAAAAGCGGTATCAAAGCAGGCAACTTGCGGCACATTAGGTAACAGCTGAGCCAGAACACGCATCGGCATAATATTGTGCGGCGCATGCAGTGGCGCTAGCGCAATCGTTTCATCCAGACCTTTTAAAACGTCTTCTGTAATCTGTACTGGCTGGCAAAAGCTTAAACCACCATGCACTACGCGATGGCCAATCGCTGCAATGGTGCGGCCTTCGATATGGCCATTGAGCCAAGCTAGCATATGACGCAGTGCAGAGTCGTGGTTCTTAGGCATATCTGCCGGTATCGATTCGGAAACCAGCTTATTGTCATTCGCATCTTTAGCCACAAATTTAGGATCGACATAAATGCCGTCTGCTAAGCCTTTAAACAGCAAGACAGGATCTGCTGCTGTGGTTTCAAACAGGGAAAATTTGATGCTGGACGAACCGGCATTGATAACTAGAACCAACTCACTCATAAACTACTCCTTAGTATTACGCTGGCGGTGATAAGAATGCCTTACCACCAGCCCTGTTGTGCCTTTGCAAATCATCATTCAATCGCAGCATCACCTGCTTTTCAAAAGCGGGCAGATAATCAAGCCTCAGCCTCTGTAAGCACGCCATTTAGAGACAATCAATCCAGCAAAATCAGCGCTGGTCTATCTCATTTTTCGTGTCAACCAAAAAAATCGGGCAGGCTGCCAAGCTGTGGCTGCGATAATATTCATAGCAATTGCTGCTTATCTCTTACTCATTCGGCGCAATGTTAGAAACTGCAATGCTGCGCTGCAATGGAATAATTACTAGTGCATATTCTAAACAGCCATAAAGTCGGCTGTATTGGCCAAAATCAAGCAAAATCACTCAAATTAGGTGCATATTCACCATGACCGCATTCACGACCCACCTGATCTGTGTTCCCGAGCTGGCAGATTCCGCCTGCGTGAGCGCTCTGCATATCGCGCCCGGCCACCATGTTCAGAATAACGCCCCTCTGCTGACCTTAAGCTACGGCAGTGAAGAAATAGAAATTTGTGCGCCCGAAGCGGGTCTGGTTTCTCATTTAATGGTTTCACTCACCGAAACCGTATTTTGTGGCGATTTATTATTACAAATGGAAATCGAAGAAACACCCGAGCCTGTTTTTGGTGCAGAAGCCACCTTTGTAAGCGCCTGCCAAGTTGACTGGCCGGAAACAGCCGTACTTAGTGTTAGCCCACAAGCCGCCCAATTTGCAGCAAGGCTAGGTGTAGACCTCAGTGCCGTCGAGGCCCAGGGTAAATGCATTGAAATCACCGATGTAGAAGCCCATATACGATCAGTGATGCTGCAATGGCAAGCTGCAAACCATCATTAAAAAAAACCTGCCGCACTTGCTTGCATAAGAGCGGGAGTAGCCGCGCCTGCACCTGCTGCAAAGTCTAAAGTTCAGCAGGCTGCCCAGCGCTATTTTTTTTGCAACTGCTCCATAATCGCAGCCGGATCTTGGCTCGTCGCCAATACCGCCCGCACCTGATTAAATGCAGTGCTTGCCTCATTAGGATGTTTGCCATAAGACACCACACTGGCGTGTTTCCAGCCTGCCGCCAGCAAAGCATTGCGTTTAAACGTGGTTCCCTCGATACCACCACCACCCAGCTGCATCAAAGCTTGTTCGATCAATACATGGGGTAAAGGAGTGCGAGAGATAATATTAAAATGATCGGGTAGTACTTCATCAAATTGCATATGCTGGCTCCGATATCAGGCAATATATTTCCAGTATGGCAAGCTGTTTGCTAAGCGATCTTTCAAAAAAATAGACAACTTAGCTAAGACGCCCTCAAAAAAATATCCCTGATCGTTTATCAGGGCATTTTCAATACTAGTAAAGAGCTGTGCCAAATCCAGTAATTCCTTTCCATGAGCACTCGCTAAGCGGCAAATAGAAATACAAAACGCCCCGATTTACGGGGCGTTTTCTTATAAAGCTCAAACTTATTTCAAGCTTTTAAATATGTACTTTAGCAATTGCACGACGATCAACCACCGCCTTGGCTAAATCGATCAGCATGGTTTCAGTTTGATCCCAGCTAATGCAGCCATCCGTAATCGACTGACCATAAGTCAGCGGCGTGCCTTCGACATGATCCTGACGGCCGCCCACTAAATGACTTTCAATCATCACACCAAACACCGCATTATTGCCCCTAGCAAGCTGACCACACACATCGGCGGATACATCAACCTGGCGACGGTAATCCTTGCTGCTATTTGCATGGCTAAAATCGACCATTATTTTTTGTGGCAGACCCGCAGCAGATAAATCGGTCATCGCAGCGCGCACATGATTGGTATCAAAGTTAGGTTCTTTACCACCACGCAAAATGATATGGCAATCAGGATTGCCCGCGGTCGCCACAATGGCTGAATGGCCCATTTTGGTTACAGACAGAAAGTGGTGCGACTGGCTGGAAGCACGAATGGCATCAAGAGCAATTTTTAAATTGCCATCGGTCCCGTTTTTAAAACCAACAGGGCAAGATAAACCCGAAGCCAGCTCGCGGTGTACCTGCGATTCAGTAGTGCGCGCACCAATTGCGCCCCAGCTCATCAAATCCGCCATATATTGTGGCGTGATCATATCGAGAAACTCACCCGCGGTTGGCATGCCATCGTTGTTTAAATCAAGCAGCAATTTGCGCGCAATACGCAGGCCATCGTTGATATTAAAGCTACCGTTCAGGTAAGGATCGTTAATCAAACCTTTCCAGCCAACAGTAGTGCGTGGTTTTTCAAAATAAACCCGCATCACGACTTCTAAATCGTTTTTATGCAGCTCACGCAGCACTTTAAGCTTAGCGCCGTATTCATGCGCAGCATCAGTATCGTGAATGGAACAGGGCCCAATAACGACCAAAAGGCGATCATCTGTTCCTTGCAGAATACGTTGAATGGCTTGCCGGGTTTCAAAAACGGTGACGGATGCAATTTCGCTGACGGGAAATTTTTCCATCACGGCAATAGGGGGAAGTAGCTCTTTGATTTCTCGGATACGGACATCATCTGTTTGATATTGCATATTCTTCCCTAGAGCGGCTGCCTTGCACCACGACAAGCACATAATAAAAGGAAGAGATTATCGTCTATCGACAGTCGGCGCAAATGCCTTTCACGGTGATTTCAACCATGCGAGCCATAAAGTGCGCAGGCAAACTTACGGGCAGATCACTGCTAACGTTTTCTAGGCAGAAAAAACGACCACAATTTTCACACTGAAAATGTGCATGATGGTGTGGGGCGGGTGCAACAGAAAAACGCCAAACCCGATCATCGCCGGATAATTTATGCGCTAAATGCTGCTCGGTGAGCCAATCCAAAACTCGGTAAACCGTCACCCGGTCGATGGCAGGCTGCAGCGCAGCCAGCACATCAAGATGCGATAAGGGGCGCTGAGCATCCAAGAGAGCAGCCAGCACCCGTACACGCGCAGGAGTACTACGGGCACGGGTCTGGGTGACTAAGTCACGTGCTTTAGCAATTGTCTCGGAGGTATTACTCATCAACACAGCACGGCATTAATCTGCGTACTGCTTTTTCATACGTTCACGACGCTCTTGTGCTTCCAGAGACATGGACGCAGTTGGACGTGCAACCAGACGTGGCAGGCCAATCGGCTCGCCGGTGTCTTCACAGTAGCCGTAATTACCCTCATCAAGCTTACGCAAAGTCGATTCAATCTTCATTAGCAACTTACGCTCACGATCACGAGTGCGTAGCTCTAATGCGTATTCTTCTTCTAAAGTAGCGCGATCAGCCGGATCAGGCGTGGCTTCCTGCTCTTGCAAGTGTTGGCTGGTCTGATTGGCATTTGCCAACAGCTCTGCTTTCATTTGCAGAAGCTTAGCCCGGAAAAACTCGAGGTGATCCGGGTTCATGTAATCATCTTCTGAACCATTCCAGTTAATGATTTCTTGTTCCGTGAGTTTGGCCATGGTGGTTCTCCCTTTCTGCAAATGGGGGCGGGGCGAAGATGCGCTGTGAGAGTATTTCATGAATCTGAAACAAAAACTAAACAGAACATCAACTTACGAGCATACACCCCACCAAATGGGGAGGCAGCATAATCAAGTCCCCGCCGCAATGCAATAACTCGTTTTGCCATACAGGCGGTATGGTATTAATGAGACAACACCCAACGCACAATAATCCTTAAATCTTTCTCTTCAATTTGCTGGGCAGGCATAGGAATTTTGCCCCATTTCCCGCCCGGTAAACCACTACGCACTTCTTTCATTAGCATCGCTTCTGCGTCTTTTTGCCCACGATATTTAGCGGCTACTTCTTTATACGACGGACCAACGATTTTAGTATCAATAGCATGGCAAGCTAAGCAATTATATTTTGCAGCCACTTTTGCGCCATCTTCAGCCCAGGCAAGCGGCGTACAGATCAGCAATAGCGGCAAAAAATACTTAATCATGTTTTTTCCTTACGGGTAGATGAAGCGTAAAGCTATTTTAGCAGCAAGCAGGTAGCCTGCGTCGTGCTACACTCCCGCGATTAAAAATCTTAGGCAAGTACAGGTTGGCAAATGGATAGAGCGCAACGCTTTATGGCTCTGGGTGGGTTCTTATCGGTACTCGCACATGCTATCCCTATTTTCGGCATGAAATTTGTCATGCCCGATCCTAAGACGCTGTTTTCAGCGCAGCCACTCGAAGTGGTGCTTGTAAACCAGCGCACGCTGCAAGATGCTCACAAGGCCGATGCGCTGGCGCAAGCCAATCTCAATGGTGGCGGTAATACGGATGTGGCCAATCAACACGTCAAATCCCCCCTGCCTGCCAGCAATAATGCCCAGTCCAAAGAGCTTGAGCGCGTTAAAGAACAGCAAAAAAAGCTGGAAGCCGATGCAGAAAAGCTGATGTTGCAGCTCAAAGCCAATACCCGTGTCGCACAGGATTTGGGTAAGAGCACGCAAACTGAAAACGTGGGTCTGGATAATGAGCAATTAAAGCAACAGGCACGTGAAATAGCCGGCTTAGCAGCGCAAATCAGCAAGCAAACCAGCGATTATCAAAGCCGCCCACGTATGACTTTTATTGGCGCACGGGCGAGAGAATATCGTTTTGCCCGTTATGTAGAAGACTGGCGAATGAAAATGGAGCGAGTCGGTGCGCTGGCTTATCCGCTGGATGCGCGCGGACAAAAAATGTACGGCCGCTTGCTGGTTTCAGTAGAAATTGATGCTAACGGTAATGTGCGCCATGCTGAAATCACCAAATCATCGGGCAATAAAGAATTAGATTCTGCCGCTTTGCGCATCATAAAAATGGCCGCGCCTTTTGGTAAGTTCCCAGACGATATTCGTAAAGACACCGATGTGCTCAGCATTAGCCGCACTTGGACCTTTGCAAAAGGTGACACTGTTTTAGGTAATGATTAGTAGCCAGTCAAGCTGAAACGACAGGCATAAATCGCGTCTTTTTCCACCTAGCTGCGTTGCTCGTCATTGCATAGCCAGCTATGCAGCTTCCTCGCGCCTTGCCAGACGAAAAAATCCGTCGATTTCTAACCTGCCTTTTTCAACTGGACTGACTACGAATGCGTATTTTAGGAATTGACCCCGGCTCTAGAATCACAGGGTTTGGGGTGATTGATATCGACGGGCAAAACCGAACTTACGTCGCTTCGGGCTGTATTCGCACCCCCGGCGGGGAGCTAGCAGCCCGCATCAAATCCATTTTGCGCGGGATTACTGAAGTAGTAGAAACCTATAAGCCGGATGTAGCTGCAGTTGAAATTGTGTTTGTAAACGTCAACCCACAATCAACCTTAATGCTGGGCCAGGCACGGGGAGCGGCGATGTCGGCCCTTGTGCTGGCCGATCTGCCGATTGGGGAATATACGGCGCTGCAAGTGAAGCAGGCCGTGGTGGGAAATGGCCACGCAGATAAAGATCAAGTCAGCCAGATGGTGCAGCGCATGTTGCGCTTAAATGGCGCGCCGCAATCTGATGCTGCCGATGCCTTGGCTGTGGCACTTACCCATGCTCAGCACGATAGTGGCGCAATGAAGCAACTGGCAAGCTTAGGTCTCACCATTAAACGTGGGCGTTTAGCTTAAAGTTTGCTACGGCAAAGCGGCAGCTCGGCATTAAAGCGAGCAAGAAACTCTGGCTCTTCTTTTAAGAAACGATGGCCAAAATACACGCCTAAAGGTTTGTCTTCTAATAATTCGGAGCGAATTTTTTGCTCCGAATGCGTCAAGCGAATCGACTCATTCATCGCCAAATCACTCGCCAATACTGCTTCGACTCTTCCTGCGATCAGCATTTTTAATAACTGATCATGCCCAGGAGGGGAGGCATAAATTCGATAGCCGGATATTTTTAACCAGCTCAGCATATTCGAGCCAAAATAAGCCCCCACCATCGCCGATTGGCGGAATTCTTCACTTAAAGGCTTGGCATGACTATCGCGGCGAAAATACCAGCGCCACTGCTGAGGCGCAATCATTTGCGTCAACGAGGCGTAACGATCCCGCTCATTGCTTTGCGATGCTGAAAAAAAGCCATCGGCCTCACCCAGCTCAACTAAGTTCTGCGCACGCTTCCATGGCAAAAACTTAATTTCTACCGGACGCTGCAATTTATTCATAACGCAACGTACCGTTTCCAGGGCAATACCTGTCTGGCGTCCATCTTCCAGCTGATTACTGTATGGTAATTGCTGCTGTGTCAGTAGTTTTACGGGCACGGCACCCGCTTGCAGAGCAGATGCTAAGCAAAAAATACCTAACTTCACTTTCAGATTCGTCAAGCGATTGTCGGCCATTTATACTCCCCGCTTTGATAAAGAGATGCACACCATGATCGGACGCCTTACCGGAACCCTGATCGAAAAACAGCCGCCGCAAATTGTGATTGAAACCAATGGCGTGGGCTACGAAGTAGATGTGCCCATGAGCACGTTTTATGTATTACCCCACATGGGTCAGCCATCCAGCTTATATATTCATATGGTAGTGCGTGAAGACGCACAGCTTTTATACGGTTTTGCCACCCGGGCTGAGCGCGATACATTCCGCTCGCTGATTAAAGTGAGCGGCATCGGCGCAAAAATTGCGCTCGCTATTTTATCGGGAATGAACGCCGACGAGCTTGCGCAAGCGATTGCCGCAGAAGATCTGGTGCGGCTATCCAAAGTACCGGGTATTGGTAAGAAAACGGCAGAGCGGCTTGTTTTAGAACTGCGTGGCAAGCTCAACAATCTGCCTATTATGACCTCTGCCAGTAATAATAGTGCACTGTTTCAAACGCCTGCATCAAATAAAGATGATGTGCTACATGCATTAATTGCCTTGGGATATAGCGAACGCGAAGCCAATGGAGCGGTCAAAGAGCTCGCCAGCGATGTTGATGTTTCTGACGGCATCCGGCGCGCCCTTAAACAACTGGTTAAAACCTAAATGCGAATCCTGTCCATCACCGCCATTACCGGCACTATCCTGTTCATTTTTTTAGCCACGCTCTTAAGCACGCCAGAGCTCAATGCACTTGATGATGCCATCGGTAATGTCTTTTACAATGGACCAGCATGGCTGATTGCCCTCTGCAAAACTTTAGCTTGGTTTGGCAGTGCATTAGGCTCCCTGCTACTGGCATCGGTGATTGGTGCAGGTTTATGGTTTAAATTAGGCGATCGCCGCAATGCCGTTGGCCTGCCCTTGGCCATTTTCAGCGGCTGGCTATTAAATGCCGCACTTAAATTCAGCATTTTACGGCCTCGCCCCAGCTTAGAATTTTTAGCCTCGGCACACGGCCCGTCTTTTCCTAGCGGCCACGCCATGAGCGCATGGATAATGTCTTTTGTACTGGCCCTGATTGCCTCGCAATACCAGCCACAACGCCGCACGCTCTGGTTTGGCCTTGCCTTTTGTGCTGCCATTTTAGGTGGAATAGCCAGACTGGTACTCGGTGTGCATCATTTCTCCGATATCATTGCAGGCTTTAGTGTTGCGAGCGTGGTGGTACTTGCTTATTGCTACGCAGCAAGCCGTACTACCCTCTTGGATCGCCTACTGCCATGATCGAAACCGATGCGCTTTCTGCAGCTCCTGCTGATCGCCTGATTAGCAGCACAAAATTATCTAATCAAGAAGAAAAACTAGAACACGCCCTCAGGCCAAAATTACTCGACGAATACGTTGGGCAAGCCAAGGCGCGTGAGCAATTAGAAATTTTTATTGAAGCCGCTAAAAAGCGCGGTGAAGCGCTCGATCACGTTCTGCTGTTTGGCCCGCCGGGCTTGGGCAAGACCACGCTGGCGCATATTATTTCCCGCGAACTGGGCGTAAATCTGCGCCAGACTTCAGGCCCGGTACTCGAGCGCGCTGGCGATTTAGCGGCGATTCTGACTAATTTAGAGCCGCATGATGTCTTGTTTATCGACGAAATCCACCGGCTTAGCCCTGTGGTTGAAGAAATTCTTTATCCTGCGCTCGAAGATTTTCAGCTCGATTTAATGATAGGCGAAGGCCCTGCGGCAAGATCAGTAAAGCTTGATCTACCGCCATTTACGCTCGTTGGTGCCACCACCCGCGCAGGGATGCTGACCAACCCGCTGAGAGATCGCTTTGGTATTGTGGCAAGGCTGGAGTTTTACACAGCAGAAGAGCTAACCCGCATCACCACACGTTCGGCACAATTACTCAATGTGAATATCGCACCTGACGGCGCATTCGAAATTGCGCGAAGATCACGGGGTACGCCACGGATTGCTAACCGCCTACTGCGCCGGGTGCGTGATTACGCCGAAGTGCGGGCCGATGGTCATGTAACGCGAGAAGTGGCCGATGCTGCGCTCTCGATGCTGGATGTCGATCACGCAGGGCTGGATGTCATGGATAGGAAGCTTTTATCTGCCATCCTAGAAAAATTCGCTGGTGGGCCAGTGGGCCTCGATAACGTAGCCGCCGCTATCGGCGAATCATCCGACACCATTGACGATGTAATCGAGCCTTTTTTGATCCAGCAAGGCTTTTTACAAAGAACACCGCGCGGCAGGATTGCTACACTGGCTGCATACGAGCACTTCGGGCTTAGCCCGAAGAAACAGGATTAATGCCAGATTCAACCGGCACAGAATATTATTTCGGCGGCTTCTCCCGCCATTAACAACACGCTATATAAAGGATTCCCCAAAGTGGACGCTGTTGCAGCCAATCAAGATCTGTCGATTATCACTTTAGTCCTGCACGCCAGCCCCGTAGTACAAGCCGTCATGGGCATTTTGCTGGTGATGTCGTTTATGTCTTGGTGGTATATCTTCAGCAAGCACTTCGCCCTCTCCCACGCAAAAAAACAAACTGAAGAGTTTGAAAACCGCTTCTGGAATGGTGCAGATCTGGCAACACTTTACGATCAAGTGCGCCGTGGCCAGACACTCGGCATGGAAAAAATCTTTCAGGCGGGCTTTGGTGAATTCTTAAAATTGCGCCAGCGCGCGGGCGAGCGCGGCAATATGGAATTATCCGACGTCATGGAAGGCAGCCGCCGTGCCATGCGCGCCGCTTGCCAGCGTGAACTGGACGAGCTGGATTCGCACACTGCGTTTTTGGCTACCGTTGGCTCGATCAGCCCCTATATCGGTTTATTCGGCACCGTATGGGGCATTATGAATGCCTTTACCGGCCTTGCTAATGTAGGCCAGGCTACCCTTGCCACCGTTGCCCCCGGCATTGCCGAAGCACTGGTTGCCACCGCCATCGGCCTGTTTGCCGCCATTCCTGCCGTAGTTGCCTATAACCGCTTTGCCAATGATGTCGACAAGCTCGCCAATCGCTTTGATACCTTTATCGAAGAGTTTTCCAATATCTTGCAGCGTCAGGTGAAATAATGGCCCGCCGCGCACGCAGGATTAAAAACGAAATCAACGTCGTTCCCTATATCGACGTGATGCTGGTTTTGCTGGTGATTTTTATGGTTGCCACACCGATGATGCAACAAGGCGTGGTGAATCTGCCTACAGTTGGCAAATCCGATCAGGAAGTGAACGCGGCCCCGCTGCGAGTTGAAATCGACGCCGCTGGTGCGATTAAGCTGCACGATAAAGAAGAGAGTAGCGATCTGGCCGATCTCAAAGCGCTGGTCGCCAGCGTACAAGCCAAACAAGCCATCACACCCAATCGCCCGGTCGTGATTGCCGCAGATAAATCCATACGCTACGAGCAGGTAATGAATGCGATGGATGCTTTAAAACAAGCCAATATTGCCCGGGTTGGCCTGCTTGTTCAGCCGAAGTGATATGAGCCCAAACCTTAATCGTAATGAGCGCCCCACTCTGGCCTTTGCGCTGGCCGCTGCCGTCCATTTGCTTTTGGTGGCGGGCTTATTGCTGTCGATGAACTGGCAAACAAAGAAACCTGAACCGGTCATGGTTGAATTATGGGGTGGACCACCACCTGCCAGCTCGCAGCAAACACCTGATCCAGAGCCAGTTCCCCCTCCTAAAAAACAAACCAAAATCGAAGCCAAGCCTGAACCTTTACCCGAAAAGCCAGCGGATATTGCTACGGCTAAAGTAAAGCCAGCGCCTACTCTACGACCTACCCCAATCCCGACTCCAACTCCGGCGCCAAAGCCTAAGGCGACGCCAGTGCCAACAGCTGTGCCTACTGCCCCACCAAAAC
Organism: Janthinobacterium sp. B9-8; assembly: GCF_000969645.2. NCBI lineage: Bacteria > Pseudomonadati > Pseudomonadota > Betaproteobacteria > Burkholderiales > Oxalobacteraceae > Janthinobacterium > Janthinobacterium sp. B9-8. Next base: position 3,870,081 of record NZ_CP014222.1, read on the forward strand.
CCAAGCCAAGCGCTGCGCCCATAGCCAAGCCAACAGCCGCCCCCAAAGCGTCGGCTAAGCCCAAAGTATCCGCATTTGATGCCGCATTGTCTGAAGGCAGCTCCTTAGAGCCCAATAAAACCGGAGCAAAGCCGGGTGGCAAAGGCAATAACCCCAATGCCACCAACAACACTGGCCCTGGTTCAGGTAGCGGAAATAGCGCCACTGCCAGCAAGGGGCTGGCCGATTACCGCAGTAAGGTTTCGCAACTTATTCGCTCTAAATTGGTCTACCCAAACCCTAAGGGCAACCCATCGGCAGAGTTCAGAATCAATGTGCTGCCCAATGGCGAGATTCAAGAAGTAACACTATTGAAATCCAGCGGCGAAACAATGTATGACGAAGCCGCAAAACGTGCCATTCTTGCCTTGCAACGCATGCCGCCTTTGCCTGATGGGCAACCATTTAGCGGTGATATGCGCAATATTAAAATCTCGTTCCGTTTGAATGATTAAAGCCATGTCTCTACCAAGAGAGATAACACGTTAACCGAATGGAATAGCCATTCATGGAGAACTCCAATAATGCTTTGGCGAAAATTCTTTAGCCTGCTCAGCGCAAGCTTGCTCTTAAGCGCTGCGGCTCATGCTGATATGACGATTGATGTGGTAGGCGTAGGCGCATCGCAATACCCTATCGCAATCGCACCATTCCAGAATGAAAACCAGCAAAAACAAGCGCTCACACCAGTCATTAACGATGATTTAACACGTAGCGGGCTGTTTAAAGTGATCGGCGCGGGGGACTTGTCGCCAGTGCCATTTGCACCGGAGCAGGTCAATTACACAACAGCTCTGGCTAAAGGCGCACAAACCATGGCCATTGGCCGGGTAACGCCTGATGCGGGTGGCTTTAATGTGCAATTCTGGCTGATTGATTTAGCCAGCAAAAAGCCCTTAATCACCTGGGAGCGCAAAGCCACAGCGGGCCAGATGCGCCGGGTAGCGCACCAGATTGCAGATTTGATTTACCAGCAAATCACTGGCCAGCCGGGTGCGTTTAATTCACGAATTGCCTATGTACTCAAACAAGGCTCACGCTTTGAATTACAGGTGTCCGACGCCGATGGTTTTGGCTCACAAGCCATTTTGGTCTCCAAACAACCTGTGATGTCGCCAAAATGGTCGCCAGATGGTGGCAAATTGGCCTATGTTTCTTTTGAGGCCCAAAAACCCGTGGTGTATGTGCACGAATTGGCTTCAGGACGGCGCTGGAAAGCGGCTAGCTTTAAAGGCAGCAACTACGCGCCTGCCTGGGCACCCAATGGCCGAGAACTCGCCGTTGTACTCACCCAAAGTGGCAGCTCGCAAATTTATCTGGTCAATACCGATGGCAGTGATTTACGCCAGCTAAGCCGGGGCGGTGAAATCAATACCGAGCCTGCGTTTTCACCCGATGGGCGCTTTATTTATTTCACCTCGGATCGTGGTGGCAGCCCGCAAATTTATCGTATGAACAGCAATGGCAGTAACACAGAACGGGTAACGTTTCAGGGCAGCTACAATAGCTCAGCCAAGCTCAGCCCGGATGGCAAGAATATGACCTTTATTACCCGTGATGGTGGCTACCGTGCGGCAATTATGGATTTAAGCAGCCGTCAGGTGCTCACCCTCACCGATACAGGCTCTGACGATTCGCCCAGCTTTGCACCGAATGGGCAAATGGTGCTGTACGAAACCAAAATGGGTGGACGGGGAGTGCTAGCGGCGGTTTCAAGCGATGGCAGAGTAAAACAGCGCCTCAGAGCGCAGGCTGGAGACGTAAGACAACCCGCATGGGGACCGGTACTCCGGTAAAGATACCATTTGCGGAACCTTTGCTAAGCTAAATGTCATACTGCTCGAACGCTTAGCTTTATCTCTTTAAGATGTAAGATCTAAGGAAGAAACACAATGAAAAAAGTAGCGCTTAGTTTAATCATGACTGCCTTGCTGGCCGCTTGCGCGAGCACCCCGGTACCAACAACAAAACCTGCTGACAACTCTGGCTCAACAAATACCAGCACGACTCAGCCAAGTACTAATCCTACAACCGTTGACCTGACTCAAGGCACGGCAAAATCCTTTACCGAGCTGACAGATCCAAACAATATTCTGTCCAACCGTCGCGTGTATTTTGATTTTGATTCCTTTATTGTGCGCCCGGATTTTCATGAGCTAGTACAAGCTCATGCTAAGTATCTGAACACCCATAAAGACGCAAAAATCATCTTGCAGGGCCATACCGATGAGCGCGGCACCGCAGAGTACAACTTAGCTCTGGGCCAAAAACGTGCAGATTCAGTGCGTAAAATGATGAATGTACTGGGCGTGCCGGATAGCCAGATCGAAACAGTGAGCTTTGGTGAAGAGCGTCCGCTTGAAGCCGGTGATAGCGATGCCATTCGCGAACGTAATCGTCGTGCCGAAATTGTTTACAATGGTGAAACTGCGCAGTAATCAACTTGCCGTTAAAACAAAAAAGACCTAGTCTCTACCACGGACGAGCGATAGCTCGTCCGCGCGTTTTCAACTTCACATCAGATCAATCTATGAAACGAATTGCTACTCTGCTCTTGCTCGCATTTTCTGTGCAGGCTCACGCTGGTCTTTTTGATGACAATGAAGCGCGCCAGCAATTAACTGATCTGCGTACTACTCAAACCCAAGCGCAAAAAAAGACCGATGATCGCCTCATGCAATTAGAGGCAAGTAATAGCCGCGCTATCGAACTAGTGGGCCAGCTAGAAAAACTACGCCAGGAAATTGCCACCTTGCGTGGACAAAACGAAGTACTGCAATTTAATCTAGACGAGGCAGCCAAGCGCCAGAAAGATCTTTACACCGATCTGGATGCTCGCATGCGCACAATGGAGCTGGCTAAAGTAGAAAGCAAAGCCGCAGCTGTTGTGTCTGAACAGCAGCAATTAGACGATATCGTGCAGCTCACCCGCTCAAGCAAACACAAAGAAGCGGTAGTCGGCCTGCAAAAATTTATTAACGAAAACAGCGGTAGCGCACAGCTGCCCACCGCCTATTACTGGATGGGTGTCAGCCAAACGGCACTCAAAAGCTATAAGGGCGCACAGGCATCTTATCAGCAGGTACTCGCGAGTAATGACGAAACTCGTGCACCCGATGCACTCTTTGGCCTAGCCATTATTGCCAACGCACAGGGCGATAAAAAATCATCGCGTCGCTTTCTATTGCAGCTGATTGAAAAGTATCCACAAGCAGAAAAAGCCGCAGCAGCCAAGAAAGCACTGCTTGCAACTGATTAAGTGTAATTAAAACAACTCTAAAAACACTAAAACTGCGTAAAATTGCTTCGCTGAAACATTGCAACGCCCACATTTTTACCCGGCGTCACCGATTAGGTTGACGCCGTTTTTATTTCCACCGGACTGTTTTCCGGTTTGCCATGCAGCATCAAATGCTGCCGCTGGCTGAGGAGCTTCTCTTGAAAGACGCATTACGTATTACCGAAATCTTCTGCTCATTGCAGGGTGAAACCACCCGTATGGGCCTGCCTACGGTGTTTGTCCGCCTGACCGGCTGTCCGCTGCGCTGTGGCTATTGCGACAGCGCCTATGCTTTTACCGGTGGCGAGACGCAATCTTTTCAAACCATCCTCGATAAAATCGCCTCATTTAACACCCACCATATTTGCGTGACTGGCGGCGAGCCTCTGGCGCAAAAAGGCGTGCATGAACTGATGCGCTTGCTCTGCGATGCAGGCTATTCACTCAGCCTGGAAACCAGCGGCGCTTTATCGATTGCTGATGTTGATCCGCGTGTTTCACGCATTCTGGATATCAAAACGCCCGGCTCGGGTGAATTAGCCAAAATGCACTGGGAAAACCTCGCATACTTGAGCAAAGCCGACGAAATCAAATTTGTTTTATGCGATCGTAGCGATTACGAATGGGCGCGCGATTTAATCCGCGAGCGTCGTTTAGAAACGCTGGCCCCCGTGCTGATGTCGCCCGTCTGGGAAACGCTTCCCCCTGCCAATCTCGCCGCCTGGGTACTGGAAGATCATTTACCAGTACGCATGCAAGTGCAATTACACAAAATCCTCTGGGGTGAACGTCCCGGCGTTTAAACAGGCAAGCTCATGTATTGGAAACGTTGGCTGGTACGTATTAAACACTTACCAGAACGCAGCCGCGCCACACTAGCTCTCTGGTTTGGTGCCGCTATGGTGGGCCTTGTTGCCGTTGTTTTGGCCAAGGCCGCTGACGGTGCACTGGCGATTTTCCAAAGCATGAGTACACGCTGGGCATGGTGGCCCTTTTTTGCCCTGCCCTGCGGCGGGATGGCTATACGCTGGCTGATGCAGAAAATAGGCAAAGGTTCGGAAGGCAGCGGCATTCCACAAGCGATGGCGGCACTGCAAGTAACCGATCAGCCCGCCGTTATCAGACAACTGCTTAGTTTACGTATCGCCTGCGCCAAGTTTATCGGCGTAGTCGCAGGGCTGGGATGTGGCTTTGTGCTGGGGCGTGAAGGCCCAACGGTGCAAATTGGTGCAAGTTTAATGTATGCCTGCCGACGTTTTATTCCATTATCCGATGCCGTATTTCGCCGCCAACTGATTCTGGCTGGCGGAGCCGCTGGGATTGCCGCCGCATTTAATACGCCACTGGCAGGGATTGTGTTTGCATTTGAAGAACTGGCGCGCTCGGTAGAAGAAAAAACCTCAGGAAAGCTATTAGGCGCGGTGATTTTAGCCGGTGTGGTTTCCCTAGCGATTCAGGGTGATTACACCTATTTTGGCCGGATTCATGTGCCCGGTTTTAACTACAGCATTTTGTGGCCGATGTTTATTGTGGCGGTGAGTGCGGGCTTAGTTGGTGGCTTTTTCTCCTGGCTTTGCGTGCATCAGGATCGCTGGCTGCCCGTTAAAGTGAAGATGTGGCGCGCAGCTCAGCCCTATTTGTTTATCGCCGCATGTGGCTTTTTAATTGCCTGCATGGGGCTAGCCGCTCCTATTTTTGGTAGCGGGGCAGAAATCACCAGCGAAGTGGTTACAGGCCATGGAACGATGGCCTGGTACTTCTTACCGCTGAAGTTTTTAGGCTTGCTCGCTACCTTTCTAACCGGCTTGCCCGGCGGCATTTTTGCCCCATCGCTCTCTATGGGCGCAGGAGTCAGCAGCTGGTTTTTGCCATGGTTTGACAGCAGTATTCATATCAAACTAATTGCCATTGGAATGGCGGCGATGCTGGCCGCAGTGACGCGGGCACCACTGACCTCGGCTATTATTTTGATAGAAATGACTGACGGGCACACGATGGTGATTTCAATTTTGGCAGCCGCGATGATTTCATCCACCGTAGCACGCCTCTTTGGCACCAATCTTTATCATGATCTGGCGGAAAAAGCCCTGCAACGCTTGGCTTACCCTCAACTTTTAAAGTGATCCTATGCGCTACTTTTTAGCTGTATTTGCATTGATGGCCACATTGGCTCAGGCAGAATCCACAGGTCCGGACGGAATGACCACTGCTCAGTTGAGTGAGTTTTTAAAATCACTGCAAACGGCCGTCGCCAAAGACGATGCCGCCAGCGTGGCCAAGCTCGCCCGCTTTCCCCTGCGCGTGAATCTGCCACATAAAAAAACACTGAAGGCACCGCAGTTTATTGCTCAGTACTCAAAAGTAATCACGCCAAAAGTCAAAGCGGCCGTGCTGGCACAAACAGCAGAAACGCTGTTTCGCAATAGCAATGGCGCGATGATAGGCAATGGTGAAATCTGGTTTTCCGGCATTTGCCTGAATAAGGATTGCACAAAGCAAACCACCAAAATCATCGCCATCAATCCATAAACAACATTATTTAAATTGAAAATATCATGACAAAAAAACCTGCAGTGATCTTACTATCCGGTGGCCTCGACTCCGCCACCTGCCTTGCTATTGCCAAAGCTGAAGGCTTTGCTCCCTATTGCCTGTCTTTTGATTACGGCCAAAAACATACTGCCGAGCTGAAAGCCGCCGCCCGCGTGGCAGAAGCGCTGGGCGCAGTTGAACACCGCATTCTGAAAATTGATTTAGCAGGCTTTGGCGGATCGGCACTCACCGACGCCAATATTGATGTGCCAGTAGACGGCGGCAAGCCCGGCGAGATCCCTGTGACCTACGTGCCCGCTCGCAACACAGTGTTGCTCTCTTACGCGCTGGCATGGTCTGAAGTGCTCAAAGCCGATGATATTTTTATTGGCGTGAATGCTGTGGATTACTCAGGCTACCCAGATTGCCGCCCAGAATATATTGCATCTTTTCAAGCCATGGCAAGGCTGGCGACGAAAGTGGCCGTTGAAGGATCAAAACTCACCATCCACACTCCGCTGCTGAAACTCACCAAAGCAGAAATCGCCCAAAAAGGCACCGAGCTGGGTGTGGATTACGCCCTTACCGTGACCTGCTACAAAGCCGATGAAGAAGGCCGCGCCTGCGGCGAATGCGAAGCCTGCCGCCTGCGTAGCGCTGGCTTTGCCAATGCGGGGTTGACTGATCCGACACGGTATCAAAAGTAATATAGAGCGTACGGCGAGACTTTTCGGGCGACGTTTACCTTGCTCAGCAAAAGCACAATGCGGCGAAAACGACCTATAAAAAAATCGGCTTACGTGCCTAGCACGGAGCCGATTTGCTTTTGTATTAGCACACAAGAAAAAAACGTACTAACCAAGCTCTCTGCATCGGGCTTAAAAGTCCCCTAGAAGCACGCCGAAACGAGGAATAAGCGGATCGGGGTTTCGGAAAAGGGGTAGCGAGGCAGCGAGCGAGCAGCCTTTTTCGCCGAGCCGATTATCCGCAGTGAGGGGCCTTCGTGCTGGCTGGGGCGGCCTTCTTTGGCTTCGTTTCTTGGCCGCGCAAGAAAGGAAGGTCCAGCGGGACGCCCGCACCAAAATCAACGTGCCGAAGGCACTAAAAAAGCATTGTTTTTGATCTGCTTCACCCCTTACAACAACACATCACTTCCCCGCCAACCACCGTGCCGCATCCAAGGCAAAGTAAGTCAAAATCCCATCTGCACCAGCGCGTTTGAAGCCCATTAAGCTTTCCAACACCACAGCCTCTTCATTCAGCCAGCCGTTTTGCGCGGCGGCTTTGATCATGGCGTATTCGCCAGACACTTGATACACAAAAGTCGGCGCAGCAAATTCGTCTTTCACTCGGCGAACTACATCTAGGTAAGGCATGCCCGGCTTCACCATGACCATATCAGCACCTTCTGCCAGATCGAGCGCAACTTCATGCAAGGCTTCGTTCAGATTGGCTGGGTCCATTTGGTAAGTCTTTTTATCAGCCTTGCCCAGATTCGCAGCAGAGCCAACGGCATCGCGGAAGGGGCCGTAAAATGCCGATGCATATTTGGCCGAGTAAGCCATGATGCGGGTGTTGATAAAATCATCGGCATCCAAAGCCTTTCGAATCGCGCCAATACGGCCATCCATCATGTCCGACGGTGCAATAATATCGACGCCGGCCTCGGCATGGCAAAGCGCTTGCTTGACCAGCGCAGCCACGGTTTCTTCATTAAGCACATAGCCATTAGCATCGATAATGCCGTCCTGACCATGAATGGTATAAGGATCAAGTGCGCCATCCGTAATCAAGCCCAGCTCTGGGAAACGCGCTTTTAACTCACGTACTACACGTGGTACTAAGCCATTCGGATTCCAGGCTTCGGCAGCATCCAGCGTTTTTAAGTCTTGCTCAATCACAGGGAAAATGGCTAAAGCAGGCACGCCCAGCTTAACCGCTTGCTCGGCGGTATGAAACAGCTGATCCAGACTCTGACGATTTACCCCGGGCATAGAGGCAATCGCCTGAGTACGATTTTCGCCATCTAAAACAAACACCGGCAAGATCAAATTGTTCGCGCTTAAATGATTTTCACGCATCATTCTGCGCGAGAAATCATCGTGGCGCATACGGCGTAAACGGGTAGTGGGGAACGAGCGATTACTATGCATAAGGCGCTACCAATAGATGAGTACGCTTATTTTAACGAAGATTGAGAGGGGATGATTGAGCAATGCTGACAAAACATGAAAAAAATACAAATGTAGAATGGGCACGCTTTTGTGCCCACCCTACATTTAATCAATAACGCGCTAAAGCCAAGCCGCTACTTTCGATTTCTGGTTGCTTTTGGGTAATCAAATCAGCCAGTACACGGCCAGAGCCGCAGGCCATCGTCCAGCCTAGTGTGCCGTGCCCGGTATTCAGCCACAGATTTGGATAAGACGTACCGCCCACCAAAGGTGTGCCGTCCGGTGTCATGGGGCGTAAGCCCGTCCAAGGCTCACCCTTACTGGTATCCCCGGCATCAGGAAAAAGATCATTGGTGACCATTGCCAGCGTAGCAACGCGGCCCATATCCAGATGCCTATCGTAACCCGCTACTTCGGCCATGCCACCTACACGCAGACGAGAATCAAAGCGGGTCAGCGCAATTTTATAGCTCTCATCCAGCACGGTAGAGCGTGGTGCGGCATCGGCGTTTTTTAGAGGAATAGTCAGCGAATAGCCTTTCACCGGATAAACTGGTAAATCCAGACCCAGCGGTAAAGCCAAAGCGCGTGATGTGCAGCCTGCGGCCAGCACCACATGATCTGCATCGAGGATTTCCCCTCCCTTAAGCTGTACCTGGCGGATTTGCTGATTAGCCGCGATTAAACGCTCAACCGTTACGCCATAGCGGAACACCACACCTGCGGCTTCGCAACGCGCTGCCAGCTTATCGGTAAACATTTTGCAATCGCCCGTTTCATCATTTGGCAATTGCAATGCGCCAACCAATTTACCCGGCACACGCGCCAGAGCAGGCTCTACATCGACCAAGCCTTGCGCATCCAGCAAATGATTAGGCACGCCAATGGCGCTTAAAATATCTGAATCGCGTTGTGCGGCTGCTAACTGCTTGGCCGTACGGAATACCTGCAAAGTGCCTAAGCTGCGTTGCTCGTATTGCAAATCAAGCTCTTCACGCAAATCGCGCAGGCAATCACGGCTATATTCGGCTAAAGGCACCATACGGCCCTTATTGCGCTCATAAGCGGCATGGGTGCAATTGGCAAGCATTCTTGCCATCCATGACAGCTGAAAAAAACTGCCATCAGGCCGAATTTTGAGTGGGGAATGCGGCTGAATCAGCCATTTAACCGCTTTCCACGGGATGCCCGGCGCAGCCCAAGGTGCGGCGTAGCCTGGGGACACTTGGCCCGCATTAGCAAAGCTCGTTTCGGTTGCAGGCCCGTCCAGTTGTTCTAGTACGGTGACATCGCATCCCGCTGCGCGCAGGTAGTGCGCAGTGGCTACGCCGACAACGCCAGCTCCGATGACAATAACACGCATATTTTTAATCCTTAACCCACTGGGTGATTTCTGTTTGCAGCTTACCGCTGGGGGATAGGTTCAGCGATAGGTGATTCCCCTTGCATAAGTATATTTGGGTATTTATTCCTTAATCAAATAAATAAAGGAAGGATCAACCCAACTTTTTGATATAAGCGCAATTTAATTGTGCATCTACACAATTACTTAGCATAAGCATTTACCATAAAGCGGCTAGATTAAAGTTTCCATATTGCATAAAAACTACAGGCATTTGAAACGGTACGCTGCGCTTTTAATAAAGCACTTGCTCAAGGCAAAAACATACCGTACGATTGGTTTGTTTTCACGCTACAGAGTGCTGTAATGCCCATCACCAAGCAACAGCTGATCAATCAAGCTACCACCTTATTCAGAATGAAAGGTTATGCTGCAAGCAGCATCAGTGAAATTGTGCAGGCCTGCGGCATTACCAAGGGCAGTCTTTATCACCACTTTGCGAGCAAAGAAGCATTGGGGCTGGCTACGCTAGAGCAGTTAGAAGCTTATTTTGACGAGCATATTTTTTCAAAAATACGCCAAGATCAGCCAGCAGCAGGGCTTGCTGCATTTAATCTGGCAATTGAAGAATTCTTCTGGCAACACCCCAATGGCTGCCTGCTTGCTAGCTTAAGCTTAGAAACGGGTACCGCGTATGAGCCATTCCAAACTGCCATTCTGCATTTTTTTAGCAAATGGCAAAGCTGCTACTACCACGCTTTTATTGCTTTTTACCCGGCCGCTCAAGCCAAAACACTCAGCATTGACGCCCTCGCCATCGTGCAAGGCTGCATTTTAATGTACCGGGTGAATGGCAATATCGAGCCCTTACAGCGCCAGCAGCAAGCTCTGCTCAAGCTCTGCGCTTAATTGAAGCTGGCGGGGCTAAACTCGCCTTGCAAAAAAAAACATACCAATCGTTCAGTATAAAAAAGGAAGATTATGATAGATAAGCAAGCTTTAAAGCATGCCCTGCTCGCGGGAATGGGGGGATTTATTGCCATCTTACTGCTGGCAAGTGCCAGCGAATTTGGAGCGGCAGCACTGATTATGGCGCCGTTTGGTGCAAGCTGTGTTTTGCTTTTTGCACTGCCTGAAGCAGCACTATCGCAGCCTAGAAATGTGATCGGCGGGCATTTACTGACTGCAAGTGTGGGGCTAGCTTTCTATTTACTCACCCCTAATACCGCACTATTTGCTGCACTAGCTGTAGGTGTTGCCATTAGCCTTATGGTACTGACTAAAACCACTCACCCGCCAGCTGGCGCAAACCCATTATTATTTTTTCTAGCTGCCAAGCCGCTGAGCATCTGGTTTTTACTCACTCCTGTGGCAAGTGGTGCCATTTTGCTGGTGCTACTAGCCACCCTCTACCACCGTGCCACAGGTAAATTCAGCTATCCGGTAAAGCGTTAAGCTGCAATCACCATATCGATATGCGGAATATTGTCTTCTAAATATTCCTGCCCCACCGGCACAAAGCCAAAATTGCCGTAAAAACCCTGCAAATGGGATTGCGCTCCAATACGATGCCCCTGGCCCGGATAAAGCTGGCTTGAATAGCGCAAACCTTCTGCCACCAGCTTTGATCCGGTTCCGCCACGGCGTGCATCAGGGTGAGTAATCACCCGCCCAATCGAGGGCTCTGCATATTTAAGCCCGGGCGGCACCAGGCGCAGGCTGGCAAGCACCTGGCCGTTTTGATCAAAGCCTAATAAATGCTGCGAAACCGCATCGTATTGATCCATATCCGGATAAACACAGTTTTGCTCAATAATAAAAACGTCCTGACGTAACTTTAAATGGGCATACAAAGTCAGCGCATCAAAATCCGCCAAAGCAAACCAACGCCATTGCAATTCCATAATCTGTATCCTAAGAAAAAGGCTGCCAAAGCAGCCTTTTTGATGAAGTAGCATAACGGCACAGGAGTGCAAAAAACAAAACGGCGATCCGTGAATAACACATGAAGCATAAAAAACCGATTATCTGTCTTGGTTTTCTTCGTGTAACTCTGTGCTCTCTGTGGTTCAAGATTTGGGTTTTGTTCGCAACACCTGCTTTATTTGAAATGACTTTATTTTTAGCAGCCCAGCTTTTCACGCCATTTGGCAATTTGCACCAGCACCTGGAACGGCGCAGTGCCACCCACATGGTTACGGGCATTCAGAGAGCCTTCCAGCGTCAGCACTTCAAAAATATCGTCTTCAATCAGCGGAGAGAAGCTTTGCAATTCAACCAATTGCAAATCGCCCAGATCTTTATGCTTTTGCTCGGCATAGCGCACAGCTAAAGCAACGGCCTCGTGCGCATCACGGAACGGAATGCCACGCTTCACCAGATAATCGGCCAGATCGGTTGCAGTAGAAAAGCCCTGTTTTACCGCACGCACCATGGCATCAGGCTTTACAGTAATACCGCGCATCATATCGGCATAAATACGCAGCGTATCTGTGAGTGTATCTACCGTATCAAACAGCGGCTCTTTATCTTCCTGATTGTCTTTGTTGTAAGCCAGAGGCTGGCCTTTCATTAAAGTGAGCAGGGAAATCAGGCTGCCATTTACACGGCCGGTTTTACCACGCACCAGCTCAGGCACATCCGGGTTTTTCTTTTGCGGCATGATGGAGCTGCCGGTACAAAAGCGATCGGCAATATCAATAAAGCCGTAACGCGGGCTCATCCAGAGTATCAGCTCTTCTGATAAGCGCGACAAATGCGTCATCACCAGCGCTGCGGCGGCGGTAAATTCAATCGCAAAATCGCGATCAGATACCGCATCGAGCGAGTTCTGACAGACTTCATCAAAGCCCAGCAATTTTGCGGTGTATTCTCTGTCGATTGGGTAGGTAGTGCCTGCCAGCGCTGCCGAGCCCAGCGGCAAGCGATTCACACGTTTACGTGCATCAATAAAGCGCTCAGCATCGCGGCCCAGCATTTCTACATAAGCCATCATATGGTGGCCAAAGGTCACAGGCTGTGCCACTTGCAAATGGGTAAAGCCAGGCATCACGGTAGAGGCGTTTTTTTCTGCCAGATCAATCAGGGAAACCTGCAGCTCGTGCACAAGGCCAACCAGCAAATCAATTGCGCCGCGCAAATACAGGCGAATATCGGTGGCAACCTGATCATTACGGCTGCGGCCGGTATGCAGGCGCTTACCTGCATCGCCTATCATCTGAGTCAGGCGGCGCTCGATATTCATATGCACGTCTTCTAAATCGAGGCTCCATTCAAACGTGCCTTCACGGATTTCGTTCAGGATATCGGCCATGCCGCCCTGAATAGATTTCAGGTCTTCAACTGACAACACGCCTACTTTATTCAGCATGGTGGCGTGAGCTAAAGAGCCTTGGATATCCACTTCGGCCATGCGTTTGTCAAAATCTACTGAGGCGGTATAACGCTTGACGAGTTCGGTAACCGGCTCGTTAAAACGGCCAGACCACATCTTTTTGCTCTGATCTTGCATGCTTGTTTCCTGATCGAATCTAGATTTAGGACAAATTATATCTGCCATGCTAGATAATACGTAAAATTTCCGCTTAATAAATCATAAGCAGGCATTCAGCTGATGGCGATAGCATGTTGCTATTTTGCCCAAGAAAAGAACCTATACTGAACTTAAAGTAGATTATTGCTTATACAGCCATGAGAATACGCTGTAAAAATACAAAATGCCTTATAAAAACCAAGAACGATGCCTGCTCCAAAAGTGTAAAGAGCCGTATAATCCGCAGCATAAATAGAAGTGACGGCATAATAATGCAAACAACATAAGTAGTTTCATTTAATCATCACAAAAATATAAAAATATCCTGAACCAATATTCGGAATAAAACGGCATTGCAAGCACGCCACTATTTATTAATCGTTTCTTATTTAGCTTAGAAACGTATCTTCTGAACTCAGAATCTTTAAGGAGTTGGACAGACTCTATGTCTATAAGTGCCTAATTCAAATAAGCGCTTTATGCTAACAAGCAGATCTGTCACAACTTAAACCGCCATTGAATACTGAAGCGCCACAGAGAGTAAGCAAGCAATGTCCAGAGACATGAAAAGAACACCTCGCAGCAATACCGGTAACGCCTCAAAAAGCGGAGGCGGAGGGTCCTTGCTCACGGGCTTATTGATTGGCTTATTCGGAGGAGTCGCTGTGGCTGTGGCTGTGGCCGTTTTCTTAAACCGTAGCGGCAATCCTTTTGCAGGCAAAGTCAGCAGCACACCGGCAGATGCAATCTCTTCTGCTCCTGTTGGTTTGCCCCCACAAACTCCAGAAGTCTTATCCCCTGGTGGTAAAAATGATGTGATCATCGTCACACCTACGCCCACCGCCTCGGCCGTTAAAAACGAAAATGGCGAGCGTTTTGATTTTTATAAGATGCTGCCGGAACTTGCAGACAAAAAACCTGCCGAAGCAGCTAAGCCTGCCGAGCCTAAAAAGCCTGAAGCCAGCCCGCCGGTAAAAGTAGAAGTACCAAAAGGGGCATATTTACAAATTGGCTCATTCCAAAATGAACAAGATGCAGATAATCTTAAAGCCAAACTCGCCTTACTTGGCATTGAAGCCAGAATTCAAACCAGTGATATTCCCGGTAAAGGAATCTGGCATCGCGTTCGGCTTGGGCCTTTTAATTCCAGCAATGAGCTGGATAATGCCCGCTCACAACTAAAAGCGAATGGCGTAGATAGCGCCATTGTTAAATAACAAGGTAGGACTTGCGTATGTTAAATACTTGGCTCAAACGATTACTGATTGGCACCACACTGCTGGCTGCAAGCTTTGCCCACGCCGACATCCGTGAAGGCGTTGAATACAAAAAAATGACGAAGCCACAAGCGGTTGCCGTTGCTGGCAAAAGCGAAGTAATCGAGTTCTTCTGGTATGGCTGCCCGCACTGCTTTACCGTGGCCCCTTATGTAGAAGACTGGGCAAGTAAATTACCATCCAATGTTAATTTCCGCCGCGTACACGTTGCATGGCCAGGCCGCAGCGATATGGAAGGCCACGCGAAAATCTTTATCGCCTTGCAGGCAATGGGTCTGGAAGGCAAGCAGCAGCTGGCTGTTATGACCGCCGTGCAAAAAGATCGCATTGAATTACGTAAAGAAGATGTGTTGTTTGACTGGATCAAAAAACAAGGCATCGATGCAGAAAAATTCAAAGCCCAGTACAACTCATTCAGCAGCAGCGCCAATATGAATAAACTGGCGCAAATGACGCGTGATTATCAAGTAGATGGCGTGCCCATGTTTATCATCAATGGCAAATACGTAACCAGCCCGGCGATGGTTGGCAAAGAAGATGGCACCATCACCCAGGTTATTAATGAGCTTCTGGCCAAAGACAAACCTGCAGCGGCTAAAAAGAAATAAATCAGCCCCCTGCAATAAAAATGCCCCGGATATATTCGGGGCATTTTTTACGCCCTAAATCCTGGCACAACAAGGCATACTCAGAAGCCTGATTGTAAGTACAGTGCCATTCCCCCTACAGGAGCGTTAAACATGCAATGGATCGATCTGCGTAGTGACACCGTTACCCAGCCTACACCTGCCATGCGTATAGCCATGATGAATGCAGCCGTTGGCGATGATGTATATGGGGATGACAGCAGCGTGAATGAGCTTGAACGCTTTGCTGCCGAAACACTGGGCTTTGAAGCGGCCCTGTTCGTACCCACAGGCACCTTTGGTAATCAACTGGCATTGTTCACCCACTGCGAGCGTGGTGATGAAGTGATCCTGGGCGAAGACACCCATATTGTCTGGCACGAAGTAGGCGGAGCTGCTGTGATTGCAGGCGTCAATCTGCGCCCTGTTCCCACGCATAACGGTGTGCTGGATGCCGAACAAGTTCGCCGCCGCATCCGCCCCGAAGGCGATATCCACCTGCCGCGCACAAGCTTAATCTGCATGGAAAACGCCCATTCCAGTGGCCGGGTTATTCCGCTCGCCGCCATGCAGGAAGTCTGGGAAACCGCAAAATCTGCAGGGCTGAAAGTTCACCTTGATGGAGCACGGGTCTTTAATGCCGCCACTCACTTAGGGGTTGATGTAAAACAGATCACCCAATACGCAGACAGCGTGATGTGCTGCTTATCCAAAGGCCTGGCGGCCCCAATCGGCTCTATTCTTGCCGGTGATACTGCTTTTATCGCCACCGCACGTAAAAAGCGCAAGCTTCTGGGCGGTGGATGGCGGCAAGCCGGCGTGCTCGCGGCCCCTGCCATGCTGGCGCTTACAGAAATGACCCAGCGCTTGGGGGACGATCATAAAAACGCACAATACCTGGCCGGGCAACTTGCCAGCCTGCCTGATGTGCGTGTTTGCACCGACCAGCTGCAAATCAATATGGTGTTTTTTAAAATCTGCAAAGAGATCGACGAAGCCAGACTGCTTGCCTGCCTGAACGAGTGCGGCATTAAATCAAACGGCACCGAAGACGGCCAATGGCGTTTTGTTTGCCACTGGCAGATCGGCAAAGAAGAGATTGATAAAGTCATTGCAGCAATGAAAGTGGCACTGGCTGCGGCTTAAGGCTTTAGCTTAAGGAGTGGGCACGCCACTCCTTAATTTGCTGACCTTAACGATTACCTTAACTTATCCACAACCGCCAGCAGCGGCAGCAAAACGCTTGCGCCAAACTGGCGCGAACGCTCGCCGTTCCAGCCTACTTCCGGCAATGGGCGTTTAGCAGTGTCTTTAAATGGCATTTCAATGGTGTAAGCCAGGCAATCAAAGGCATCGCCTACCCAGTTGGTACCAATAGTCAGTGTTTCCGGGCCAAATTTGCCTTTTTCATAGCCAAATTCAGTTTGAAAATCCGGGCTTGTTGCCAGCCATGCGGCTTTAAAAGCCTCCTGCAGGCTGGCTTGATGCGCGGAGAAAGACGCATTGTCATCACAGCCCGCCACAAAATTATGCGGAATTGCTTCGTCGCCATGCACATCAAGGAAGGCATCGATACCGGTTTCCAGCATCATCTGACGCACCAGGAATACCTCAGGGCTGCGCTCCATCGCTGGCGTTGCCCATTCGCGGTTCAGATTGGCACCCGCCGCATTGGTACGCAAATTACCGCGCACGCTGCCATCCGGATTCATATTCGGCACGATATAGAACACGGCTTTTTCCAGCAGCACACGAGCCACAGCGTTTTCAGGGTCAAGCAGCGTTTCCAGCAGGCCTTCCACAAACCATTCGGCCATGGTTTCGCCCGGGTGCTGACGCGCGGTAATCCAGATTTTTTTCTTGCCAGGCATTTCCACGCCCACGCGCAGCAAATCCATATCACGGCCATCCAGCGTGCTGCCTAGATGCACCAACTCGCACAGCGGGCTTGCTTCAACGGCCTCGCCAATCAGGCGCATATGGCGCTCCCACGAGTAAGGCTCGAAATAAGCGTAATACACCGATTCGCGCTCCGGGCGGTGATGGATACGCAGCGTTTGTCCATCGTAATCACTGGCCACACGGAACCAGTTTTCAGTGTCGTAGCTGGCCACCGCATTGTAATCAGGCCAGCCATCGGGATATGCGCTGCTGGCGGCATTATCAAAATGGATCACACAGTCCTGATCTTTTGCGCCAAGCAGACGAAAGTGAAACCACTGGCTGAATGGCGAAGCGTTATCGCTGCGGATCTTTAAATGGATATTTTGGGCATCAGCAAGGCTGACAACTTCAATAGCGCCAGAATCAAACTGGCTGGAGATTTTTAGCATGAGCTAACCTTATTAATTAAGAGACATAAAAATTCTGTAGACACAAAGACCAGTGAGAACACAGAGCACAAAGAGAAAACCTTTTCCTAGCCAGTAGGGACAAAGAATTTACAAGATTAAAAGTATGTTTTCTCTGTGTTCTTTGTGTGCTCGGCATCCTCTGTGTCTACAGGTTTAAGGTTTTCCAGCTTCAAACGGATAGACCAAGCCTAGCTCTGCTCTTGCCGCATCCATCATGGCAATCATCGCTCTGGAATGAGCGTAGGGCATCAGCGGGCTTTCGCTTTGGCCTGTGCTTAATAAATGGCAAAAATGCGCTGCTTCGTATTGCAGGCCAGAGCCCGTTGGCGGCATTTCCAGTCTGACTTTGCGGCCATCTTTATAAAAAACGGTGGCGGCAGTCGGATTCCACCATTTTTCGTCCAACACTACATGGCCATCTGGGCCTGCCAACATCGCCTCGCCCGATCCAGCTAAATCAAGGCCGCAGTAAAGCTGGCTGATGCCGCCGCTGTGCTGGCTATTGATGCTGGCAAAAGTATCCACACCACCATTCAGTCGCCCCAAAGCCTGCACATTCTGCACGCCACCTAGCCAATCTACCGCTAAAAACGCGCCATAAATACCGATATCCAGCAGGCCTCCGCCCGCCATTTCAGGCTTTAGCACGGCATGGTCTGGCGCCACATTGGGGTTGGCAAAGCCGCAACGCACAAAAGCAATCGGGCCGATTGGGTCTTCTAATAAGTGCTCACGCAGCGCCTGATACAACGGATAAAACCCCGGCTTCATCGCTTCCATAAACAACTGGCCAGTTTCCGTCGCCACATCCAACACACGTTCCAGCTCGGCAAGGCTGGTAGCCGCTGGCTTCTCGCACAGCACCGCCTTACCCGCCTTCATGGCAGCTATGCTGTACTCAACATGGCTGGTATGAGGCGTGGCGATATACACCGCGTCGATATCACTGGCGAGCAAATCTTCCACGCTGTGATGCACTAAGCCACCATGCTGATCCGCAAAAGCCGTAGCCTTAGCCTGATTGCGGTTCCACACGGCAGCAAGCTGTGCCTGGCCCGGAATTAAAGCCAAGCCCTGAGCAAAGCGATTGGCGATATGGCCAGTGCCGATAATCCCAAAACGAATAGTCATTGAGTGCCTTTGTAATTGGTAAAGAAAACTCACACCTTAAAATACGGAGTAAAAGGAGAACACAGAGATCCACGGAGAAAAGCACAATAGCCAGTTAATTTGAGCGAACAAAACTATATAGTTTTTCTCCGTGAAACTCCGTTTTCTCAGTGGCCTCAGTGCTTCAAAATCTAAGTTTTCTTAAATTACTATTAAACTTTATTAAACCGCACTAAAGCCAAGCTGCCGAGTAGATTAGGCAGGAATTCTACTTTTTCACCCTGATTCAATACCAGTTGATGATCAATTTTTAAGCCTAATTTATTCAATAATTTAGCAAAATCATGCACGGTGCAAAAATGGATATTGGGTGTGTTATACCACTCGAACGGAATCGTTTCTGATACCGGCATTCTGCCCTTGAGGATTTGCCAGCGATTTTCCCAAAAGCCAAAATTAGGAAAGGTTACAATACCGGTTTTACCCACTCTGACCATTTCCTGCAAAATCCCTTCAATATTGTGCATAGCCTGAATCGTGAGGGACAGCACCACATAATCAAAGGAATGGTCTTCAAAAGTCGATAAGCCACTTTCCATATCGCTTTGAATCACATTCACGCCATTGGCCACGCAGCCCACCACGCCATTAACATCGATTTCAACGCCATAACCACTGACTTCTTTTTTGGCCGCCAGCCAGGCCAGCAATTCCCCATCGCCACAACCTAAATCTAATACTCTGGATTGTGGGGCAATCCAATCGGCAATATATTGCAAATCGGGGCGTAAAGTTTTTAGCTCGCTCATTGAGTAATCTCCTTAGCAATCCGCTGCATATAGTTGCGCATAATGGCGTGATAAGGAGCGTCTTCCATTAAGAATGCATCATGGCCGTGTTCTGATTCAATTTCTGCATAAGAAACTTGGCGTTTAGCCGCGAGTAAAGCTTTTACAATTTCTTTAGAACGGGCAGGAGAAAAACGCCAATCAGTGGTAAATGAAACGACCAAAAATTGCGCCTTGGCCTCACTTAAAGCCGCCACTAAATTATTATTGTAATGACGTGCCGGATCAAAATAATCCAGCGCCTTGGTCATCAATAAATAAGTATTGGCATCAAATACTTCGGCAAATTTATCACCTTGATAGCGCAAATACGATTCGATTTCGAATTCCACTTCAAAACCGTATTTATATTCACCCGAGCGCAATAGACGGCCAAATTTCTCGCCCATACCATCGTCGCTTAAATAGGTGATATGCCCCAACATGCGGGCCAATCGAAGGCCTCGGCGAGGCAGGGTATTGTGCTGATAATAATCGCCGCCATGAAAATCCGGATCGGTCAAAATAGCCTGGCGAGCCACATCATTAAATGCAATATTTTGCGCGGTTAATTTAGGTGCAGAAGCAATCACGAGGCAATGGCGAATTCGCTCCGGGTGGGTAATGGACCAACGCAGCGCTTGCATGCCCCCCAAGCTGCCACCAATCACTGCAGCAAATTGGGCAATGCCTAAACGATCGGCTAATCGTTTTTGCGTTTCTACCCAATCCCGTACCAATACCAATGGGAAAGTCGAACCATAAGGCTGGCCCGTGGCTGGATTAATCGAAGAAGGCCCAGTTGAGCCATGACAGCCACCTAGATTATTTAAACCAATCACAAAGAATTTATCGGTATCAATCGGCTTGCCAGGCCCAATCATCGTATCCCACCAACCCGGATTTTTATCATCTACGGTATAGCGGCCAGCCACATGATGATTACCCGACAAGGCATGACAAACCAGAATGGCATTAGATGCATCGGCATTCAGCGTGCCATAGGTTTCATAAACCAACTCGTAATACGGCAGGATAGTGCCGGAAGATAAAGTAATTGGCTCGTCAAAAATCGCCTTTTGAGCGGTGACTAAACCAACGCTGCGAGGTAGCTGCATTGTTTTTCCCAAGTCTAAAAAGCTCAAACTCAACCGAAACCATAAATCTTCAACACGGAGCACACGGAGGAAGGCAAAAACGAGAGTGAACAAATATATAAATCTCTCTCAAGATTTTCTCTGTGAAACTCCGTGTTCTCTGTGTGCTCCGTGGTTTAAGATTTGGGTTTTAAGCCCTATTTATTCAATTGTACTAATTGTGCCCGCTCTGCATCCGACCATTTATCTTCCAGACTAATTAGCTGATCTCTGTCCGCAAAAGGCGGATAACCCGCTTTCATGGTCAGGCGAATATAATGGTGGATAAATACATCCAGGCAAACATGCATCGCGCGCATATCGCCCACTTCCTGTTCGCGCTTTTTAGTACGCAGATATAAATCGAAATCTGCGGCCTGAATGCGCTCATCCCACACGCCAATTTTAGCCAGAGCACTACGGGCTATCATCACCGTATTGCCCACAAAGCCTTCTTTAATCTGATGCTTAAATCGCGTTTGCCTATCAAGGCAAAAACCTTCCCAATTACGATACATCAGCTTATGCATCCAGCTGAGCGTGGTGCGATTAAAACCAAATAAGCCGAGGATGTTTTTAATTTTCTGCCAGCGATGCTTCAATTTTTTAGTGGCTTGGGCATTTTCAATTTGCTCAATTCCACAAACCGTCGCCACCTCTAAGCCATTCGCCGTCATCGATTCAATCAGTTTAATATCCCATTGGGGGGATACGATGATGTCATTATTCAGAAAAGCGAGCCAGTCATATTTTGCAATGGCAATCCCTTGATTCTGGCTATGCGGATAAGCGTAATTCGCATGATTACGAATCACCGTTACCCCTACTGAATCAAAAAATTCCGCGCTGCCATCATTCGAGCCATTATCAATAATAATCAGCTCAAAAGGGTGATGGGTATAACGCTGCAGGTTTTCCCAGAATAATTGATTGACTGCTAATTGATTATGGATGGCGGTAATAATGCTAATCATAAAGAAACCTTACGCTGAAAACTGGAGCCCGCCAACAAGGCGCAAGCCAATAAAACATAAGCCAGGCCCGTAATATTATCTGTAAAAAAGGAATTGGCTAAAGTCGATATACCGTAAGAGCACACCAGCACCAAGCCCAACCAGCGTTCAGCCGAAATAGTATTCCATGCTTGTTTTGCTGTAGCGAGTAAAACTAAAACCAAGGACAACATCCCCACAACACCCAGCTCTACACCCAGCCATAAATAATCATTATGCGGATTAGCAAAAGAGCGGCGCACTTCCGAATCGCCGGCATTCTTTAAATAGTTTTGGGCATAACTACCCGTGCCATGCCCCAGAACAGGCGCTTCTTTAATTAAATCTTTAGCCACTTTATGAAAAAATAATCGTAAACCTACCGAGGTATCAATATCGCCTTTATCGTAGCTTTGTACATCGCTTTGTACCGTGCTCATTCCTGTGCGCAATGAGCTGGAGCCTAAATAAAGTAAGGGGCCCATTACCGCAGCAGCAATCAGCGCAATAAAAAAACCGCGCCTGCCCTGCCATAGCACCACCAATAAGCCTAATAATAAAAGCAGCAATACTTGCGCCGTACGCCCTTTCACCATAAAAAACACATCAAAAATACACAGGGCAATCGTGATTGCAGCTAGCCAGCGCCATGCTGAAGGCAAACGCCCCGCCATCCAATAAGCGGCAATACCACAGGCCAGAAAACTCACAAAGGTACTGTGATAGGTATGGGTTCTAAACACAGAATAATCGCCGATTGCGCCCTGAATAATGGGCGTGCCACTGAGGCCACTGCCAATTGAAAGCACAAGGGTAATCACCGCACCAAGGCCAAAACCCGCTAATAAATACTGGCGAACAGGAGCTAAAGTACATACTGCAAAAAACAAAGGCGCTAATAAATAAGCCCGCATTTTAAGCAACATGCCCAGCGCATCATTGATTGATGCATCAGTCCAGAAAACGCCCAATACAAACAGCGCATACATTAAAAGGCAGGCCTGAATTAAAGGCTGGCGTAATGCATTTGCAATATGTTGGCGGATTTCCGGAGTAAAAATCGCGAATAAAACCAAAACCCCCGCGCTAATATTTTGCATAGCGGTTGAAACAGGAATAGCAAACCCCGCCAGAAAAGCAAACCAGAGCAGAGGCTGCCGAGCGATATTTAAATTCATGCCACCACCAGTCGATAATGTTTTTTAGTTAAATCACGGCCCAGTAATTTTTCTACTTTCATTTGCCAGCGATGACGTTTTTCACGCTTGGATAAACAGTATTGCGGATCGGCCGTGAATACTAATTCGGCATAATCTTGAAACCAAGGCTGAACAATGGCTGGATGTTTGCCTTTAAATGGCTGCAAAATGCTGGCATCAATCTGGCTGTAATCGTGCGCCTTTGGTGTGTGATTCCAATATCGGGAAACCTGGCGAATTTTTTCATTCATTTTTTCGCTGGATCGCACATGGCCGTAATGATAAATCGGGCAACCCACCAAAGCCGCATTTGGATAGCGGCCACGCTTATTCTGATGCATCACCACCCAGAACAAACCATCAGGTGCCCAGCTGCGAATCGTGTTTCTGATAATTCTAGGTGCGCGGCGATACCATGCAGGGCTTTTGGCGACTAAATCCGGGCAACCATAAAAATGGTGATAATCAAACACCAGCGCTTCAACTTCAGGGTTAGCTAAATGCTTTTCCATTGCGGCGCGAATCGTGACCACATCTTCTTCGTGAATAACTTCGTCGCCTTCCAGATAAAACGCCCAATCACCACTGCAATTAAATTGGGCAATCATTTTTTGCTGGGCATAGACATAACCACGGTCTTTCATATCCTCATTCCAGGTGGTTTCAATCACCCGAATCCGCGCATCGCCAATGGAGCGCACGCGCTCCAAAGTATCGTCATCGCTTTTGCCCACCGCCACGACCACTTCATCGCAAACGCTAAGTAAGCTTTTTAAACTTTCAATATAGGGATAGCCAAGCAGGGTGCCATTGCGCAGGAAGGTAAAGCCGCTAACTTTCATAGGGAATCCGTAAAATGTGGGGATCTACTCGGCATTATGTTAATTGAGCCTTGCGGGCAGCCAGCCAATCGGGAGATTATAGCAGCCTCAATACAGCTATCTTGCGTCTTATACGCTCGCACAAAATGTTAAAAATAAGTGGTCTAATTATTACGTTTAATGAAGCGCACAATATCGTTGCATGCCTGCGCTCCATGAAACAGGTTTGCGATGACATTGTGGTGGTCGATTCTTGCAGTAGTGATAACACCGTAGAATTAGCGAGGCAAGAAGGCGCAACGGTGATTTCGCAGCCCTTCCTAGGCGATGGACCGCAGCGCAGTGTGGGTTTGCCGCATTGCCGCCACGATTGGGTACTTAATTTAGACGCCGATGAGCGCTTAGAAGACGATTTAGTCGCTTATTTAAAGAATACTGATTTAAGCCAGCAAAATGTCAGTGCCATTGAAACGCGCCGCCGTAATTATATTGGTAATCAAACCACCCGCTTTGCCGGGCAATATCCGGATTATGTGCGGCGCATTTTTAATAAAACACAGGCTGATTTCTCACCAGCCGCTGCGCACACCAAAATTCAAAGTAATTCATTAAAAAAAATACCCGCGCATATTACCCATTATTCTTATAAAGATTATCCGGATATCTTTAAACGAGCCTGCCTCTACGGCACATGGCAGGCACAAACTATCGCAAAAACCAATAAAAAAATCGGCCCGCTCACGCCTGGATTTCATTGCCTGTTTTCATTTCTAAAACATTATGTGATTAAGTTGGGCTTTCTGGCAGGGCACGATGGATTAGCGATCTCATTAGGAAAAGCCATCGCCTCCTACATCAAATACGCCCATGCGATTGAATTACGTCGTTCACGCTAAAAAGATCTGTAGACACAGAGCACATTAAGAACACAAGGAACTCGGAGAAAACCACAAACAAACAACACCACAAAGAAGTCCTGATTGATTCTGTTTCGTCATTCCCGTGCGGATTGAAATCCAACATTTTTACTGGATCCCCGACAAAACATTCGGGGATGACGATCTAATCAGAGCATCCTTAACTTCATTTTCATTATTTCTCTGTGTTCTGCTTTTAAACTCTGTGTTCTTTGTGTCTACAGACCTTAGTTTTTTAAATCATCGCAGCCAAGATTGCTGCTTCTATCGCCACCCAATCGGGCACGGTATCACCGCTTACAATCACTTCAAAGCGTGAATCTCGGCGATAAGCCGTGGTGGTGGCTCCCAGCATGCCATCTACCCAGTCGAATCGATACCAGTCCCGCTCGGTATGAAATACACCTTTAGCACGGGATAAACCTGCTAATCCCAAGCTTTGCGGGCTAGATAGCGCATCAAATAAATCGGCGAGTTTGGCGCTAAAAAAAAGGGTTTCTGGGGCAAAAATCCAGCCGCAGCTGTGCGAGCCTAAAGCCGAATGGGACTTTTTAATCGGCCAGACCTGCTCTTCTTCCACGGCAGCAACTGGTTTAACGCGTTTGCGCAGATTATTGCTATGAGTGTTAGGCGTGCTGGCGACTGGCCAGCGCTCTGGATGCAGCTCTAAATCCAGCAGAGCAGGATAGAATTCGCCTTGCACCGCTTCTACAATGGCGAGCTTTGGCGGGAACATCGCTTGCGCCATTTTCCAAGCAGCAGCCATTTGATCGACATCGGCCAAATCGGCCTTACTCAGCACAATCACATCGGCCAATTGCAGCTGATCGCGCCATGTTTCATGGCTGGTATAGCGGCTGTCTTGCAAATGCCGCGCATCAAGCAGCGTGAGCACCGCCCGCACATCCAGGGCGGCGGCCAAAAAAGGATCACGCAGTAAATCGATAATCCCCGCCGGATGCCCCAAGCCTGATGGCTCGATAAGTAGGCGATCAGGGCGCTTACCTTTCAGTAATTTAGTCAGTGTGACTCGCAGCATGGGGCTGGTGGTGCAACAGATACAACCGCCGGGTACTTCCGCCACTTGCAAACCATCCGCCGCCACCGACAGGCTGGCCCCATCGATGCCGACTTCACCAAACTCATTCACCACCACCGCCCAGTATTCATCCTGCGGCTTGGTGGCGAGCAGCTTCATCATGGCGGTGGTCTTGCCGACGCCTAAAAAACCGCTGATTAAATTGACCGGAGTGCGATTCATAAATACTCGTTGCTCATTTTATAAAACTACAAACTTCTGTAGACACAGAAAGCGGTGAGAACACAGAGGAATACTTTAAGCTAGTTGAATTAGCTGCTCAATTTTACTGCAGGGCATAATCGCCATCACATGCCGCATACAGCTGCTAGTCATTTCGAGTGCACCCTGCGCTGTTTTCTCTGTGTGCTGCTTTTTATCTCTATGTGCTCTGTGCCTACAGACTTTTTTACTCTGGCTTAGGTTTATTTGGCCTTTGCACGCCAGCGTGCAATTGCTGCATTGCTCCGCCCATATCCCCTGCCAGCATTTTAGGCAGCACATGGTGCGCCTTAATAAACACATCCATGATGCCTTCGAATTCTTCTTTGCGTGGCGGCTTAAGTACAAAATTAGCCACTTCGGCCTTATTGCCCGGATGGCCAATGCCCACGCGTAAGCGCCAGAAATCAGGTGTACCCAAGTGGGCCTGAATATCTTTTAAGCCGTTATGCCCGCCATTACCGCCACCCTGCTTCAGCTTGATCTGCCCTGCGGGGATATCCAGCTCGTCGTGCACCACAAGGATTTCTGTGGGCAATATTTTATAAAACTGCGCCAAGGCCACCACGGATAGGCCGCTGCGGTTCATGAAAGTTTGCGGCTCTAGCAGCCATACATCACTGCCATGCAGGCGAGCTTTAGCAGCCAGTCCGTGGAATTTATTATCGTGGCGTAAAGAGGCATTGGCATCTTTAGCTAATTCATCCACCCACCAAAATCCCGCATTATGGCGGGTTTGCGCGTAATCGCTACCCGGATTACCCAGCCCTACAATCAGTTTAATTTGCGGCATAGTCTTTCAAAAACAGGCGAAAAGGGCTACATGATACCCTAGGCAGCCTGTAAGACTTAAATCCGGCGAGCTACTAAGCGCCCATTTTTTTCAGCGAGGCAAAAGCTGCAGCATTTGGGTGGTGGCGAATGACACGCAAGCTGGCATCGGGTGCCAGATAAATCTTTCCCCATGCAATACGATCTGATTCAATATCAATACTCCAGCCACCAGACCAAGCCCAGCCTGCACTCGCGGGAATCAGTTTAAAGCGCCCGATCCAGCGGCCCGGTGTAGCTGCTGTTGCATCACCCACGCCGGGAACATCAATCGCTGCCTGCCATTCAATTTTGCCAGCGTGATTTCGTAACACTAATTGCTGGGTATTTTCAGATGAATACTGGCTTAGAGTAAAACCCGGCCAAGACCCAAGCAGGCTCAACTCGGCCTGAGCAATGGGCAGGCCTTGCGGTACTTTACGATCCGCAGACACTTGCACATCCGTGAAATAGGGGGCGTAGTCCAAGCCATCTTGCCGAACATGAAAAGGTGAAACGCCCAGCCTTGGCGCCAGCCAATAAATCAAAATAAATAACAACAGCAGTAGCGCCGCCCCCATCACTTTGGCCTTATGCCTCGGTGGGATAACGGGTAAATTAGCTAACCATACCAAGGGGCTCCAGGTAAATGTTTGGATATAGTCCTGACCTGATGACTGCTCTTCTCCACGCATAGCTTTCTCTAATTTTTATTAGAAAGAAAGAATAGCAGAGAGATAGAACTAAAAGACGAAAAAAAACCCGCCGTAGCGGGTTTTTTAAGAGCTAAAACTTAAACAGATTTTGCACCGTTCAAGTTTACAACGCCCAAGTCTTTACCAGAAGCCAACGATACCAATTCGATACCATCAGCAAGCTTGATGTCTGACAAGTGAACTGAAGTCTTCAGAACAGACAAATCAGCCAAATCAACAGTTACGAATTCTGGCAGCTTAGAAGCTACGCAACGAACCATTACTTCGTTCAGCACAGTGCTGATCGAACCACCTTGCAACTTAACACCCAGGCTGTTTTCGCCGTTGATGAAGTGCAATGGTACTTTCAATTCAACAACAGTTGCTTCGTTTACGCGTTGTAAGTCAACGTGCAGAACCAATTGCTTGAACGGGTGGTATTGAACAGCACGAACCAGAACTTGCTCAGCAGCAGCGCCTTCAACATTCAGTGTGATCAAAGCAGTGTGGAACGCTTCTTTTTGCAAAGCGTAATACATGCTGTTGTGATCAAGAGTTACGGCTACAGGGGCTACATCGCCACCGTAAACGATTGCTGGCAAACGGCCGTCACGACGCTGGCGGCGGCTCGCACCCGTACCTTGCGTGTCACGTGCTACTGCATTGATTTCAAAAGTCATGATAAAACTCCATAAGCACTTTGCTTGCCCTCAGGGCTGGCTTGGTGCATTTAAATAAGTGCTGTCCGCGACCAGACAGCACAGTAAGCGGACAAAAGTCCGTAAATCGAATTAATCTACAAACAAGGATGAAACAGATTCATCGTTGTTGATACGGCGCATCGTTTCAGCCAAGAGGCCAGCAATCGATACCACGCGTACACGACCACTATCTTGTGCTGCTTGGCTCACTGGAATAGTGTCAGTCACAACCACTTCATCCAGATCAGATTGCATAATGCGCTCTACAGCAGCACCCGAAAACACGGCATGCGTAGCGTAAGCTAATACGCGCTTAGCACCGTGTTGCTTCAAAGCTTGCGCCGCTTTACACAGGGTGTTGGCGGTATCGATCATGTCATCAATAATCACGCAAGTACGGTCTTTTACATCACCGATAATATGCATAACTTCGGCAACGCCAGCCTTAGGGCGGCGTTTATCGATAATCGCCATATCCACACCCAATTGCTTAGCCATGGCGCGGGCACGTAATACGCCGCCTACGTCCGGGCTGACAACCATCAGGTTTTCATAGCGTTTTTCACGGATATCCGACAGTAATACCGGTGTCGAGTAGATATTATCTACAGGGATATCAAAGAAACCCTGGATTTGATCTGCATGTACATCGACAGTCAGCACACGATCTACCCCAGCCACAGTCAGCATATTTGCGACCACTTTGGCAGAGATAGGCACACGAGCAGAGCGTGGGCGACGATCCTGACGGGAATACCCAAGGTAGGGAATTGCTGCAGTAATGCGGCCTGCAGATGCGCGTTTCAGCGAATCAACAATCAACATCACTTCCATCAGATTATCGTTGGTCGGTACACAGGTGGACTGCAAAACGAAAACATCGCGACCGCGAACGTTTTCCAGCAGTTCAACGGTCACTTCACCGTCCGAGAATCGACCAACCGTGGCACGGCCGATCGAGATGTCCAGGTGATTAACTACGCTATCAGCAAGTTTCGGGTTAGCGTTACCAGTGAACACCATGAGACTATCGTAAGCCATTTCTGTATTCCAGAAGGACGAAAAGCGCGTAATTTTTAAATTACACGCTTTTCTATTCGAATGATGGCAGGGGAAGAAGGATTCGAACCTTCGCATGTCGGAATCAAAATCCGATGCCTTAACCAACTTGGCGACTCCCCTAATGAAACTGCCTAAACACTACTCGGCAAATTCATGTAATGGATGCTTACTTAATGACCTTGCTACATATCCGGTCATATTTTTTGGCAGGTCGTATATTACACGGTTTGCTTCGTTGGGTGAAGAAAAACTTGCAAAAACACAACTACCTGAGCCGGTCATCCTTGCGTTTGCATGCTGGCCAAGCCATGTAATGCTTTCGCTTATTTCCGGATAACTCTTACGCGCCACTTCTTCCAGATCATTTTGGGTCATGGCGCTGCTGAGGTGCGGAACTGTAATCGGCGGCGTATCCCTTGTCAAGCTAGGGTCGGAAAATATTTGTGGTGTAGAGACATGCACTTGAGGGTGAAGAATCACAAAATGAGCCTCAGGAGTAAGTATCGGCGTCATGATTTCGCCTATCCCTTCCACGAAAGCGTTCTCGCCAAAAATAAAAAACGGCACATCTGCGCCCAAGCTTAAACCCAGCTCCATCAACTTGCTGCGTGACAAATTCAACTGCCAAAGGCGATTCAGCGCCAACATCACCGTGGCCGCGTCCGAGCTGCCCCCCCCCACACCGCCGCCCATAGGCAGGCGCTTCTCTACTTGGATATCCACGCCCTTGCTGCATCCTGTAGCTTGCTGCAGCAAACGTGCAGCCCGCACGGTTAAATCGCTTTCCGCAGGCACTCCGGGTAAAGGATTGAGATGCCGGACTTCACCATTATCATTCACCCGCAAACTGATGGTGTCGGCCAGATCAATCAGCTGAAACACAGATTGCAGCAAATGGTAACCATCGCTACGACGACCGATAATATGTAAAAAGAGATTAAGTTTGGCGGGTGCAGGAAAATCTTGCCAATCGTGAGTACTGCTCATTAGGGATTCCATTGCCATTCTGATATCACTACTTTGATTTCTAAATCGCTACGACTTAGCGTTAATTTATGCGGCAAGCTAGGTTGCCCGCGATAATCACTACTTTCTATATGCCAACCTGCCTGTAAGAGCAGGCGGCCATTTTCAATCTCACTCTGGCTTGTTACCGCAAGCTCCGGATCAGGCTCACCACGTAGCCACCAGCGTAAACCTGACACAGGCAAAGGCCAGCCAAGCGCCTCTAAGATCAGCTCATCGGCAGAGTTTGCGGTAATTTCGCGTTGATTGGCACCGCGAAAGCTCGCTCTGCCGGGGCTAAAACGCAGCTCTGCTGCCGTTTGCCCGAGCGGGCCAGAAAGCGACAACTCGCTTTGCTCGCCCAATTGATGCCAATCAAACTGAGCATAGTGCCTTTCATTCGCCACTTTTAAAGCCACGCGCCCACTCGCCGAATACCCCGCCCGAGTTGCTTGCGGGGTAGATGCGCAGCCTGCCAGCATAAATAGCAGCAGCAAAACAAAACCTAAGCGCATCAACGAATACCTAGCCGGGAGATAGTTTCGGTCAAGGTTTCATTTTTGGCATCAATTAAGAGCGCGGCATCCACCACTTTTTTGGCTTCGACCTTATCACCCAGCTGCCACAATACTTCAGCCAAATGTGCGGCAACATCAGGCTCAGACAATTTTGCGTGGGCACGCTTCAGCAACTCTTGTGCCTCTGGCAGCTTGCCTTGCTTATAACGCAGCCAGCCCAAGCTATCCAGAATCACAGGGCTATCTGGCTCTAAGGCGATGGCTTGCTCCAGCCATTTTTCGGCTTCTGCAAGCTTGGCGGTGCGTGTCAGCAGCGTATAACCCAAGGCATTCATTCCCTGAGCATTAGCGGGTAGCAGCTGTACATACTTACGCAAATCGCTTTCAGCTAAAGCGTAATTACCTTGCATATCGGCCATTAAGGCTCGATCGTAAATTAAATCTGCCGACTGTGGATAAGTTGTAATTCCCTTACTTAAAATATCCACACCCTTTTTATAATCGCGTGCCTCACGCCACAACTGAGCCTCCATCTGGATATGCTCAATCCGTGCTTGCTCGGTGTCCGCAGGCAAGGCGGTGATCGCTTTACGTGCTTCCTCCATGCGGCCTAAACGGGCAAAAACTCGTGGCAAGCGTTTTTTAGCCGGCAAGGCAAATTCGCCACCTACCTGGCTATACCACTTTAATGCTTCGTCAAAACGATAGCGCTCTTCGGCAATCTGCCCCAGGTAGTAACGTAAGTTATCCACATTGCGCGGGTTTTGCGTAATGGCAGCGCTTAAATTGCGATAAGCCGTATCTAAATCTCTCTGCTGCAATGCAATTAAACCCGTGCCAATCAAGGCATCCAGATTGCTCGCTTGCAAATTAAGTACTTCCTGGTAAACCTGATTTGCTTCAGGTAAACGTTGAGCAGCAACTAATTCACGCGCCAGACTATTACGCAGGCTAAACGACATCGGATTATCTTTTATGGCTTTTTGCAAAAATTCAATGCTACCCGCAGGCGATTGATTCGATAAAAGCTGTGCTTTGTACTGAATCACCACTTCCCAATTAGGGCGAGCTGCCAAAGCGCGATCTAATTCTGCGATGGCATCATTAAAACGCTCCTGATTAGCTAAGGCCACGGCACGGGCAAAGCGAGCTTCCGGCAGCTGAGGATACTTTTGCGTTAACTCATCTGTGAGCATCCACGCAGCTTTTCGATCGCTGCTTTTATCCCAGAGCAAGTGCATTTGCATAAAGAAAGCAGCAGCATCCTCAGGCTTGGCAGCCAGCAATGCCTCTATATGCGGGCGGGCTTCTTCAATGCGATCTGCCCGAATCAATAAAGTAAGCAATATTTGTCGCGCACCCACCGAGTTAGGTGCCGCTGTAATCCATTGCTGAGCCGTTTCCTGAGCCAAACCCAACTGCCCCGCGCCTACTGCGACTTCGGTAGCGCGACGTGCAACACGCGGATCATGCGTTCGGTTTGCTAAGTCGTACCAGGTTTGCGCGGACAATGCTGTTCGGCCACGCTGCAAAGCAATATCCGCAACCAAAAAACGCAATAGCAAATCATTAGACAGAGGTAAACGTGATAGCGTTTCAGGGGCAAAGCTTTCATCCCGAACCGGCTCCGCATCGCCCGTAACCTCAGCGGGTTCGCTCGCCGTCACCCCGGATGTGGAGGCGACAGGCACAGAGGCGCACCCGCCCAAAAATAAGCTGCTAATAAGTAAGCAAAGAGCATAGTGTCGGAAAGGGACGAGCATGGCACAATCCAGTAACGTCATTAATCATTCCATATTAACTCGGATATTTCAGATAGGAATAGCTCGTCTTACACTTACTATATTCATCGACAGATCGTAAGCTTTACTAACATAGAATAAAAACAATATTAAAAACTCATAAAAATGCTTACAAAACAAGCAGCTGCGCCATTATCACTCGCCAGTAAGCCTCTTTATACGCAATATATATCCAGTGTTTACAACAACATCAGCACCGCCAACGGGAAGAAAAAGTGCCAGAATTACCCGAAGTTGAAACCACAAAACGCGGCATTGCACCGCATATAGAAGGTGTTGTGATCAGCGAAGTGATTATTCGCCAAGCCAGATTACGCTGGCCGATTCCTGCCGATCTAGCTCAAACACTAGAAGGCAAAAAAATACTCAGCGTAAGCCGTAGGGCAAAGTATTTACTCTTTAACTTTAAGCACGGCACCCTGCTGATTCACTTGGGCATGTCAGGCAATTTACGCGTATTAACCGAAGCATTTCCGGCAGAAAAACATGATCACTTTGATTTAGTTTTAGCTAATGGAAAACGCTTACGATATCGCGATCCACGCCGTTTTGGCGCTTGTTTATGGCAAGCATTAGAAAATGGACCACATTCTTTATTATTAAAGCTGGGGCCAGAACCATTATCCGAGCAATTTAATACCGATCATCTTCTATCCGCCCACTCTAATCGGAAAATAGCGATTAAACTCGCCATTATGGATAACCATACGGTAGTGGGCGTTGGTAATATCTATGCATCAGAATCTTTATTCAGGGCAAAAATCAATCCCAACAGAGCTGCAAATAGCCTAAATCATCAAAAATCTGCGCAATTAGTTGATGCAATCAAGGCGACACTAGGGGATGCGATTATTGCAGGTGGCAGCACACTGCGTGATTATGTCGATAGCGATGGTAAAGCAGGCTATTTTCAGCTGAGTGCTTTTGTTTATGGCCGGGCAGGAATGCCATGCCGAATTTGTGGTACTGAAATCAAACAAATACGCCAGGGGCAACGCAGTACATTTTATTGCCCTCAATGCCAGAATTAAAAAACAAATAAATTACAATTAAAACAACACATTAACCAAGACTCACAACTTACAAACAATGACGGCGTCGCAAATAGAGAGATGGCAATGAGCACCGATTATCTGCATCAAAACGATTTGGCAGTGAATGACCCAAGTGGCAGTGATCGCTTAGTCGGGGATTTCCAGGCTTACAGCACTTGGCGCGCTGAGCTCACTCAGGCAATCAGCCAGCTCGCCCGCTGGCTGACTGAGCAAGATTTGGAGGATGCCCAAAGTAATTTGCGTATTTCTCAGCTAATAGAAAAACTACGTGACGACAAACTGAATATTGCCTTTGTTGCCGAGTTTTCACGCGGTAAATCTGAGCTGATCAACGCTATTTTCTTTGCAAATTATGGCAAACGTATTTTGCCCTCATCGGCTGGCCGCACAACCATGTGCCCAACCGAGCTGCTCTACGATGCCTCGCGCGAGCCATCGATTCAGCTTTTGCCGATTGAAACCCGCACTCAGAATGTAACCACCAGCGAATATCGCCGATATCCTGAAGAATGGAAAACCATTCCACTAGATGTTAATGATGCTGATGCCATGTTTGAATCGTTTCGGCATGTAGGCCTTACACGCCGCTCCCCTGTGGCAGAAGCAGCCAGCTACGGCCTTTACAATGCCGAAGACCCAGATCAGCTCATCGCAGTGGATGCGCAAGGCACCATCGAGATTCCTTGCTGGCGGCATGCGGTGATTAATTTCCCGCACCCGCTACTCAAACAAGGCTTGGTGATTCTGGATACACCGGGGCTAAACGCCATTGGTACCGAGCCTGAACTCACGCTTAATTTGCTGCCCAATGCACACGCTATTCTTTTTATTTTGGCAGCAGACACCGGTGTTACCCGCTCGGATATTGATATCTGGCGCTCGCATATTGCCAAAGGCGGCAACCGTGGCCGCTTAGCCGTGCTCAATAAAATCGACAGCATGTGGGATGAATTAAAACCCCCCGAGCAAATCGAAGCTGAAATCAATCATCAGATTACCACCACTGCTGAGCTGCTCGGCGTGTCTATTGGCCATGTTTACCCTATTTCGGCACAAAAAGCGCTGGTTGCCAAAGTAAACCAGGATGTAGATTTACTGGCTCGCTCACGCCTAACGGCATTAGAAGAAGCACTTTCTAACGAGCTGCTTCCTTCCAAGCAAGATATCGTTCGCGACAGCACGATCACCGAAGTAGAAGACATCGTTCAAGGTATGCGCGCGATTCTGACAGTGCGACGGGACGGTGTGCTGGAGCAACTCAACGAGCTATCCACTCTGCGTGGCAAGAATCAGGATGTTGTCGGGCAAATGATGGATAAGGTGCACGCCGACAAGCGCAAATTTGAACAAGGCTTGGTGCGTTTTCAGGCACTACGCAGCATTTTCAGCCAGCAAACCAATCAGTTGATGACATTGCTGGGCATTGATGCGCTCAAAGGCAATATCGAAGCCGTGCGTAAGCAAATGGAAAACAGCATGTTCTCCTTTGGCGAAGGCGGTTTGCGCGCAATCATGGATCAGTTTTTTAAAGACGTGAATGGCAATATCAGCCACTCCGCAGCCCAAGTGGCCGAAATCCAAGCCATGATGGCGGCGATGTATAAGAAATTTAGCGAAGAACACGGCTTGGGTAGCGTTACTCCACCACCTTTTTCTACCTTGAAGTATCACAAAGAAATTTCGCGCTTAGAAAAATCTTTCCGTGAGCATTTCAATACCGTCAGTACTTTGCTCACCACCAGCAAGGGTAAGCTTTCGCATAAATTCTTTGAAACCATAGCCAGCCGTGTGCTCTATGTATTTGAAGTAGCCAACCGCGATGTAGAAAACTGGCTAAAAGCCGTAATGGCACCGATGGAAACACAGGTGCGCGAACATCAGCTGCAATTACGCCGGCGCCTAGAAAGCATTAAGCGCATCCATAAAGCCACCGACACACTGGAAAGTCGTATTGAAGAGCTGGAAGAAATGGACAGACAGCTCGCCACACAGCTCGCCGATCTGGAGGGGCGTTTACGTGGCATTTATGCTGCACTGAATGAAAATATATTTGCAGCAAAAGCGGCTTAGTTGTTGAGCTAATAGCATATTGCTTAGGGCGAGCAACGACTTTTACACCTTGATCGTATTGCTAAGGATGTAAAACAACACCGTCGTTGCACCCCATAAGAAAATAAATTATTGATCTGAACCATCAAACTTACGGCTTAAGCTACATCGCTTTTCCCGAACCTTTTAAGCTTCATTCTGTCCTAGCAAATCTATCTATAAATAACGCCGCCCCTTCTGGCGGCGTTCTCTTTTGGAAGCATCTATGTCTGATATTTTGCTGGAAATCTGTGCTGGATCAGTTACATCATGTTTAGCTGCTCAGGAAGGCGGCGCACATCGGGTTGAGTTTTGCGATAATCTATTAGAAGGTGGCACCACGCCATCGTACGGGCAAATCGCCGTAGCCAGAGAGCGTTTATGGATCGGTTTTAATGTGATCATCCGCCCGCGCGGTGGCGATTTTTTATACACCGATCTGGAATACGAAGTGATGCAGCGCGATATTATTGCCTGCAAAAAGCTCGGTGTAGACGGCATAGTGATTGGCATACTGACTGCCAATGGCTATATCGATGTGGCGCGTTGCAAAGCCTTGGTTGCGCTGGCCAGCCCCATGCAAGTCACCTTCCACCGCGCTTTTGATGTGGCTCAGAACCCACTCAAAGCGCTGGAAGACGTTATTGCCACGGGTTGCAATCGGCTGCTCAGCAGCGGCCAGGCCGCCACGGCATTAGAGGGTGCTGCCCTGCTCAAAACACTGCAAGCCGCCGCAGGTGATCGCCTAGTCGTCATGCCCGGTGCAGGTGTTCGCTGCAATAATATCGCCGAATTAGTCGCCACCACCGGCTGCAAAGAATTCCACACCTCCGCCCGCCTGCCTTTCGCCAGCCAAATGCGTTATTGCAACCCCAATGTGCATATGGGCATCCCCGGCCAGGACGAATACGCCTTGATAGAAACCAATGCCGAGCTGGTAAAAGAAATCATCGCCAAAGCATCCATATAGATATAACGATTAAATCCTTCGCTTACCGGCCCGACTTCGGTAAATTCGCAAGGTTATAGCGTTATAAGCCATTGCCTGAACCCTTTCAGCGCTACGCAAAACGTCGCAGAAAAATCACCCGCATTTTGAAACAATCTCTTTGCCCGGATAAAGTATGACTACCCTCAGTGAAGCAAGGCTGACTCACCTTAAGCAACTCGAAGCAGAGTCCATCCATATTATTCGAGAAGTAGCCGCCGAGTTTGATAACCCGGTCATGCTCTATTCCATTGGCAAAGATTCTGCCGTGATGCTGCATCTGGCGCTGAAAGCCTTTGCTCCGGGCAAAATGCCTTTTCCGCTGATGCATGTGGATACCACTTGGAAATTCGGCGAAATGATCACATTTCGCGATAAAATGGCAGCAAAGTGCGGCTTTGATCTGATTGTTCACATCAATGAAGAAGGTGTAAAAGCGGGCATCAATCCATTTAGCTCGGGCTCGGCTAAGCACACCGACGTAATGAAAACCGAAGGCCTGAAGCAGGCGCTGAATAAATACAAATTTGATGCAGCTTTTGGCGGCGCACGCCGTGATGAAGAAAAATCTCGTGCCAAAGAGCGCGTGTACTCATTCCGCGATAAAAACCATCGCTGGGATCCAAAAGTGCAACGCCCAGAGCTATGGAATATCTACAACTCCAAAATCGACCAAGGCGAAAGCATCCGCGTATTCCCGCTGTCTAATTGGACAGAGCTGGATATCTGGCAATATATCTATATGGAAAACATCGACATTGTGCCGCTCTACTACGCCGACGTTCGCCCCGTAGTTGAGCGTAATGGCACCCTAATCATGGTAGATGACGATCGTATGCCCCTGTTGCCGGGTGAAGTACCAGAAATGAAATCGGTACGCTTTAGAACGCTGGGCTGTTACCCGCTTACTGGCGCTGTCGAATCCACCGCAAAAACGCTGCCAGAAATCATCCAAGAAATGCTGCTCACCACCACCAGCGAGCGCCAAGGGCGAATGATCGACCATGATTCATCAGGCTCGATGGAAAAGAAAAAAATGGAAGGGTATTTCTAGAAGTTCAGAAAAACCTGTAGACACAGAGAACACAGAGAGGGCACTAAGAAATACAGTGCCTCTCCCCCTTTGTTCTGTGTGCTCCGTGTTCTCTCTGATCTCTGTGTCCACAGAATTTAAGGTTCTAATAATATGTCACACCAATCTGATCTGATCGCCAGCGATATCGAAGCCTATTTAAAGCAGCACGAAAACAAAGATCTGCTGCGTTTTATTACCTGTGGCAATGTGGACGACGGTAAATCCACCTTGATCGGCCGCCTGCTGCACGATTCAAAACTGATTTTTGAAGACCAGCTTGCCGCCATTCAAAAAGACAGCAAAAAATACAACACCACCGATCAAGAAATCGATCTGGCTCTGCTGGTAGACGGCCTGCAAGCCGAGCGCGAGCAAGGCATTACCATCGATGTGGCCTACCGCTACTTCAGCACAGATAAGCGCAAATTTATCATTGCCGATTGCCCCGGCCACGAGCAATACACCCGCAATATGGCCACCGGCGCATCCACCTGCGATCTGGCCGTTATCCTGATCGACGCGCGTTATGGTGTACAAACCCAGACTCGCCGCCACAGCTATATCGTCAGCCTACTGGGCATTAAGCATGTGATTATCGCCGTGAATAAAATGGATTTAGTCGGCTTTAGCGAACAGCGCTTTAATGAAATCCGCGCAGAATATCTAACACTGGCTAAATCCCTAAATATCGCCGACATTCAATTTGTGCCGATCTCTGCACTGCGCGGCGATAATGTGGTGACACCAAGCGAGCAAGCACCCTGGTACACCGGCCTGACCTTTATGCAGCACTTGGAAGCCGTGCAAATCAATCGCGACAGCCGCCTCGAATCCTTCCGCCTGCCGGTGCAATACGTGAACCGCCCTAATCTCGATTTCCGTGGCTTTTGCGGCACCATCGCCGCTGGCCGCGTATTTCCAGGTGACGAAATCATCGCCCTGCCTTCAGGCAAAACGGCCAAGGTAAAAGCGATTGTGATCTATGAAGGTGAGCTGGAAACCGCCTTTGCAGGCCAAGCCATCACGCTGACCTTAGATCGGGAAATCGACATCAGCCGTGGCGATATGATCGTTAAAACCAGCGATATCGCTCCACAAATCGGCCAATCTTTTGACGCGCATTTAGTGTGGATGAACGAAGCGCCACTGACCGTGGGCAAAGAATACGGCTTTAAACTTGCGGGTAAAAACGTCTTTGGCCGAATCGCCCAAATCGCCCACCGTGTGGATGTAAACAGCATGGAGCATGTGGAAGCCAAGGAGCTAAAACTCAACGAAATCGGCCTCTGCCGCATCATCCTAAATGCCCCCGTCGTCTTCGACACCTACGCAGATTGCAAAGGCACCGGCAGCTTCATCATCATCGACCGGCTAAGCAACGCCACCGCAGGCGCAGGTATGATCGAACAAGCCGCGGCCCATTCAGCCAGCGACGAGCAAGATGAACGGGCTAAATGGCGTGCTTTTGAAGTGGATTTAAATACACTGGTACGCAAACACTTCCCAGAATGGGGCGCGCGGGATGTGAGGGAGATTTTTAAGGGGTGATGGTTTATTTTGTAAGGTCAATAAGAGTAATAGCGCAATTGCACCATGAGTGATTAATCAGCAGCATCAAACACACAATCCAGCATCCATTACAGATACTGGATTGTGTGGTATCACTTTGCTCATTCGGCACAACGTGCCACAACTTATTAAACCCTTACACCTGTTTGCACGTTTTAGGCGCTAAATCCTCGAAACCCGCCACAATCCCTGTCGTCGCACAAGTCCACTCACCACCAACAGCACGCGTCCATGTAATCTTTGCCGCAGAAATTTTCCCTGGCGCATTGGCCATTGAGCATGAAATAAATACAATCCCTGTATTCGCAACTTCTGCAGTCATTGTGCAATTATTGGTAGTAGCAGCTAAGCCAATAGCTGCTGCATTTGCAATGATCTCACCGTTATTCAACTTTACTTCTACTACTGTTTTTCCCGGTGTAACTTCAGCCAAGCCCGCAGCCATCTTTGCTTTCGCTTGGTAATTCGCATATGAGGGAATCGCTATTGCAGACAAAATGCCAATAATTGCCACAATAATCATCAATTCAATCAGAGAAAAACCTTTTTGCATGTTTTTCATATTGCACTCCAACAACTATCTCAGAAAAGTAGAGAAAAACTTCAACTCTTACAAATAATACATTGTCTTATTTTTATTCAAAATGAAATAGCTGACCTCTAGGCTCCCACAAAATGAGGAACACGGGATGAGAAAAATTATCACGAGATAATGCTTTGGATAAGTTCTGCATAAAATAAAAAAATGGCCTACTTATATTGAGTAGGCCATTTAATTAAAACGATATAAATCCTAATTAGCTATTCTTGCAACCCTTAGGCAAGGCTTTCAAAGCTTCGTCAGCCCATGCACCTGTGGTCTGACATTCCCACTCACCAGAAACTGAACGAGTCATTTGCAACACTTTACCAGCAAGAACTTTAGGCTGGTTAAGCATTGTGCAAAGGATACCGCCATCAGCAGTCACAGCACTCAGTGTGCAATGTGCCGTTGTCACTTTACCGATATAACCTGCAGTCGTAGCATCAGCAGCAAATACTGGAGTTTCACCATCAGAAAGTTTGCTGTCATAAGGGGTTCTGAAAGCATCAATTTCTGCCAATGCTGCAGCAGCAAAAGATTTTGCAACGTAATTTTGATACGAAGGAATCGCTACTGCAGCCAAAATACCGATAATCGCTACAACGATCATCAATTCGATCAGGGTGAAACCTTTTTGCATGTTTTTCATTTTTATCGCTCCCATATAATGTTTAAGAAGGAAGCCCTACGCTTCACTTAACCAAAACATTCACGGGATGATACTAAGCAATAGTCATGCCAGCTTATAAAACAAGCCGACTCAAATTATTTTACCGATGAGTGCACTTAACGCCGAGCACAAACAGCTACAACTCCTATCGCACATGCTTTAGCGTAGTCTTCTTTGGCAAGCTCCGGTTTCCCTTGTAGCTCAAAAGCCCGGGCGCGACCAAGATAGGGCCTGAAGTAGTCAGGCTTTAACACAATCGACTGATCAAAGTTTACCAGTGCCTGTTGGTAATCTTGCATTTCAAGATAAACAGCCCCTCTATCGTTATAGACAAAACTATATTGCGGCCATATTTCTAGTGCTTTATTAAAATCATCTAAAGCTAGTTTATATTGCTTTTCTTTGAAAAATGCCAAACCTCTATTATGGTAAACACGTTCAACACCTGGTCTATTCTCTTTACCTTCCACTAATCTAGCAGCATCATCCCATAGCAATAAAGGGTGCGAAAAACTAGTCAACCTTTGTAAGGTTAAAGGAATCATAAATAATGCAATGATACTTAGTAATATAATTGATTTTTTCGGGCTAATTTTTTGCACGAAAAACGGCAAAGCACACGATAAAAAAACAATCCAGATATAACTACGATAAATGACAAACGACTCTTGAATACGAATAGTAGAAAACTCAGTAAAAAACAATACCCATGGGCAAAGAATAGCAAACCCCAATAACCCCACCAAACCTTTACGTAACAGTAAATAAATGCATGGTAGCGGAAAAATAACAAATAAAGTTGCGCCAATAATTTGAGGGAACAAAAAAAAGCGTGTGGAAAATGTTTCATATATGTCTATAGACATCCAGCGCGGAGAGGGAACAATCCAAACCATTAGATATTTAAAGAATAATCCTGCCTGAGTGAATATTGAAAGTGGGTAAGCCAGCTTTATATTAAAATAAGGATCAATTACTTTCAATCGGGCAAGCATTTCTGGAGCACCTAACTCATAAGTAGACCCATACAAATCAATTTCAGATTGTTTTGTATATAAAACATAAATTGCAATAAAAAAACATAATAAAAAATATGGCCAGCTAAATTTAACTATTGATTTGAAATCATTCTTTATTAAAACAGAAGCAGCAAAAGCTATAACTGGTAACATAATCGCATGCTCTTTGCACAATACCGACAAACCATATAATGCAACTGAAATATATAAATATATTTTATTTTTAAATAAAACACTCTTCAAAAATATTATTAACATAGCAATTGCAAAAAAAGTAGACATTAACATACTTCTTTGCGATAAATATGCAACGGAATAAACAGAGGCGGGATGCAATAAAAATATTAAACTAGCAAAAAATGCAGTATTTTCTAGTGATAACCCTTCATATCTACTATCAATAACTTCATAAAAAATAAATTTTAGAAAAAAATATAGAAGTACTCCATTAGACGCATGAATCAGTGAATTACCAAGGTGCAACCAAACAACATCATCACCAAGCAAGACTCGGGTCCATTCAAATGTTGCATATGGAAACCATCGCAAAGAAAAATCAAAAAACTTATTTAAAAGATGATGGTGTTCAGTTCCATTAAAAAAATACAAATCATCAAATACAATTGGGCCCCATAAAAAATTAAAGTATATTAAAAATGGAAAAAATATTATCAACATCAAATGCAAATAAATTATATTTTTATTGTTCACTGGACCCCCCTTGTTTTTTAATATTAAAAGATGAGCAAAATAAAACGCTCATCTTTTAATTTTTTTTACTTACAATATTTAACACCCAAACACGTCCCTGTTTGTGCCCAAGTAATAGCTGTCCCCTGTGCATTTAAAGTTGGTGTCAAAACAAAAGTGTAGCCACCCGCTGCTGCTGTACCAGTAAATGTAATCACGCCATTTGTTACAGTTCCCCCTGTTGCTAAGCCTGTTGTAGCTACAGTGGGAGTTGCTGGAATACCTTGAGTACCTGCATTACAACCTGTAAATGTATTCAAGTCAGCATGGCACAATGCAACCGCTTGTTTATATGAATCAGAAATACTGAGAACTTCAGAAAATTTCGCTTTTTTTGTATAATCTTGATAAGAGGGAATTGCTACGGCAGCTAAAATTCCTATAATTGCCACAACAATCATCAATTCAATTAATGTAAAACCTTTTTGGATGTATTGCATTTTACTCTCCAAATAGAGCTAGCAAAAATGCTAGCTCTATAAATTGAACGTCTATGTTCACTTGCAGTACTTAACAGCTAAGCATGTACCAGATTGTGTCCACGTAATTGCAGTCCCTTCTGCATTTAAAGCAGGAGTTAAAATAAAGGTATATGCACCTGCTGCCGCTGTACCTGTAAAGGAAATAACGCCATTTGTTACCGTACCCCCTGTTGCTAAGCCTGTTGTAGCTACAGTTGGGGTAGCCGGAATACCTTGAGTACCTGCATTACATCCCGTAAACGTATTTAAATCTGACTGGCACATCGCCACAGCTTGTTTGTATGAATCCGAAATACTCAGCACTTCAGAGAACTTCGCTTTCTTCGTATAGTCCTGATAAGACGGAATCGCAACGGCGGCCAGGATACCGATAATGGCGACCACAATCATCAGTTCGATCAGGGTAAAACCTTTTTGTAAGTTTTTCATATCTTGCTCCTAAATCTTTAATTTAAAAGCTTTTTTCCCCGAGCATTAAGCCGCAAAATATGTTTTTTGCTTGTTTATGACATGTGCAATATCGATGCCTGCTTGCTTAGCTTTTGATCGCTGACTGATTAACGGCGGAATTTATCGGTGGGGTGAGGCGCTGTGGCTTATAATTTTATTGAGTCTTGCCGTTGTAGCTCAGTTGGTAGAGCAACTGATTCGTAATCAGTAGGTCGGGTGTTCGATTCACCTCAACGGCACCAATAGAATCAGCGCCTTAAGCTATTTAGTAGGCGAAAACTTATATTTATTGAACTCTTAACTCATAAAAATTATTTTTCTCATAAAAAAGACCCCGAAGGGTCTTTTTTATGACTGGCTCTAAACACAATGTGACAAAAATGGTCAGGTAGCGCCCATTTTTGACATCAGGTAGACCATTTAGTCCATACAGAATCAATAAAACCTGTAAACACAACACCATAGGTATTATTTCTAACCTCTGTACACAAACGTAATTAGCCTGCTAAAAACCCCAAACCGTGACGAGCAAGCAGGGCGGCTGTGTCGTGCAGGGGCAAGCCCATTACGCCGCTGAAGCTGCCTTGCAAATCAGAAATAAACAATCCAGCCCTGCCTTGTATGCCATAGCTACCAGCCTTATCCATAGGTTCGCCACTGGCAACATAGGCTGCGATTTGCGCAGGGCTCAGTGGCATAAAGGTAACTGTACTAAGCGATAGTATGATTTCTATGCCGGTATTGGTGCGTAAACCCAGACTGGTAAGCACTTCGTGGCTGCGGCCAGATAACTGCTCCAGCATAGCGGTTGCATCGTTCGCATCCAGCGGTTTACCCAAAATTTGTCCGTCCAGCACCACCGTGGTATCTGCGGCTAAAACGGGTAGGGGATGTTTATCCTGTGCCAGCATGGCTTGCCAGCCTGATTCTGCCTTAGCCTTCGCCAGACGCAGCACATAATCCTTGGCGGTTTCATTTGGGAAAGGGGTTTCATCGATAGGGGCAGAGATGCGTTCAAAATGAACGCCAATTTGCACCAGCAGCTCCTGACGGCGTGGGCTGCCGGAAGCAAGATAGAGTTGAGGTTTTGGCATGGGTATATGACGTGTAGGGCGGGTGAAACCCGCGTTGTGAATAATATTGTAATGGAATAATGAGCCGCATTAAAAAATGGCGGGTTACAACCCACCCTACAACACCACAACATCATTACTCGCGATGATAAGGGTGGTTATTGATAATCGATACCGCCCGATAAAGCTGTTCGGCCAATAGCACTCTAACCATGCCATGCGGCAGGGTCATGGCTGAGAGTTGCAATAGCTGATCGGCGCGTTTTTTTACACTGGGGTCTAGGCCATCGGTGCCGCCAATAATAAATACCGTTTCCCGACCATCAATTTGCCAGGTCTTCATTTTTTCGGCGAGCTGCATGGTGGTCCAGTTAGCGCCATGCTCATCTAAGGCCAATACGCGGGCATCTTGTGGGATGGCCGCCAGGATACGCTCGGCTTCATCACTCATCACTTGCTGTGCGGTTTTGCCACTGCCCCGTTTATCAGGCTTTAGCTCTAGCAATTGCAGCGGAAAATCACGTGGCATACGCTTAGAAAACTCTTTATACCCAGAGTCGATCCAATCCGGCATCTTGTGCCCAACAGCAATTAAAGTCAGTTTCATACGGTGTCAGGCAAAGGATCGGAGCTTAGCGGTTTAAATCTTGCAGGGGTAGGGGTCTGCAAAAATTGCCTGAGCTCTTCAAAAGGCATCGCCTTGGCATACAGCCAACCTTGTCCCCATTCAACGCCCATTTCTTTTAGCGTTTCTGCCTGCTCGGTGGTTTCAATTCCTTCTGCCACCACGCTCAAACCCAGTGCAGTAGCCATTTGTACGATATGCGATGCCACATGATGCGTGGCAGCACCACTACCTAGTGCTTGCACAAAGCTTTTATCGATTTTTAGTATATCCACCGGCAAAGTATGTAAATAGCTAAGGCTGGAATACCCCGTGCCAAAATCGTCAATCAATATAATGTGGCCCGCTTGCCGCAAGCGGGTAATCACCT
Organism: Janthinobacterium sp. B9-8; assembly: GCF_000969645.2. Lineage (NCBI taxonomy): Bacteria > Pseudomonadati > Pseudomonadota > Betaproteobacteria > Burkholderiales > Oxalobacteraceae > Janthinobacterium > Janthinobacterium sp. B9-8. The sequence continues at coordinate 3,914,929 of NZ_CP014222.1, forward strand.
CGATCTCGCTCTGGCCCAGCACTAGGCTACGCTCAGTGATTTCTAATTCAATGCGGCTCGGGGCAAGCTGATGCTTTTTGCAAAGCGCAGCAAGGTTTTCTACAAATAGTGGCGAGGCTAAATCTGCGCCCGCTAAATTCACAGAGATAGAAACATCAGTGTTAGCAAGTTGCGCTAAATCAGTGGCCACTTTTTCCAGTACAAATTGTGTCAACAGGCTGATCTGGCCGTTTTCTTCGGCATAGCCGATAAAAAGATCCGGGCTAATTTTGGAGCCATTTTGCCGCTGCCAGCGTAATAGCGCTTCAGCGCAGCATACTTCACTCTTTGCCAACGTCACCATGGGCTGATAATGCACTTCAAACTCACCCAACCGCAGGCCTTCGATGATCTCCAGCCCCATGGTAAAACTACGCCGGGTAAACCAGATAATAATGCCAATAAATATAATGCAAACCACGCTACATAACGGCAACAAGTCTTTAAAGTAATCTTGCCAAGCACGTTGCAACTCTTTTGGGGGCAAGGAAGCGGTAATTTTATAGTTTGGATTTGTTCGGCTTACACTAGTCTGCTGCAACCACGTTGTGTCTGGCTTAGGCTTCACATTCTTGGTACTGGCCAAACGCCTTTGATTACGATCCACTTCAATATATAGCCCTCGCTTTTTAACAGGCAAGATATCAACTAAATACTGTGAGTTAATCACGGCATAATGTGGTCCTTTACCATACAGAATAGAGGGCTTAGGTAAATCCCCTTTAAACTCAAACCACAGCGAGCGACCCAACATAGTGTGTTGATCTGGTGGAGGCAAAGGGTAATTTGATCTGCTCGATGCCGAACATTTCACCACGCCATCCGGCGCATAGATCACGCTACGTACAAATAGCTCACTGAACGTAATATTACTCAGGCGCTGCTGATGAGCCTCACTACAGTCATTTAAATCCGATTTATCTAACTGCTCAAGAAAATGCCCACTCACCGTATAAGCACGATCACTACGCAGCATAGCTTGCTCGGCAATATCATGAAGATAGCCCTGCAACTCTTCCTTGGCCTGCTCTCTGGCCAGCCAGGCTGCAAATAAAGTGACCGCCACACAGGCAAGGATCGAGATTAGAATGGCTTGCCATAATAGTTTCTTTTTGCGCATATGATTATGCTTACGTCCTATACCTAGCAAAATGTCCATCATCGTAATCTCTTTAGCCTAGCCAAGCATGCCCCCACATACAAGCCACCCACTTATTGCCTTTGAGCATTCCGATTTTTTAGTCGCCATCAAGCCTGCAGGCTTATCTTTTCACCAAGAAGCAGGGGAGGCGGGTTTTGTTGAAGTATTACGCCAAGCGCTAGGCGGAATGCCGCTTTGGCCTGTGCATCGACTTGATAAACTGACTTCGGGTTTGCTGCTTTTTGCAAAAAATGCCGAGGCAGCCCGCTACTTTGGCGATGCTTTTGCTGAGCACCGAATTAATAAATATTACCTAGCCATCTCCGACAAAAAACCATCCAAAAAACAGGGCTGGATCAAGGGTGCAATGGAAAAGGGCAGGGGAGGCTCTTGGCGATTAAGTCGTGATGGCGAGTTAAAAGCAGCCACGCAATTCTTTAGCTATGGAGATATGCTTTATGGGCAACGATTGTTTATCCTTAGGCCACTCAGTGGCCGCACCCATCAATTACGCGTTGCCCTTAAGAGTTTAGGCAGCCCTATTTTGGGCGATGAGCGCTATGGCGGCACACCAGCAGATCGTGGCTACTTGCATGCATGGGCTTTAGATTTTGATTATCAGGGAGAACAGCAGCGAATTTTACTGGCCCCGGAAACAGGATTGGCATTTCAGGACTTAGAAGCGCAACTTGCAAAAATCGCAGCACCTTGGAATTTACCTTGGCCTAAGTAAAGACGAGGAGGGACTTGCGGCGCACTGCGCTCTTGCTTAGCGACTAAAACCCGTCGCACGCAAAGCTTCAAGTGCGCCCTACGCTGCTGAAACCTACCTGCCTTCGCTTTCCAGTTTTTTAAGCTCTTTAATCACATGCTGCTGCCTGCGGCTCACCGCCAAACGCTCGGGTAAATCGCGCAGAATCACTTGCCAGTGCGCTTCGCTCCCCCCCACGGCGGACTTCTCAAAGCCCGACATCATGTCCCGTGCCACCAAGCAGTTGCGATGAATGCGCACAAAATGATTGCCGAATTCTTCTTCTAAACGAGTCAGCGAGTCCTCGAGCAGATACTCGCGATCGCGTGTGCGCAGCGTAATGTATTTTTGCTCGGCTTTTAAATAATACGCATCCGAAACAGGAATTAAATGCACCCGACCACGCTCAGTGACGCTGAAATGGGTACGGGCATGACTGGCTGGCTCTGCTTGCGATCTGGCTGTTCGCATATCTTGCACCCGCTTTAAAGCGGAGATCAGCCGCTCTTTACGAATAGGCTTTAACAGATAATCAACCGCGCGCACTTCAAATGCAGCCACACCGTATTCTTCAAAGGCCGTAGCAAAAATCACCACAGGCGGGTGTGAAAAATGGCTTAGCTCGCGGGCCAGCTCAATACCGCTCATTTGCGGCATCTGAATATCCACAATCACCGCATCGGCATCGGCTTCCGCCAAGGCTGCAAGGGCGGCCATGCCACTGGTGGCTGTGCCAACAACATCGTGCGGGCATTCATCAGCAACGTCCGCCAGCACATCTTGCAGCCTGCGCAAGGCGGGGATTTCATCATCAACAAGAAAAAGGCGCAGTGGCGTTCCCATGGGGAATCTCCCGGTAAGGCAAGACAATATGTACTTGATAATAGTCGTTATTCGCGTAAGTGCTTAGATTGGCTTCTGCATCAAAGTGGAGCAGCAAACGCTGACGAATATTTTCTAGCGCCATACCATTGCCTCGATGCTGACTTACCGTCCCTGCCGGCGGCAGAGAATTTCTAATCCCTAAATGAATATGCTTATCTTTAACAGCGATGCTAATTTGCACAGGGCCTGGATTCAATATAGGTTCTACACCGTAGTAAATGGCATTTTCTAATAAGGGCTGCAACAAAAGTGGCGGTAAAACAGCAGACAGCGCTGCCTGAGTAATATCCCATTCCACTTTCAGCCTATCGCCTAATCGTACGGCTTCAATATTTAAATAGCGGCGTGCAACCACCAACTCACATTCCACGGTAGAAAGCTGCTGCTTATCAACCATCACCACCCTGAATAAATCTGCCAGATCTTCTAGTACTTGCTCTGCCCGCCTTGGCTCGCTACGGATTAATGACAGCACCGCATTCAGGCTATTAAAAAAGAAATGCGGGCGTATCCTAGCTTGTAAAGCCGCCAGCCTTGCTTCAGTCAACCTAGGCGACAACGATTTCCAGCGCAAACGCAGGTAAAGCATTAAAGACACTACCAACATCATGGTAAACAGAAGCGCAGGAAGCAAGGCAGTTACAGGTTGTAACACCGAGAACAATAATTTTCTCTGCACCAATACCATGAGCATCGCTAGCGCGCTCACCAGCAAAACACCTGATCGATAAGATAATCGATGAAGCCAGGGCATCAGCAGCGCCAGCAACAGCAGCAAGCTAAGCAGAGGAGGCACGACCCACATGGCCGCCTCGCCCAATCTTAAAGGCCATTCTTCCCAGCTTGCCAAACCCAGCAACACATAAGCCAGCATGCCCAAATGCACCAGCAGCAAAATACGTAATATCACACCAAAATTACGAAAATCAGGCAGCGGCACAACTTCTTCGGCCGGCTTATCAAGCAACATACGATTACCCCATTTGTTATCTACACTAAAAGAAACCTTCACAGGCGTTTTGCATGTCTCTCGCCATTATTCATAGCCGTGCCATGATAGGAATTGAAGCAAGTGCCGTGCTGGTGGAGATCCATCTTGCCAACGGCCTGCCTGCTTTTAACCTGGTAGGGCTGCCCGATTTAGAAGTCAAAGAAAGCCGTGAGCGCGTTCGTGCGGCCTTGGCCGTTTGCGGCTTTGAGTTTCCCAACCGGCGAATTACTGTAAACCTTGCACCTGCTGACTTACCCAAATCATCCGGCCTGTTCGACTTACCCATTGCTGTAGGCATTCTGGCAGCCAGTGGCCAGCTTCCTTTAGAGCAGCTGAACGATTTTGAGTTCGCAGGTGAATTAGGGCTATCGGGTGAATTACGCTCTATTCGTGGTGCGCTAGGTATGGCTTGGGCTGCGCAAAAAGTAGGCAGAACACTGATTCTGCCGGCAGATAGCGCTGCAGAGGCCGCCTTGCTCAGCAGCGCCAGCGTACTTTCTGCCAATCACCTCATGCAAGTTTGCCGGCATTTACTCGGTAGCGATCAGCTAGCGGTCGCGGTGCCAATCGCCATTGAAGCCCCGCCCGCCATGCTCGATTTAAGCGAAGTAAAAGGCCAGCAGCAAGCCAAACGCGCCTTAGAAATTGCGGCCGCAGGCAGACACAGTCTGCTCCTGATAGGCCCGCCGGGCACAGGTAAATCCATGCTGGCACAACGTTTACCCAGCCTCTTGCCGGATATGAGCGAGCTGGAGGCGCTGGAAGCCGCCAGAATTCAATCCTTAGGCAAAGAGCGGCTAGATGCCAGCCGCTTTGGTGTGCGCGCCTACCGATCACCGCATCACACAGCATCAGCAGTTGCCTTGGTGGGTGGCGGAAGTGTGCCACAGCCGGGTGAGATTTCTTTGGCGCATCACGGAGTGTTGTTTTTAGACGAATTGCCTGAGTTCGATAGAAAGGTTCTGGAAGTATTGCGTGAGCCACTGGAAAGCCAAAAAATCCATATTGCCCGTGCCGCACACTCCACCGAGTTTCCTGCTGACTTTCAACTCATCGCCGCCATGAATCCCTGCCCCTGTGGCTTTTTGGGCCATCCTAAAAAAGCCTGCCGCTGCACGCCCGATCAAATTGCCCGCTACCGGGGCAAATTATCCGGTCCCTTTATGGACCGAATCGACTTAGTGATCGAAGTGCCATTATTACCAGAAAATACCCTATTAGCCGCCGCCACTGGAGAACCCTCAGCGCTAGTCAGAAAACGCGTGGCGGCAGCTCATCTCAGGCAAGCAAAACGGCAAAACACGCCCAATGCCCGCCTGAATGGCAAACTTCTTGAGCAACACTGCCCCCTAAACGATGAAGCGCGCGGCCTGCTACAAAATGCCATTCAAAAACTATCACTCTCAGCCCGCGCCACCCACCGCGTGCTAAAAGTAGCCAGAACCATTGCCGATCTGGCAGGGGATGAAGCCATCAACACAGCGCATATTGCAGAGGCGATTCAATATCGGCGTGGCTTGGGTGGGTGACTCGCACGCGAAGCAGGTTTAAAAAGTTCTGTAGACACAGAGAACGCTAAGAACACAGAGCACACGGAGAAAAACAAAGTGTTTCATAGGGTGTACAACGACACAATCATTGCACACCGAAATCGGAGCACAACGACTTGCACTCCCTATCACTTCCAAAATCGCCACCCCCGAGTGCCTTTATCGGGGCTCCAGCAGTGTCACTAGATTCTCGACACACCGCTCGGAAATGACGATTTTTAAGTCTTTATGAACAGCTCCAACGATCACATGGCAAGGCTAGCTCCCTGCCTGCAGGTTTTATTTATGTAGCCTTGTGGTAGTTATATTTGTCTCAGCTTGCTAGACTCGCGACAACTTTAGTAATCGGTTTCACGTGAAACATGGCAACTCCTAAATACGACGAATCTTCCGTTAAGGTCTTAAAAGGCCTTGATCCTGTCCGGCACCGGCCCGGCATGTACACCCGCACCGATAATCCTCTGCATATTTGCCAAGAGGTGATCGACAACGCCGCCGACGAGGCTTTGGGCGGCTATGCCACTCAAATCGACGTGGTGCTGTACCGCAATCAAAGCGTGCGGGTCAGCGATAATGGCCGAGGCATTCCGGTAGGGCTGCACCCTGAAGAAGGCGTGCCGACGGTGCAGGTCGTATTTACCCAGCTGCACGCTGGCGGTAAATTTGATAAAAAAGATGGCGGCGCTTATGCGTTTTCCGGCGGTTTGCATGGCGTGGGCGTTTCGGTCACCAATGCCTTATCCACGCGTTTAGAAGTTGAAGTTAAACGTGAAGGCCAGCAGCATCGGCTTGTGTTTGGCTCCGGGGATGTGATCGAGCCACTGGTGGTGCTAGGCACTTGTGCCAAAAAAGACAGCGGCACCAGCGTGTATGTAGAACCTGATCCTAAATACTTTGATTCACCCAATATTCCGTTGGCCGATCTGGAACATCAACTCAAATCCAAAGCGGTGCTCTTGCCGGGGCTAGTGGTTACTCTGGCAATTGAACAGGCTAATGGCGAGCTGATTAATAAAAGCTGGTGCTATCCGGATGGCTTAACGGGCTATTTATCTGAAAAAGTAGCTGGCTATACCCAGCTGATCCCGATCTTTGAAGGCGAGAAGTATATCGAGCAGGTAGACGATACTTTCTCGCTGGGTGAAGGCTGCGCTTGGGCGCTGACTTGGACCGAAGACGGCCCGGTTAATCGCGAATCCTATGTAAATTTGATTACTACACCAGTCGGTGGCACGCACGAATCCGGCCTGCGCGATGGGGTGTTTCAAGCAGTTAAAACCTTTATCGAATTCCACAGCCTGCTGCCTAAGGGCGTAAAAGTGCTGCCGGAAGATTTATTTGGCCGATGCTCTTTTGTGCTCTCGGCCAAGATTCTGGACCCGCAATTCCAGGGCCAGACCAAGGATAAGCTAACCAGCCGCGATGGCTTAAAGCTGGTCTCTACCGTAGTGCGCTCGCCCTTTGAAATCTGGCTGAATCAACACGTTGATCTGGCTAAAAAACTAGCCGAACTTTGCATCCGCGCGGCGCAGGCTCGGCAAAAGAACTCGCAAAAAGTTGAGAAGAAAAAATCCTCCGGCGTGGCGGTACTACCCGGCAAGCTAACCGATTGCGCTTCGGACGAAAGCGAGCGCTGCGAGTTATTCTTGGTTGAGGGTGATTCAGCGGGCGGCTCGGCCAAGCAAGGCCGGGATAAGGATTTCCAGGCCATTCTGCCACTGCGCGGCAAGGTGCTAAACACTTGGGAAGTCGATCGCGATCAGATTTTTGCCAATAATGAAGTGCACGATATGGCCGTGGCGATTGGCGTTGATCCGCATACGCTGGACGACAGCAAGGTTGATTTATCTGGCCTGCGCTACGGCAAAGTAATCATCATGTCGGATGCGGACGTGGATGGTAGCCATATTCAAGTGCTGCTACTCACGCTGTTTTACCGCCATTTCCCACAGCTGATCGCCCAAGGGCATGTCTATGTGGCACAACCACCGCTTTACCGTGTGGATGTAGCAGGCAGCGGCAAGGCCAAGCCTCCACGTAAATTCTATGCGCTGGATGAAGGTGAATTAACCGCGATTCTGGATAAGCTGCGTGTAGAAAAAATCCGTGAAAACGCGTGGAGCATCAGCCGCTTTAAAGGGCTTGGTGAAATGAATGCCGAGCAATTATTTGACACCACTATGAATCCAGACACGCGTCGTATGCTACGTGTAGGTATCAACAATGACGTGGCCCTCAATACCCGTGAACTGATGCATATGCTGATGGGCAAATCCGAAGCCAGCAGCCGTAAAGCGTGGCTAGAAGCACGAGGTAATGAAGCCGAGGCAGATGTTTAAGCTATAGCGTTTAAGTCCGCATAAAAAAAGGGCCACAGATTTTATTCTGCGGCCCTTTTTTACATTAAATTACTTTAAAAATTTCAGTAATTTACCCAGAGTCGTCGTAGGTTCTGGCGCTGTCATCCCTGCTTCTGACTCATCAAACGCTAAAGTACAATCATCAGGCAAGGCAGCCGCATCCACTTTGCCCGTAATACTACAAGCCCAGCTGATCGTGCCATCATCACCAGCAGAAGGGCTCAAAATAATTTCCTTATCCTGATGTGGTGCATTTAGAGCTAAGCTCAACTCGGCTGATTCCGGGTTTATTTGCACGCTTTTAATCAAGCTATTCGCTGGAATTTTAAAGCCTAATCCCTCAACAGCTTCTGGCATATACTGGGTTTCTTCATAGAAGTTTCCCACCAGCTTGGCCGCAACCATTCCCTGTGTATAGGCCTGGCTTAATTCAATATGTGTTTTTGCATTCAGCGCTTTAGTCTGATAGCTGGAATACGCTGATATTGAAATAGGCACCAGAATCAACAGCAGATAAATATAAACAACCATCGCGCCAATCAAACCAAAACCCGTATTTGGAATCGTGGCAGAAATCAGCCAGGCAAATATATTACGGCGAGGAAATACAGCCGCATCGCCATTTTCTACGCGGGCAACGCGTTTGCACAGCCAAGGGTAATCAGCAGTTAATTCATTGACTGCCATCCAGAAACCATCAGTATCTTTAGCTTGAGCGATATAGGCTTGGGTATTCAAGCTTTTCCAACGGCTGCTACCCGCTGCTAATACGGCCAGTGCATGCACCGCACTTTGCTTATTGCTCGTGCAAGCTAAGCCATACTGATCGCAGCTATATTCTCTGGCACGAGAATACGCGGTGCCAAGCAAGGGAATCCAGCTAGCAAAAACCAGCCACCAGTGGTGTACTAAATGCTTTTGCGCAATATGGCCTAACTCGTGGCCAATATAAAAATTTAAAGCTTCGGTATCTTCTTGCAAAGCATCAACAATATCACTCAGCAGCACCACGTAATACCGGCGCAAAAACCGGGTAGCAAATGCGTTTAATGCGCCATTACCCGTCATTAAATAAAATTCTGGCCGCTTATTTAATCCTACAATCTGGCAGCAGTTTTCAAAACGAGCGTGTAAATCAGGAAACTGCTCAGCAGTAACACGCACGCCATTGCCACGTACATAAGAAATAAAATACGAGAACCCAAATAGGCCGATGAGATAAAGCACCAGCATAATAATCCAGATAATACCAAAGGTGACCAGCGTTAAAGCCAGCCAGCTCAGGCCTGAAATCACCGCCATGATCACAAATAAACGCTGCTCATTAGCGTATGGCTTGATCACTGCCCTTTGGCCATTTACTGGTGGTGTTGAAGCTTGGTCTTCCATAATGCCCCTGCAATTTTTTACAAAGCGGCGATTATAGCGGCTAATCCAAAAATTACTTAACCGAATCTGACTATTTTCATTCGTAGTAGTTAGTAAAAATACTTACAAGTGTAAGACTGCGATCATCGATTCTTTTTGGCTTAAATCAAACCACAATCCTCATACCTGCGTAGAATCCGACTAAATTAGTCGGGAATTAAGGAGAGGCATCATGTCATTGTTTTCTACCGAAACGGTCACCTTTGAAACCCCCATTGCCATGCTCATGGCCTGTCACGATAAGGTGCGCCAGTACGCTGATCTAACGCTCAAGCTAGCTCAATATCTGATTAAAGAGGGCGCAGATGCCAAGGCACAAGACGCTGCAGCTGGCATTTTGCGCTATTTCGACGTAGCAGCCCCGCTGCACCACGACGATGAAGATCTCGATTTATTTCCGCTGCTTAGCCAATACGGCGATGCTGAGCTGCAAGCCATCATTGCATCGACCAGCGCCGAGCACGAAACACTAGGCCTGCTCTGGCAAGATATCCGCAGCTATTTAATTCCACTGGCAGCAGGGCAAGGTGGCAGCTTGCCACTGCCTTTGGCAGGCGAATTTGCCAAGCGCTACACCGACCACGCCGATCTGGAAGAAGCCCGTATTTACCCCAGCGCCGAACTACTACTTGACCCGCCCACACTAGCAGCAATAGGGCAAATAATGGCTGATCGGCGTAACACCGATCAGGATAAAGCCTTATGAAAACATTTCTCAGTGCTCCTCACCGTATTGGCTTTTTTTGCGGCACTTTATTGCTGATCGCAAGCCTTACTTGGTGGGCCAGCGAAATGCTACTCAGGGCCAGCGGCAGCACCATGCCCAGCAGTATTGCGCCAATGTTTTTGCACGGCTATCTGATGCTGTACGGATTTTTCCCGCTGTTTATGCTGGGCTTTATCTACACCGCGGGGCCTAAATGGCTGGGCGTGGCCAGCCCCTCTGCCAAACTCTATGTACCGATTTTTATCACCTACGCCATAGGCAGCGCCCTCTTGATTGCCGCGCTATTTTGGCAGCCACTGCTTAGCCTAGGCATTGCCCTGCACTGGATCAGTTGGGGAGCCGCCTGCCTTGTCTGGCTAAGCCGTGTGCGGGCCAGCAGCGCGCCGGATCGCGCCCACGCCATTCGTATTGCACTTGCCTTTGCCATGGGCTGGATAGGGCAGGCTCTGGCGCTGTATTGGGCCGTATTTGGCGCAACGACGGGCTGGCTGAGTATGATAGAAATCGGCTTATGGGGGTTTTTACTGCCGGTGTATTTAACCGTTAGCCACAGAATGCTGCCGTTTTTCTCTGCCAACGCTATTTCTAACTACAGCGCATGGCGGCCACTATGGCTGTTAAACGCCATGATTGCCTTGTCTTGGGGTCATGGAGCCTTAAAGCTGGCTCATTTCAACAGCCTACCTGTTGATGCCATATTTGCTGGGCTGCTGCTCTATACCAGCTACCGCTGGCGTCTATTTGCCTCACTCCAAAACCGGCTCTTAGCCATGCTGCATTTAGCCTTTGCTTGGGCGGCGGTCGCTATGCTGCTTTACACCGTACAAGATACAGCCATGCTAGCAGGCTCAACCATTCTGGGATTTGCACCGCTACACGCCATCAGCATCGGCTTTTTTGGCACGATGTTGCTGGGCTTTGCCACAAGGGTGAGTCTGGGCCACGCAGGCCTGCCGCTCATCCTCAGCCGCCTTGCCTGGACACTTTATTGCCTGCTGCACGGCGTAGCCATTGCCCGAGTATTGGCCGAAGTGCTGCCCTGGCAAAACACCCTGCTCTGCGCCGCAGCCTTGGGCTTTTTACTATTAGTGGCCTTATGGGGCAGCCGCTTTATGCCGGTGTATTTGAAGCCGAGGGCGGATGGGAAGGCGGGGTAGCTTTAATCTCCACATAAAACCCAAACCTTAAACCACGGAAGAAAGGGAGAACACGGAGGGCCACGGAGAAAAACATACACAAGGTTTTTTCCGTGAAACTCCATGTTCTCTGTGCCCTCTGTGTTTCAAGATTTGGGCTTTACACTGAGGGAATTTCCGCTGCTGTGTACCGTACCAAGGTATATCATTCCCCATCCTTTACCCTTGGTTTACACATGCTTCACGCCGAAGTTCTTCTTACCCAAATCTCTAATCCTTCGCTAAGCAGCGATTCGCTCTCGGCCAGTAGCAAAGCCAAGCTAGCGACGATGCAATCACCCGCCCGCGTTCAGCAATTTATTCTTGGCCGCATGCTGCTTGCCCAAGCAGCAGCACGGGCCTTAAATATCAATTACTCAACGGCGGATATTGAAGAAGGCGAGTTTTTCCCCTATTTAAGACTAGCCACTCATTTGCACGCCAGTATTTCGCATAGCGGAGATAGCTTGGGGGTAACGGTTAATACTGAACGAGTGGGGCTCGATATTGAAAGCTGCCGCCCTAAGGCCAATATCGCCAAGCTGGCCGTCTTTGCACTGCATCAGGATGAAGCCAGCTGGGTGAACGCCATAGAGGCAGAATCTCAAGAGCGTTTTTACCTACTTTGGACGCTGCGTGAAGCGGCTTTTAAAGCAGGGATTCGTGATCAGGTGATTCGCGGCAGCAGCCTTGTTCACGATCAAATCATTCGCACAGATTGGCATTGGTGTAGTGAAAGAGAGCAGCAGCTAAGGGTAAGTATCGCTGCGAAAACGCCCTGCACTATGGTTTTAATCCACAAACCCTGCCTTTAATCCCTTAGCCAAGTGCAGTCTGTCAAATAATGCCCGCTTTAGATATTTACTGAAAAACAGGTAAAAATTTAGCCTAAAAGGCAAAAAATAGCTGAAAAACTGAGTTTACAGACCTTAAATCATCGTTTTTTATTGTTTTTCAGTACAGCAAGCAAGCTTGCGCCATGTTTTGAAAGGGACTGATAAGCGACACTTTGCGATAGTACGGTATATGCAAACGCAGAGTTAAGGTAAGCTACCCCTTCATACCTACCCTAGTTTTCTAATGATGACCGATCAAAATTCAGCTTTAGCTCAAGCATTCCAATCTGCCATTGGCGAGAAATCTGCCCGTCAACAGCAAATTATGATTATCGAATTACTTTATCAGCGTTATCCGGTGATGAAGCAGTTCAAGCCTTTAATGATCGGTGTTCATAAAGAGCTAGAAAAAGCACTGCCACAATTTGGTGCAAATCATGTGCACCGCGCCATTGCGGCCCACTGTCGCAAGGTGCGTTACCTCAAATCGGTAGCGCGCGGCGGTAAGCGTTTTGATCTGAACGGTAAGCCAGTTAGTGACGTTACCTTAGAAGAAAAAACTGCAGCGGCTAAGTTTGTACAAAATATCGAAGATCGCAAAAAGCCAGCAACAGCCGTAGTTGCAGAAGAAGCAGCGGTTGAGCAGCTAGTGGTCGCTACTGCCAGCGAAGTGATCTCTGAAGCAGTAATCACCGACGCAGAGAGCAAAGCAGAGTAAAGCGCTTTAGCTCCATAGAAAAAGGCCGCAGCAGCGGCCTTTTTTATTCCCCCAAATATCCCCTATCTTTGCACCAATTGCCCTGCTTTATAAACCACACCACCGCCATCCTTTGCCATAAAAAACATCACATATCGCAGCACTACATAGCCCACAATCACCGTGGCAATGCCTAATTCAAACTGCGCCAACCATTGCACCTGCTGCACATAGGGTGCGGCAAATTCCCATTGCCCAAGCAGATGGCTGACTTTAAATAATGCTGTAGCGCCAATCACCAATGGGAAAGTAAAGGCAGCGTAGCCCGGTGAAAAAGGCAGGCTCAGCAGCTTGAAAAAAGCGAGGTAGATAATGCCTGTCATCAGCAGGGCAATCCCAAACAACAGCGCCACAATCAGTAACGACGGCTCGGTGGTTACTGTTAAGTAGCCAGCGAGTGAGAGGCTGGCAGGAGCCGCCAAAATGGCAATGGTTGGCTTGGCCGCATCAGGTACTTCGTGGCTAAAGATCAGACGATAGAGCATCAGCGGCAACATCACGGCGTAGCAAAATATTCCGAACCACAATAAACCATTCGCAAGGGCCGCAAACTGCCCGCCGGGGAAAGCCACATCGGCCACGATAATACCTACCGGCGGCACAAACCAGCTTGGCAGCATATGGTGAATTTCAAAGTCTTTAGCGCGGTGCCAGATAAACATCGCCAGAAACACCATATGCAAGATCACGGCAAACAACCACAGGCCCTCAGCAAAATCAGGGGCGAACTGGCCTGATGCCTTAGACACCACCATCGTTGCCATTGCAAAGGTAGGCACTACGCTGCCCACGACGGGGTGAGCTAAATCTTTCAGAAGCAAACGGGGGTGAAGCACAAATTTGAAAGCTAAGATAAGTAACAGCAAGGCAGCAACCACAGCGCCTAATAACTGGGCTTTACCCGAAAAATCGCCAGCGTTTTCCCAACACCATCCAAGGCTGGCAAGGCCTAAAGCTAAGCCCGCCATAGGGGTAGGGGCAGCGGCAAGTAATTGATGAATTCGCTTAAACATACGACGACCTTCTTATTTATTGCAGTACAAATAGAATAACGCCCAGATATTGTTTATCATATCTAAATGATTTGAATGAGGCGTTTAGTAAAATCAAATGAAGCTCACTCTGCAACAGCTAAAATCCTTCGCGGCCATTGCCCGCTATGGCAATCTTGGCACGGCAGCCAATGAGCTATGCCTGAGCAAGGGCGCCATTTCTCAGTCTTTGCAAGAGTTAGAGCGCCAGCTGGCAACGCCGCTGTTTGATCGGGTTCATCCGCGCCTGCAATTGAATGCAGAAGGTAAATTATTACAGCCCGTGGCCGAAGAAGTACTCGCCCGAGTGCAAGACATTGAAACGATGTTTGCCAGCGATAGCGGGCCCATTGGCCAGCTTCGCCTTGGAGCCACCCAAACCATAGGCAACTATCTGCTGCCAATTCTGCTGGCGCGCAGCGAGCAGGCCACTACGCCGCGCATATCCATTGCCAATACCCATATCCTGAGCCACGCACTCGCGCATTTTGAACTAGACCTCGCCTTAATCGAAGGTGAGAACCACCACCCGGATTTAATCGCCGACCCTTGGCTGCAAGATGAAATGTGCATTGTGGCCGCAGCCACTCACCCCTTAGCCAAGCAGGCTGAGTTGACTATCTCTGCATTAAGCAGCGAAACATGGGTGCTGCGTGAGCCTATGTCTGGCAATCGGGAACAATTTGAGCAACTGATCCAGCCACAGCTCAGCAACAGCCGAATCGGGCTGGAGCTAAATACCCTAGAGGCGGTGATGTTGGCGGTAGAGCAGGGGCTAGGAATCACCTTTATATCCAAGCTAGCAGCACAAGACCGTATCGATAACGGGCGATTAGTCTGCCTAGCCATGCAGCAACGCTTCCCACGCCAGCTTTACCTTGCGTGGCATAAACAAAAATACCACTCCGCTGCCTTGCGCCGGTTTATTCAGTTTTGTAGGGATCAGGCGGGGGTGATTTGCTAGCTAATACCTTTCATTTACAAGCATTGAATCATCGTAGGGCGGGTGCAACCCCATACGCGCTAGCCAAGTTGTTTTTTATTAGCAAACAGCAAAAAAACACAATAACCACGCGCTCTGCATAGGGCCTTTTAAAGTCCCCTTGAAACACGCCGAAGCGAGGAACAAGCGGGGCGGGGGATCGCTTGGGAGCGAGGAACGAGCCAATCCCGCCCGCCGCCGACTCGATTGTCCGCAGCGCAGGGGCCTTCGTGGTTTTGAGTTTGTCGCTTGGCTTCGTTTCTTGGCGAAGCAAGAAAGGAAGCCCCCGCGGTGGCTAACCGCTCCAAAATCAACGTGCCGAAGGCACTAAAAAGCTCTTTTTGATTTTGGTTAGCGCATATGGGGTGCAACCCGCATGTTTTTCAGCATCGCTCGCGGGTTGCACCCGCCCTACATACAGCTCAACAAGCAACAGGACTCAGCATTGAATAAATTCTTTCTACGCACCATCCCTGGGCTGGCCGTATTCTTTAATTACCCACGGGACTGTTGGCGGCAGGATTTGCTGGCGGGATTGTCTGTGGCGTCCGTCGCACTGCCGGTGGGCGTGGCCTATGCCCAGCTGGCGGGGATGAGCCCGATTGCCGGCCTTTACGCCAGCATTCTGCCCATGGTGGCCTATGCGCTATTTGGATCATCCCGGCAGCTGATTGTTGGGCCAGATGCAGCCACCTGCGCCATGGTGGCCTCAACTCTGCTGCCGATGGCAATGGGAAATTCCGAGCTGTATATCTCGCTTTCTGTCGCTTTGGCGCTAATTACCGGGCTGTTTTGTCTGCTGGCCAGCCGCTTTAAGCTAGGTTTTTTGGCCGACTTTTTATCTCCGCCTATCTTAGCGGGCTTTTTAAACGGTGTAGCGATCAGCATTGCGTTGGGGCAGCTGGGTAAATTGCTTGGTTTTACTTTTCATAAGCATGATTTTATTGGCCGTATCCTCGAGCTGCCAGATCGCCTGCCTGAGCTTCATCCAAGCACCGCCCTGATCGGCATTGGCACGCTGTTAGCCATTCAAATTATTAAACGCCTCTTGCCTAAGCTGCCCACCGCCTTAGTTGCCATGGGCCTTGCTGCGCTGGTGATCTTTAGCCTGAATTTACAAGCCGCAGGCATCGCCATCATCGGGCTATTACCCGCTGGGCTGCCCACTTTGCACTGGCCCACCATCCCCAGAGCCCATCTGGGTGAATTACTCGGCGCAGGGGCGGGGCTGGCGCTGATCAGCTTTAGCAGTGCCATTCTGACCGCCCGCAGCTTTGCCGCCAAAAACCGCTATGAGATCGATGCAGATAGGGAATTTACCGCGCTGGGCATGGCGAATATTGCCGCTGCGTTTTCACAAGGCTTTGTGATTAGCGGTGCGGACTCCAGAACGGCAGTGAATGATCATGCCGGCGGTAAAACTCAAATGGTGAGCCTGGTCGCGGCGGCGTCTATCGCCATTGCCATCGCGCTGTTTACTACTCCGCTGCAATATGTGCCGATTGCAGCTCTGGCCGCCGTACTGATTACAGCCTCGTTTGGGCTAATGAGTTTTGCCAATTTTATTTATTTTCGCCAGGCCAGCCGTGGCGAATACGGCATTGCCATCCTCACCGTGATTGGCGTGGCCTGTGTAGGCGTGATGCAAGGCATGCTGTTTGCCGTATTAATGGCTACGCTGCGACTATTAATTAAAATTGCCCGCCCGCATGAAAGCCTCTTGGGTGTTTACCCTGGAAAAAACAGCTTTCACGACCTATCCCACCACCCCGGCGCAGCGCCGATTGATGGCATGCTGGTGTATCGCTTTGATGCCTCGCTTAATTTCTTTAACGCCAATTACTTCCGCCAGCGCGTTTTATCTTTAGCCGATGGCGCAGCAAGCCAAGTTTCATGGGTGGTGCTGGATACCGTACCGATTAATCAAATCGATATTGCAGGCATCGAAGCGATTATTATTTTGCAAAGAGATTTAAAAGAGCGCGGCATCGCCCTCGCCTTAGCAGGGCGCAAAAAACAGACCGAATTTATCGCCGCCAGACACCATAAGCTGGATGAATTACAAGCCAACTTTCTGATTTTCTCTAGCGTAAAGCTGGCCTATCGGGCATTCAGGCAGCAAGTGTTGATACGTACTGAAACGACGCAAACTGCTGCTCAATTGCCGCTAAGGTGGCAGGCTGAGGAAAATGAAGCTGCGCAGAATTAATCAGCGCAGGCTCGATACAGCCAGCTGGCCTGAAGGATTGCAAGACATAGCGCCTCACCCCTAAGGCGCTTAAAGTTCGGGCAAGGGCAATCAGCTCATCCTCGCTATGCAAGCTGGGGTGGATGGTGCTGCGGCATTCCAGCGCCACCTTGCTCGCCAATAGCAGCTTTAAAGAAGCACTGGCAACAGCACCACTGCCTACTACGGTGGTGATCTTTTCGTAGCGCATAAAATCGCTTTTAATATCGAAACCCACCCAATCCAGATAGGGCAAGCATTCCTGTAAACGCTTGGGATAAGCGCCGCCGCTATGCAGGCCAATTTTGAAGCCTAGCGCTTTTATACTACGCATCATCTCGGGTAACTGAGGCTCGATCAGTGGCTCACCGCCCGAAAAAACCACCGCATCCAAGAGGCCACGGCGCGTTTTTAACCAGATCAGGATTTCATCCCACTGTGGTGCTGCATCGTGCTGCTCACGCGCTTGTAAATGCGGATTATGACAATAACCACAGCGCCAAGGGCAGCCCGCCAGAAAAATCACGCAAGCCAGCTCGCCGGGATAATCACAGCTAGAAAACGGCACCAAGCCGCCAATCTTGGGCGCGGGCATCATTAGAAAACGGTATTACATTCGTTAAAAAATTGCCTTTCTTTAAACTCACCTTTTTTACCAATATTAAAGCTGCTCACCGGCCGGTGATAACCCATCACCCGCGTCCAAACTTCGCAGCGAGTACGTTCTTCATCTTTAAGCGCAGGGACCAGCTTGGCTTGAACCGATAAATCACTCATGATTTTTTCCTTTATTTATTCAAATTTGCACAAAAAATATCTACAGCGAAATTTGCAATTTTGCTAAACCTTGAACCACTGAGAAAAATGAGAGCACAGAGGACACAGAGAAAATCGAATCGTTTTTCTCTGTGAAACTCTGTGTCCTCTGTGCTCTCTGTGGTTCAAGATTTAACAGACTACTTATGCAGCAGCACAGCTTTTCTTCGCCAGCAACTCGCCATCGCACTTTGGGCAAAACTCGTGATGGCCGCTCAGGTAGCCGTGTTTCGGGCAGATAGAGAAGGTGGGCGTGATGGTGATATAGGGCAGGCGATAGTTAGTCAGCGCTTTTTTCACCAGCGCTTTACACGCTGCGGGGCTGGAAATTGCCTCGTTCATATACAGATGCAAGACCGTGCCGCCGGTGTATTTACGCTGCAATTCCTGCTGACGGCCCAAGGCCTCAAACGGATCATCGGTAAAGCCAACCGGCAGCTGGCTGGAATTGGTATAGAAGGGCTGCTCCGCCGTGCCTGCTTGCAAGATATCGGGGTAAAACTTCTTATCTTCTTTGGCAAAGCGATAAGTCGTGCCTTCGGCGGGCGTGGCTTCTAGGTTATAGAGATGGCCTGTTTCTTCCTGAATTTCAGTCATTTTGGCGCGAATATGATCCAGCAGGCGTATCGCTAAGGCGTAGCCTGCTTCACTGCTAATATCGTCTCTATCATCGCTAAAATTGCGAATCATCTCGTTAATACCATTTACCCCAAGCGTACTGAAGTGATTACGCAGCGTGCCTAAGTAACGCTTGGTATAGGGGTAAAGACCACCATCAATTAAGCGGCCAATCAATTTGCGTTTAATTTCTAAAGATTGCTTGGCCAAATCCATCAGCTGATCAACACGCGCTAGGAGGCCCGCTTCATTGCCTTTGAATTCGTAACCAATCCGCGCGCAGTTAATGGTCACCACGCCCAGCGAGCCGGTCTGCTCGGCCGAGCCAAATAAACCATTGCCGCGTTTTAATAGCTCGCGCAGATCAAGCTGCAAGCGGCAGCACATAGAGCGCACCATATGCGGCTCTAGATCAGAATTTAAGAAATTCTGGAAATAGGGCAGGCCATACTTAGCGGTCATTTCAAACAAAAGATCGGTATTGGGGTGATCCCATGCAAAATCTTTGGTGATGTTGTAGGTGGGAATAGGGAAAGTAAACACACGGCCCAGCGCATCGCCTTCCATCATCACTTCGATATAGGCGCGGTTGATCATATCCATTTCGGTTTGCAAATCACCGTAGCTAAATGGCATTTCCTTGCCACCCACATAGGGGATTTGTTCGCGCAAATCTTCTGGGCAGATCCAATCGAAAGTCAGATTGGTAAACGGCGTTTGCGTGCCCCAGCGGCTGGGCACATTCAGGTTGTAAATCAGCTCTTGGATATATTGCTTTACCTGCGTGTATTGCAGATTATCGGCACGAATAAACGCCGCCATATAGGTATCAAATGAGCTAAATGCCTGAGCGCCCGCCCATTCATTTTGCAAAGTACCTAAAAAGTTAACAATCTGGCCGATGGCGGCTGAGAAATGCTTAGGCGGCTTGGCTTCTACCTTGCCCGGCACGCCATTAAAGCCTTCTTGCAAGAGGCGGCGTAAAGACCAACCCGCGCAATAGCCAGATAGCATATCTAAATCATGAATATGCATGGCACCAGAGCGATGCGCCTCGCCAATTTCTGGCGGATAAACATGGCTTAACCAGTAATTGGCAATCATTTTGCCGCTGGTATTTAAAATCAGCCCGCCCAAGCTCCAACCCTGATTAGCATTGGCATTGACCCGCCAATCAGATTGATCCAGATATTCATTAATCGACGATTCAACATCCACCACCGTGCGCACATCGGAGCGCAAACGGGCGTGCTGGCTGCGGTAAGCAATATAGGCGCGAGCTGTTTTTAGATAATGGTATTGCAGCAGTGCTTCTTCAGCCTGATCCTGAATCTGCTCGATGGTGGGGGTGAGATCACCCTGCAAGCGGCTGCTAATCAGCGTACTTAAGCGTATTGCTTCTGCCTCATCAAACTCGCCAGTTACGCGGCTAGCATTCAGCAGGGCAAGGCGAATTTTATCAAGATCAAAAGGCACGATGCGGCCATCGCGTTTCAGCACATATTGCGGGTATATGGTCATTTTTCCCCACCTGGATCAGGGTAGAATATTTTTACAGACCACAATATATGGTGTTTTATCTAAGGATGCTTAGCTAGATATGGGGCATTTGATCAGAATCAAATACTTTCAGAATAGATTTGCAGAGCGGGCAGAATGCCCACTCAGGAGAAGAAATATTAGCAATAAAATATTGCGGAGCGATCATCTTTTTAGTGCCTTCGGCACGTTGGTTTAGGTGCGGGCGTCCCGCTGGACCTTCCTTTCTTGTGTGGCCAAGAAAGGAAGCGAAAGAAGGCCACCCCACAAAACACGAAGGCCCCTACGCTGCGGACAATCGAGTCGGCGGCGGTCGGGATTGGCTCGCTGCCTCGCTCCCTTGCCGAAACCCCGCCCCGCTTGTTCCTCGCTACGGCGTGTTTCAAGGGGAGATTTAAGCCCAGTGCCACTAGCCGCGATGCAAATTCTAATTGCTGGGTTTTAAAACACTTAAAAACCGATTCAAACCTTGTTTTTCTCTGTGAAACTCCGTGTTCTCTGTGTCCTCCGTAGTTCAAGATTTGGGTTTCTGTTGCATAACATCAGTTAATAATCAGGCTGGCCGTGTGCGGTCAAAATATAATCGTTTTTTTCCAGCTCCATCAGCTCGCCCACATAGGGTTGCAGCAGGGCAATACGGGCGGCATCTAGCATATAAGAGAGCTTCATTTCAGGATCTGGCTGATCTTGCTCATGGCGAAATAAGCTAAACAAAAACTCAACGCTGATGGTTTCGGCAATGGCCAAATGCCCGATAAAACCGCCATCCATGCCTTTTTCCCAGACTTCAATATTGCGGATAATCTTCATAAACCGTTCCTATAAACACCAAAATCAACGTTTTTTATAGAGCGCGCAACAACTGCGTAGTGGCACACCCTATATGACCAGAACAAGCACGCAAAATAATAGCCCAGTTTCAGTGATTTCTATTCCCGCGCCTAGGCAATCCCCTGTCATCCCACCCAATTTATGCATCAGCCATTTGGCATAAGCCAAAATCAGTAAGGGGGCCATCATTAATGCGGGAACTATAAAATAGGACAGCAGCAAAAGTGCAGCCAAAAGAATATACAACGAGTAGCTGGTTTTTTGCCAGGCAAATTGCTCTGCCATACCAGGCGCTAAAGCGGGTAAGCGGCTCCAATACAAAACGCCGAAGCGCGCCCATGCGGGGATCAGCAAAAGCGCCAGCCATTCTTGCTGCTTTGCCAGCAGCATTAAGAGCACCAGCTTGGCGGCAGATTGGCAAATCAGCGCCAGCACACCAAAGCTGCCCAGATGCGGGTCTTTCAGCACCGCCAAAAAGCGTTCCGGATCACGATGCGCAGCGCCTAAGCCATCCGACATATCGGCAAGGCCATCTAAATGCAAGCCGCCGGTAATCCATGTCCAGAGCAAAAACCCCACCAAAGCCGCCAGCCAGGGATCTGCTTTAGCAGCCAAAAACACCACCGTGCTTAAAAAAGCACCAATCAATAGCCCAACCACAGGAAACCACGGCGCGGCAGCTGCGAGTAAAGTGGGTTCAAACTGACGAATCTGCGGCGTAGGCAGGCGGGTTAAAAACTGCACCGCCAGCACAGGCTCGCGCCAATCAAATTTCATTTTTTATTCCTATTTCGTAATGACTCTGGTGCGCTAAAACAGATACCCACAAGAAACACATAAGGCACGAATAAATGGATCATTTCTCTTGGTTTTCTCCATGAAACTCCGTGTTCTCAAGACCGAAGTAGTTCAAGGGTGGGTTTTGTTCGCACAGCTATTCCAATAGCTCACTCACCCAACACAACTTCATTATCAATCCCCTGCAAAATAGGCGGATATTCATCGTCCCAATAAAGAGTCATCATTCCCGCATGCGCCAGCCAAAACTGGCTATGCCGCGCTGCGGGCAGGCCCAGCCACTCT
Source organism: Janthinobacterium sp. B9-8 (assembly GCF_000969645.2). Classification (NCBI taxonomy): domain Bacteria; kingdom Pseudomonadati; phylum Pseudomonadota; class Betaproteobacteria; order Burkholderiales; family Oxalobacteraceae; genus Janthinobacterium; species Janthinobacterium sp. B9-8. The sequence continues at coordinate 3,936,696 of NZ_CP014222.1, forward strand.
AGTAATAGCGCTTTAGCCACACCACCGTGGGTAATCAACACCCGATGACCCCCTTCGCTAAGGGGTAGCCACGCACGAAAAGCGGCATTCACTCGGGCAGAAAAATCCGTCCAGCTTTCAATGCCCGCAGCCGTATTTTCCTCTAGATTGTGTGACCAAAGTGCCCAAGCAGCCTGCTGTTGTTCGCTCCATTGGAGCTTAGCTAAACCATCCAGCTCACCAAAGCTCATTTCGCGCAGATTACGATCGATATGGCAACCCAGCCCTGACGTTGCCGCCAATTGCTGGGCAAAGCCCGCACAGCGGCTTAAATCAGAGCTGGCAATGCTACTTGGAGGAAAGCGAACAAAGTGATCATTGCGACTAGCCAGCTGCTGCTCACCCAAGGGCGACAAAGGCAGATCGGTATGACCGATTAACATCCCCGCCGGAGCAACCGTAGCGCCATGCCGCAAAAGAGTAAGCCGGAAACTACTCATGATTTCATACCGAAAGCTTGCAAAAGTTCTGTAGACACAGAGATCGGTGAGAACACGAAGCACATAGAGAAAACCCTATAAAAGGTTATAAGCAGTACATCCAAGCTGAAGTGATGCTCCATACAAAAACCAAAATCTTAAACCACGGAGGAAAAAGAGAACACGGAGGGACACGGAGAAAACCTTACGTATGTTTTTCTCCGTGTCCCTCCGTGTTCTCTGTGGCATCGAGGTTTCAAGATTTGGGTTTTATATTGAGATGGAGGTTCCGCTGCTAAAGCCACTCTTACTCAACACGATTTAACTCTTATGCCTTTCTCTGTGTGCTCTGTGTTCTCACCGATCTCTGCGTCTACAGAACTAAAGTTTTTTTAGACAAATGCTTACTTCGTCGTAATCCCTGCGGATGAAAACGTGGCCATATCGCGATGCAAGGCAAGGGCGCTTTGGATGAGGGGGAGGGTGAGCGCCGCACCGCTGGCTTCGCCTAAACGCAAGCCCAATTGCAAGATGGGTTCCAGCTGCAAGGCCGCCAGCGCATGACGATGGCCTTTTTCATCCGAGCAATGGCTAGCCAGCAGCCAATCGGCCACTTCGGGCTTGTTTTTAACAGCGACCAAGGCAGCGGCTGTTGTAATAAAACCATCGAGTAATACCGGAATACCCACTTCGGCAGCGCCGGTATAAAAGCCAGCCAAAGCGGCGATTTCTAAACCGCCGACTTGCATCAGCCAATCTTTAGCAGTCACTGCTCCAGCAGCACGGGCACGGGCCAGCGCGTCTTTTACCACTTGAACTTTATTCTCACGGCTTTGGGCTGAAATACCTGTGCCCAGGCCAACAATTTCTGTCGGATCGATATCCGTCAAAGCACAAATCAGCGCGGCGGCGGCCGTGGTATTGCCGATGCCCATTTCGCCGCCAATCAAGAGCGTTTTGCTACGCACGAGGCCTTCTTGTGCGCTGCCTACGCCAATTGTCCAAGCTTTATTGCATTCTTGCTCGCTCATTGCAGGCTCAAGACGCAAATTAGCGGTTCCTGCACGCACTGGCACTCTAAATAGCTGGGCGCTACTACCCGCCGTAACGGCGTAATGACTGGCAACACCCACATCGACTACCGAAAGACTAGCTCCTGCTTCGCGGGCCAAGACGCTAATTGCAGCACCACCTGCCACAAAATTAGCTACCATTTGGCCAGTCACTTCGGCAGGGAAGGCAGACACGCCCTCGCTTGCCACACCATGATCTGCAGCAAAAACCACGATTGCAGCTTGTAAGCGGCTAGGCATGGCCGAATTTGAGCGTGCAGCAAACCAGATTGCCAACTCTTCAAGTTTGCCTAAGCTGCCCTGCGGCTTGGTTAATTGAGCTTGGTGAAGACGTGCAGCAGTAGCAAGGGCTTGATTTGGAGTAGACATACGGAAAGCCAAGCAAAAAGAATGCACCGTAGACGATGCACATTCATCGTGCAAGTAGATAGTAAAGGACATCTGACTTAAAGCATTAATACATGACTTTATTTGGCCCCACCGCCATTGCACTTTGCAATGCAATATCTGCGGCTAATAATAGATCTTCTAAGCTATCCATTTCATTTTTAGTTTGTGCCACACCAATGCACACCGTCATGGTGAATGCTAAGCCGTCAGGCATACATATTCTATTTTCCGCAGATTTTCTACGAATACGTTCTGCCACTACAATTGCACCATCTAAGGGTGTATCAGGTAGGAGCAGGGCAACTTCTTCACCTGAGAAACGAGCAATCAGATCAAAATCACGCACGCTTTGGCGACAAGCTTCGGCCAAATGATTTAACGCTAAATCTCCGCCAATATGGCCGTAAGTTTTATTCAGATGGCGTAAATCATCAACATCAATAATTAAGCAGGTAAGAGGATTAGAAAACCGTTGGCTGCGATTAACTTCCCGCGCGGCAATATCCAAGAAATGCCGACGGCTGGATAGGCCTGTAAGCGTGTCTTTTCCTATTAAGCCGGTTAGTTTAATTTTCTCTATACGGCGTAAATGCTCGCTCCATAGCCATAGGTTAAACATAATCAGCGCCAGTATCCAAGGCAATAATAGTAAACCATCATCGATCATCATTTACTAACCCTGTAACAATTCATCTTTGTCAGTGTAGTTCTTATAAAGCAAGTGCGGGTAGAATGCTGCCATGTTTCAGACCCTCATTATTCGTCTCTCCTCGATGGGAGACATCATCCATAATTTCCCTGCTCTTAGCGATTTAGCAAGGCATAGGCCCGATATCTCCATCGATTGGGTGGTAGAAGAGGGCTTTGCTGCCTTGCCTGCCCTACACCCCGCTGTGCGTACGGTTATTCCTACCGCATTGCGCCGCTGGCGTAAGGCTCCGCTTCAATCAAAAGCAGAATTCCTAAACTTTCGCAGCCAGTTACGCCACTGCCAATACGATTTGATTCTTGATTCACAAGGCTTAATTAAAAGCGCCTTTATTGCGAAGCAAGCACTTGGCCCAATTAGTGGTTACGACAAGGCATCGGCAAGGGAAGGCTTGGCCAGTTTGGCTTATCAAAACACCTACCCAGTGTCACCTAATCAACATGCCATCACTAGAAATCGCCAATTAAGCGCGCAGGCATTTAACTACACAATCGATGACAATATCGTTTATGGCCTCAGTGTTCCCAAGCTCGACTTAGCATGGCGGCCGGCTCATTACGCCGTTTTACTCTCGGCAACCAGCCGAAGCGATAAGGAGTGGGCAGAAGAAAACTGGATTGCTCTTGGCAAGCGCCTAGAAGCCATGGGTATCTGCAGCGTATTACCCTGGGGTAATACTCTAGAGCAAGAGCGCAGCCAGCGGCTTGCCACAGCCATCCCGCATGCGGTTTGCCCACCACGAATGAGCTTAAAAGAAGCCGCATCGCTGCTTGCATCCAGCCAGGTTGTGGTTGGCGTAGATACCGGCCTTGCCCATCTTGCCGCTGCCGTTGCCGTCCCCGTGATCGCCATTTTTTGCGCATCAGACCCTCAGCTCACAGGCGTATTAGCCAGCAGCTATGCCGTTAATTTAGGCAGCAATGGCGCGCCACCAAGCTTGGAATCCGTTTGGCAAGCCACACTGGATGGAATGAAATGAGTTGCTGGGTTTTACGATATGTCGCTCAGATTAATGAGGGCAGAGCATGAGCTGCGAGCAGCTACGTCGCGTGGCTCTGTTTACCCACCGTCTAACAAATCGAACTGGAGATAGAGCATGAGCCGCTGGCTTTATCGCGCGCTGCTCTGCTGCGTTTTCCCGCTTATTTTTTTATATCTGCTTAAACGCTCTAAACGCCAGCCAACTTATCGCCAGCACTGGCGTGAGCGGCTGGGCTTTTACGCCAGCACGCCAGATAGCAGGCCACTCATCTGGCTGCATGCCGTATCGGTAGGTGAAACCCGTGCCGCAGCGCCCTTAATTGCGGCGCTTAAAATAGCCTATCCTCAGCACCGTTTTTTAATCAGCTGCATGACGCCAACAGGCCGAGCCACCGCGCAAGAATTATTTGCCGACTTCGCCGAAATCGTCTATCTGCCTTACGACTACCCCAGCGCGGTAGGGCGCTTTTTAGCACATTTCCAGCCCAGCTTTGGCGTACTGATGGAAACCGAGATCTGGCCCAATCTGATCCACGCATGTGCAGATCACAAGATGCCCTTGTTTTTAGCTAATGCGCGTTTATCCGAGAAATCACTCAAGGGCTATTTAAAGATCCGCTCCTTAATCAAGCCTGCCGTCGCTCGCCTTGCCGGTGTATTGGCACAAAGCGAAATGGATGCAGCACGCTTAAAGCAATTAGGCAGCAGCAACACGCATATTGTCGGCAATATCAAATTTGATAATCTGCCCGATGAAAGCGCCATCGCCCATGGACTAAGCTGGCGTTGCAACTTTGGCCCCCGCAATGTGCTGCTATTTGCATCCAGCCGAGATGGCGAAGAAGCTTTGCTGCTCGATGCTTTAGCCACTTGGCCCGAATCACTGCTATTAATTCTGGTACCACGCCATCCACAACGCTTTGAAGAAGTCGCAACGCTTTTAGAGCAGCGTGGTTTGCAGGTATTAAAACGCAGTAGCTGGGATGAGGACCCTGTAGCAAACCATGTGCAAGTTTTGCTAGGCGACTCGATGGGAGAAATGACCCGCTACTACGCAGCCAGCGATCTAGCCATTATCGGCGGCTCCATCCTGCTCTTCGGCAGCCAGAACCTGATCGAAGCCTGCGCCCTGGGCACACCCGTATTACTTGGCCCATCCACCTATAACTTTAGTCAGGCGGCTACGGAAGCCATCGCCAGCCATGCCGCATGGCAGGGCAATGACATCCACGCCATCATCAAACAAGCCATGCATTTATTTGCCCACTTTGATGAGCGCAAAACCATGGGACTAGCAGGCAAAACCTTCGCCAGCGCGCATCGGGGCGCTACCCAGAAGCTGCTTTCTTATTTGCCACCTACCATAGAAAAACCCAAATATTGAACCACGGAGGCCACAGAGAACACGGAGTTTCACGGAGAAAAACAGAAATTTAACTATTTTCAAATCCATTTTCGTAGGGTGTACAACGACGCAGAAAACGGTGCGCAAGAAAAACAACTTGCACACCCTACGCCTTTTTCTCACCCCCTCCCTCGCTGCGCCAGCAAATGCACCGCCAGCCCTAGCAAAATACACGCCGTTCCCCAAATCAAAGACCCAGAAACTTCTTCGCCATTCAAGCTATGCCCCATCCAAAGCGCTGATGGAGGGGTGATCAGGGAAATAAGTGACACGGTAATTGGCTTGCATTCGCGGATCAGCCAGTAATACAAACTAAAGCCCAGCACCGAGCCAAACACCGCCAGATAGCCAATCGCAGCTAAGCTCTGCTTGGGAAAAGCTAAATTTGTGACATCGGTTTGCCATACACACACCGTGCTCAGCACCACAGTTGCAATCATTAAGGCTCCGGCATTCACCGCCAGTGGCGATTGCCCAGCGGCTAGTTTTTTAAGCTTTACGGCTGCAGCCGCCTGAATCAATACCGCAAGCAACACCACAGCCACACCCAATACGCCGCTTAAACGTAGTTTTTCTGCAAAAACAATCAGCAAACCTGTGATACCTATCACCATTGCCAGCATTTCAAAACGACTTAGCTTTAGCCCAAAGCTCCACCATGAAAAACCGGCTGTAGCCAAAGGAATCAAACCAAATAACACGGCAACCAAGCCCGACGATACCGTTTGTGATGCCCAATAAACACAAAGCATAGATAAAGACGTGCCCAGCCCGGCACAAGCACTTGCTGACCAACTGCTCCGAGGGATTTTTTGTTTCCAGATAACTAAAACCAACAGCGCTAATGCAGCTGCTAGCCCAAAACGAGCAGCAAGAGCAGCAGAGTAGGGTACGCCTTGCACACTCCAGTTAATCGCCAAAGGCGTGGTAGACCAAAGCAAAACCAATACGAAATAAGCTATTTTTTGCATAGATTCATCTTGTTTTTTTCAGCTTTTCTATGCATCAATTCCAACAGAAATAATGCAAGACATAAAAAGTGAGTAGATTCGAGCGAGTATCTAGGCATACTATCTTGCCTTCAATGCAAGCCCACTCATACTAAAAGCAAATGTCCCTGCTGTTCTTCATTCAGTTGCAAGGACATTGTGACATTTTGCATGCAGAGTGCAGGCTTGATAATTAGCTACAATCCCATCCTCAATTGTTCCACGTGAAACCATGACTCAGCACGATATAGAACCTAATGATGCCGACGAGTTGGAAAGCATCGCAGATCAAGGCCCGCGCCGTTTTGTTGAAGCGCAGATCTCTGCTACTCCAGACGATGCCGAATCCGTACAGCTAGGCTTGTACGCAGAAAAAAGCTATCTCGAATACGCGATGAGCGTGATTAAAAGCCGCGCCTTACCCCAAGTGGAAGACGGGCAAAAGCCGGTACAACGCCGTATTCTTTACACCATGCACGGCCTTGGCCTAGTGGCCAATGCCAAGCCGATTAAATCGGCGCGTATTGTCGGTGATGTGATGGGTAAGTACCACCCGCACGGCGATCAATCTGCTTATGACGCGCTGGTGCGTATTGCTCAGGACTTTTCGCTACGCTATCCACTGATCGATGGTCAGGGGAATTTTGGTAGCCGCGATGGTGATGGCGCTGCGGCGATGCGATATACCGAAGCACGCTTAACACCCATTGCCGAACTACTGCTGAGTGAGCTGGATAAAGGCACTACCGATTTTGTGCCTAACTACGATGGCGCATTCCAAGAGCCTTCCTTGCTGCCCGCACGTCTGCCTATGCTGCTGCTCAACGGCGCATCGGGAATTGCGGTGGGGATGGCAACAGAGATCCCGGCGCACAATCTGGGCGAAGTTGCGGATGCTGCCATTGCGCTGATTAAAAAGCCTACGCTGACGACCAGTGATTTGCTCAGCTATATCCAAGGGCCGGACTTACCCGGAGGCGGGCAGATTATCTCGCCACGCAAGGATATTGTGACGGCCTATGAAAATGGCCGAGGCAGCTTAAAAGTTCGTGCCCGCTGGACCAAAGAAGATCTAGCCCGTGGCCAGTGGCAGATTGTGATTAATGAATTGCCACACGGCACTTCCACGCAAAAAGTGCTGGAAGAAATTGAAGATTTAAGTAATCCAAAAATCAAAAAGGGCAAGAAAGCCCTAACTCAAGAACAGATTCAAACCAAGCAGCTGATCCTATCTTTAATCGATAGAGTTAGAGATGAATCGGGCAAGGAAAACGCCGTTCGCTTGGTGATCGAGCCCAAATCATCGCGGCAAAATCCAGACGATATGATGAAGCTGCTGCTGGCGCACACAGCACTAGAAAGTGGTTTATCCATCAATATGGTAACCATCGGTCGTGATGGCCGACCTGGGCAAAAGTCACTACAGCAAGTCATTGCCGAGTGGGTTTCTTTCCGTTTTGATACCGTCACCCGCCGTACGGAACATCGCCTTGGGCAGGTGAATGATCGTATGCATATTTTGGAAGGCCGCTTAATTGTCTTCTTAAATATCGACGAAGTGATCCGCATTATTCGTCATAGCGACGATCCAAAAATAGCCTTGATTGAGGCGTTTAATTTAAGCGATCGCCAAGCCGAAGATATTTTAGAAATTCGCTTACGCCAATTAGCGCGTCTGGAAGGCATTAAGCTTGAACAAGAATTGGCTGATTTAGCTAAAGAAAAGGCAGAGCTTGAGCACCTTTTAGCGACGCCAGATGTGATGCAAAAACTGATCATCAAAGAAATCGAAGCAGATAAAAAGAAATTTGCGGATCCGCGTAGAACACTCATCGTAGAAGCAGAACGGGCCTCGCTCGAAGTCACAGTAGTGGATGAGCCGGTCACAATTATCTTGTCTGAAAAAGGCTGGATGCGTGCCCGCCAAGGCCATGCGCTCGATCTGCAAAACCTTAGCTTTAAAGACGGCGATACGCTGCTGGCCTTTATTGAATGCCGTTCTATCGACCCAATTGCGATGTTTGGCACAGATGGCCGAGTCTATAGTATTCAAGCTTCGGTGATCCCGGGCGGTAGGGGCGACGGTGCACCGGTCACTACTTTGGTTGACCTGACGCCTAAGTCACAAATTACTCAGCTACTTGCCGCCAAGCCACAAGATCATGTGGTCATCGCTAATTCTAATGGTTATGGTTTTTACTGCTTATTTGAAAACTTAATGAGCCGCCAAAAAGCAGGCAAGAGTTTCCTGAACTTGGAGGAAGGTGAAACATTACTCAAAGTATCTACCTTTGTTCCACGTGAAACATCGCAAGTTGCTTGCCTGTCTAAAGGTGGCAAATTACATCTATTTGCCTTTAGCGAGTTTAAACAACTAGCGGGCGGCGGACGGGGAGTGATTACCATGGCTTTGGATGATAAAGATACACTCTCCGCGATTACCGTTTGTGATGGTGCCACTTTAAAAATCAATGGCACAGGGCGCGCAGGCAAAGCCGTTGAGTGGGTGTTGAATGTGAATGAAATGGCTCCTTATCAAGGGAAACGCGCCCGTAAAGGTAAGCCAATCAGCTCTGCTTTAAAGTTTCCGGGTTTTTAAGATGACACCACTGCTTGCTGCAGCATGGGCAGATCTGGGTATTCCGCTAGATTTGCTTAGCCGCCGTCCTTTGCAATTATTTGAAGAAGCCAGCGAGCTAGTCAATGTAGCTATCGCCAGTGATGGCCGGGTGTGGCAGCTCACCCCGAATGCGGCCGCAGCATGGCTGGCAATGCAAGCTGCTGCACAGGCAGATGGCGTCGATATCCAGATCGCCTCGGCGTATCGGGCTTCGAGTCGGCAGTGTGAATTAATTCAAAGAAAGTTGTCACAGGGGCAGGATATCGAGCAGATCTTGCAAGTGCTTGCCCCGCCCGGCTGCAGCGAGCACCACACCGGCCGCGCTGTCGACATCTACCAACCCGGCGGCCCAGTGGTTGAAGAAGCCTTTGAAGCCACGCCCGCATTTACTTGGCTAAATCTCAACGCCACGCACTTTGGCTTTAGCCTATCGTTCCCACGCGGCAATCCATCCGGCTATCTCTATGAGCCTTGGCATTGGTGCTGGCATCACATGTAGGGTGGACAAGACGCTTTTTCTTGCCCACGCGGTTGATATAGATGCATCATTTTATGGATGCCGGATTGCCGCGTGGGCACAAAAAATTGCCCATCCTACAAAACATAATTCAAGCCTTGTTCTTCTCCGTGAAATCCGTGTTCTCTGAGTCCTCCGTGGTTCAAGATTTGGGTTTTCGCTATACAACATCGCTTATTTATCATTCACCACCGTCGTTACCAGTTTTAATAGCTCAGGCAAAATCTCTGGCAGCCGGTCCTGAATACTGCGCCCCGGCAGAAGTGGCAGGCAAAGATCGTAGCGGCCATCGTAATAGCACTCCACTCTTGGCCGCTGCGGGTCTAGCATCCAGCCCGAGTAAGGCAGCCACACCAGCATAAGATCACGCCAGCGCGGGCCAATATCGGCGCTGATCCCCAAATGGCTAAATACAGCCCAACGCCCCGCAGGGCGCTGATACTCGCCTATATGCCGAGGCAGTTTTAAATGCCGTGGAATAGCCACTGCCGCATCGTAACGTCGCCGCTCGGCAGGCGTTGTTGCCGGATCGCTCCATACCAAGCCAAACCAATGATCCGCCTTGATATCAATCGCATGGCATTGCTCTTTAAAACCCGCCAAGAGTTGCTCTAAATGAAAGCCATAATCACCTACAGCTCGCTGATAAGCCATACGTTCGGCAGGCCATTCTTCTAAGTTGATGCAGGCTTCAACTTCATCCCAGCTCCAAATTCGATCGACATCGGTGCCCGCAATCGTTAATCCAGGACGATAAGACATCGCGCCTAAATTATTAGCAATCCAGCAAATCGCGACGGCTCGCCCAGCGCGTAAATCACTCGGCGTAAAACCAAAGCTGCGGCTAAAGGCCCGGCTAAAGGTAGCAGGGGAAGAGAAACCGACTAAATCAGCCACCTGCCCAATCGACAAATGCGGAGACCATTGCAATAGCGAAGCGGCAACTTCTAAACGGAGTTGCCATAAAAACGCCTGCGGGCTATCACCATATTCACTTTGAAAGCGGTGTGCTAAATGCCAAGGCGAGTAATGAGTCACATCGGCTAGATCAGCCAATTGCAAAGGCGCAGCCAAGCCTCGCACCATGCGATCTATCGCTTTTTCTAACCGAATGCAGGGGGGGTTAGTCATGTTTCACGTGAAACAATTAGAGAACCTCATCCAGTGGGGTAATCGATAAATCTTCAGCAGGCCGCGCCCAAAAGAATCGATCAGGAATCAGCTGCCCCATACCAGGCCGGTAAGCAGCTAGCAGTGTTTGCCAAGTGTAATCTTGGGCCTCTTTAACGGCTTCGATAATCTCCGCACCATTGGCCAAAGCGCCAGTTAAGGCGGCGGCAAGTGTGCCACCCGCACCATAAAAACTTCCTGGTAATCGATCCCACGAATCCACACTGGCACGCCCCATATCACTGTATAAGCCGTTAATCACCTTTGGCGTATTTTCATGAGCACCGGTAATCAATACATATTCGCAGCCAAAGTCTAGAATTCGGCTGGCGGCAATATCGAGGGTTAAATCATCTTGCTCATCCGGATCGTCCGATGCTAAGTGCCTTGCATCGATACTATTGAGCGTCACTAGCGTGGTATGCGGCAATAATAATTCACGCATCATCGCGAGTAATTCTTCGGCAGCTAAGTGATCCCCAGCTTTGGTGAAAAATACAGGGTCTAGAATAAGCGGGATTTCTGGATAATCAGACGCGATTTCAGCAATCACGGTAAGTGTTTCAATACTGCCAATCAGGCCCACTTTAATGGCATCTACTTTCATATCTTCAAGAATACAGCGTGCTTGATCTTCTACCCATTCACTCTCAATAAGTAAAACATCTTGTTCGCCTGCACTATCTTGAATCACGATACCGGTCATTACTGGCGCCACATGGCAACCAAGGGATGATAAAGCAAGCATATCTGCAGCAAGTCCAGCACCACCGGATGGATCATTACCAGCAAATACAAGCACAATAGGGGGGCTGGTAGTCATGGGGACATTCACTGAATCAGGTAAAATTGAAATTTTATCTTACTTAACAGGTAACTCGAATGAAAAAATATATGTGTCTCATTTGTGGCTTTATTTATGATCAGGCTGAAGGCCTACCAAACGATGGTATTGCCGCCGGAACTGCTTGGGAAGATGTGCCTCCAAATTGGACCTGTCCAGATTGCGGGGCCAGAAAAGATGATTTTGAGATGATAGAAATCTAAAAGGATTGCTATGAAAAAGCTGATTAGCGCAATTATTCTTTCAGCCTTATTGCCAGGCTGTCAGCAAGTAAGTACAACGGAATCGGGTGCGACTCAGATTAACCGTAAGCAAAACATGAGCATGCTATTGTCTGAACAACAAGTCGACAATATGGCTAAGCAGTCTTACCAGGAAACACTAAATAAAGCGCAAAGCAAAGGCGTATTAAATAGTGATAAGCAAATGACAGCTCGAGTACGCAACATTGCTAATCGTATAATTCCGCAAGCTAGCGTATTTCGCCCGGATGCCAGTCAATGGCAATGGGAAGTGAATGTAGAAAATAGCCCAGAGCTCAATGCCTACTGCATGGCAGGCGGCAAGATTATGTTTTATTCAGGCATTATCGAAAAACTAAAGCTGAACGATGATGAAATCGCCCAAATTATGGGCCATGAAATCAGCCATGCTTTAAGAGAGCACAGCCGCGAGCGCATGAGCAGCGCATATAACAAGCAATTAGCCATGCAAGGCTTGTCGCTACTTACTGGCGGAAAATACGATGGTTATATGGGCATGGCCGATGAGCTGATGCAAGTAGGCTACTTTCTACCTAATAGCCGCGAGCATGAATCCGAAGCTGATACGATGGGCTTAGAATTGGCTGCCAGAGCAGGATATAAGCCGCAAGCTGCAGTTAGCCTATGGCAAAAAATGGCAGCCGCCAGTAAAGGACAGCCCGCAGAATTCCTATCTACTCATCCTTCAAATCAAACGCGTATTCAAGATTTACAAGCCAAAATTCCCGCAGTACAAGGCTTGTACGATACCGCAGCACGTAAGTATCCAACTAAAAAGGGTAATTAATGCTCTGGGTAAAAGCACTGCATATTATTTTTATTACCAGCTGGTTTGCGGGCCTGTTCTATCTGCCTAGATTATTTGTAAACCATGCCATGAGCACAGATCATGAAACGATAGCACGCTTAAAATTGATGGAGCATAAGCTGATCCGCTTTATGACGCCATTAGGTATTTTGGCGTTGATATTTGGTATCTGGCTTTGGTCTTACTTTGATTTTTATATGGGCCCGGGTTGGCGCTGGATGCATGCAAAACTCACACTCGTCGCCGTTTTAATCGCCTATCACGGCTTGTGTTGGAAAATATGCAAAGATTTTGCAAGCGACCGTAATACTCGCAGCCATCGCTGGTATCGTTTTTTTAACGAGATCCCTGTTTTAGTTTTAGCAGCCTGCGTTATTTTGGTGGTGGTAAAGCCTTTCTAAAAAACTTAGGTAAAAATAATGGCTACAGAAATTGAACGTAAATTCTTATTAAGTAGTGATGATTGGCGTAAAGAAGTGCGGCAATCTAGCCGAATTGCTCAGGGTTATTTATCCAGTGATCCAGAGCGGGTAGTGCGTGTTCGTTTACGTGGGACGCAAGGATTTATCACCATCAAAGGCAAAACAGCAGGAATTGAACGCCTAGAGTTTGAGTATGAAATCCCAGTTGCGGATGCTGAAGCCTTATTAAAATTGTGTCCAAATACATTGGATAAAACTCGTTATTTAATCGACTTTGCTGGGTATACTTGGGAGATTGACGAATTTCATGGTGAGAATGCACCATTGATTATCGCCGAGTTGGAATTACCTAGTAGCGATGCGGCCTATACCAAACCGGCTTGGCTAGGCGAGGAAGTATCAAATGATTCGCGATACTTTAATAGCTATCTTTCTGAGCATTGCTATTCAACTTGGTAATTAATTAAAACTTAAAAAATAAGCGCCCTATAAAAAAGGCGCTTATTTTTTTGTCTGATACTTATTAAAAAGTAGCAATGTAGTCGACAAACACAAACTACGTTGCACTACAAAATAGACAACAAGTGCGCAATGACGGTTTCTGCACAAGATCGATGGCGCTATGATATTGCTTTCTATTGTGGATTTCGTCATGAATCAAAACCAACAATTGTTTGCTGCCGCACAAAAGCATATTCCTGGCGGCGTAAATTCGCCAGTGCGCGCTTTTGGTTCTGTTGGTGGCACGCCACGTTTCTTTAAAAAAGGTCTCGGTGCCTATGTTTGGGATGTAGATGATCAGCGTTATATTGATTATGTAGGTTCTTGGGGCCCGCTTATTCTTGGCCACACTCATCCAGATGTGCTAGAAGCGGTGATTGCAGCAGCTAAAAATGGCATGAGTTTTGGCGCGCCAACGGCAGCAGAAGTGGAATTAGCCGATTTAATCTGCGAAATACTACCGTCTATCGAACAAGTTCGCCTTGTTTCAAGTGGCACTGAAGCCACAATGAGCGCTATTCGCCTTGCTCGCGGTTTTACTGGTCGGGATAAATTGGTGAAATTTGAAGGTTGCTACCATGGGCATGCAGATAGCTTGTTAGTAAAAGCAGGTTCTGGCTTGCTAACTTTTGGCAATCCTTCATCAGCTGGTGTACCTGCGTCAGTTGCAGCTGATACTTTAGTTCTACCTTACAACGATGTCGCTGCTCTGGAAGCATTGTTTGCAGAAATGGGCGATAAAATCGCAGCCATTATTGTAGAGCCCATCGCTGGTAATATGAATATGGTGCAAGCCAGCCCTGAATTTGTTCAAGCAATGCGCAAGTTGACTGAAAATTATGGCGCAGTTTTAATCTATGACGAAGTCATGACTGGTTTTCGGGTTGATTTGCAATGCACCCAAGGTTTGCACGGTGTGAAACCTGATTTAACTTGCCTTGGTAAAGTTGTAGGCGGTGGTATGCCGCTCGCTGCTTTTGGTGGCCGTAGCGATATTATGGCCAAGCTAGCACCTCTGGGGCCTGTTTATCAGGCGGGTACATTATCTGGTAATCCTGTCGCAGTTGCTGCTGGTTTGGCTACATTAAAGATTATTCGTGAAGACGGGTTTTTTAATCAATTGTCTATTCAAACTAAAAAAGTATGTGATGGTTTAATTCAAGTTGCTAAAGAAACAAATACTATTTTTTCTGCGCAAAGCGTAGGTGGTATGTTTGGTTTTTACTTTAGTAAAAATATTCCGCAATCATTTGCGGATGTGATGAATTCTGATCGTATTCGTTTTAATTCTTTTTTTCATGGCATGTTAAATAAAGGAATCTATTTAGCGCCTTCTGCATTTGAAGCGGGGTTTGTTTCTTCAGCACATTCTGATCAAGATATTTTGGAGACACTTGAAGCTGCAAAATTAGTATTTTTAGAAATTAGTTAATATATTTATTTATAATAAAAACGGCCTTTTGGCCGTTTTTTTATTGTCTATTAATATGTGGTTTTTATATGTTTGCTATTTTTGTTAACAAATACTAAGTTATAGTAACCATTTGATTTTAAAGGTTATTTATGTATTTATGAAGGTTTTTTTATTTCTTTTTCAATTAAATTTTCTATTTCTTTTATATCTGCAACACCTACATATTTTTTAATGATAGAACCATTTTTATTAATTAAAAATGTACTAGGTGTTAATCCTACATCGCCAAATGCTTTTGCAATTTTTCCATTTATATCATGTTGTATAAAGAATGGTAATTTTTTTTCTTGTACATAATTAGCAATATATTCTGGATTGTCATAATCCATAGCAATAGCAATTGTCTTATAGCTGTTATTTTTATATTTTTCTTGTAGCTTTATAAGTTCAGGCATTTCTTGAATACAGCCAGTGCAACTAGTTGCCCAGAAATTAACCAGAACGATTTGGTTTTTTAATGTAGACGGGTTTAAGTTTTTGCCTTCAATGCTGGTTAATTCTATATCTGGTGCTTGTTTATTTGGCGTTTGAAAAAGTAAATATCCAGCAATGCCTATGACAGTAGCTATAGCAAGTAAGTGTCGAGCATATTGTTTCATATCTATGGTCCTTGGCATGCAAGAAGCGGATTTTAGAACATTTTTGGTGTGTTTTGGGTTGGAAAATTTATTTACACCTTTTTTTCTTTTAATACTTCATTTAAGAAGAAAGATATAAGAACAACTAATAAGGAGTGATGTTTTCTGTGGATAAGTCATTTTTCCTTGTTTTTTCAACAACTTAAGTTATCCACAAGGCTGGGTGTTAAATCTGTTTGGCCTGTGGATAATTTGGAGATAGTTTTTTGGATTTTGCGGACTTGAAGGTTTTCCACAGTGGCACTTACTTTTATCCACAGGCCAAGTAGTTGATTTGATGGATCGTTTGATTTTTCACCGTATAATGGCTCGTTTTGACGGAGGGGTTCGATGGCGATCCAGTGGTTTCCAGGGCATATGAACACTGCCCGTAAGCAGGTTGCAGAGACCATGGCCAAGGTGGATTTGTTGATTGAGGTGGTTGATGCTCGTTTGCCATTGTCTAGTAGCAATCCCATGATTGAGCCGATGCGCCGCTTAAGGCAGCGTCCTGCTCTCAAGGTTTTGAATAAAGCAGATTTGGCAGATCCAAGGCTTAATAAAATCTGGCTTGAATGGTTTAAATCTCAGCCGGGTACAGAAGCGGTTTTGTTGGGTGAAGATAATAAAATTCAGGGTGCAAAGCTGATTCCTCAGCTGTGTCAGGCCTTAGCTCCGCACCGAGATGGTGAGGAAAAACCGCTTAGAGCAATGATTGTTGGGATTCCTAACGTTGGTAAATCAACGCTGATCAATCATTTAGCTAAGCGTAAAATTGCGAAAGTAGCGGATACGCCGGGTGTGACCAAGATGCAGCAACGCGTTGAAACGCTGGCGGGTATGATTTTGTACGACACGCCAGGTTTGATGTGGCCCAAAGTGCAGAATGAGGATTCGGGTTATCGTTTAGCAATGGCCGGATCGATTGGTCGAAATGCTTATGATGAAGTGGATGTTGCTTTGTACGCGATTGAAACGTTGATTGAGCGTTACCCGCAATTATTGCTAGATCGTTATAAATTGAAAGATTTATTAGGTGATGCAGAGCCGCTTTTTGAGCTGATTGGTAAGAAACGCGGTGCGATGTTATCGGGCGGACGGATTGATACGCAAAAGACGGCAGATATGATTCTGACTGAGTTTCGCGGAGGTATATTAGGGCGAATTACTTTGGAGACACCAGACGATTTCTTAGAAATGCCTGTGTACGATCCTGATGATGAAGCTGAGTTGCCAGATCCGGATTTGTGAACGAAACTGGGTACTGCATATCGTTTACTGAATGAAAAGAGTCATTATCTGCGCGGCGTATTCTGGAAAATTGTCTTAGAATCCGTCTGCTCTGCTGCCTATGGAAGTCATTGATGGAAGCTGAACTTTTAAATCTTGAAGATAAAGTAAGCCAACTGGTTCTGCTTTGCCGTGAGCTACGTGATGAGAATCGTGGCTTAAGGCAGAAGTTATTGCAGACACAGCAGCACAATCAAGGCTTGTTGGCGAAGATAGATGGCAGCAAAGAAAGAGTTGCTGCTATTTTGGCCAAGCTGCCGGAGGATACAGAATGAGCGACGGGATTAAGCAACTCGATGTTTCTATCATGGGCCGTGAATTTCGTGTGGCTTGTCCTGAAAATGAAGAAGCGACGCTGATTCAGGCTGTAGAGCTCTTAGATCAGCGTATGCATGAGATTCGTGCATCTGGCAAGGTGATAGGGCTGGAGAAAATAGCGATTATGGCTGCGCTTAATATTACTCATGAATATTTGCATACGAGGGTTGATGGGGGTTTTGACATTGCGACAATTCAGCGTAGAATTGCCAGCATGAATTCAACGATAGATGCAGTGATGGGCGAACAGACAGAATTGTTTTCCTAACTTGCGGCTATTGTAAACCAATGCTTTCCTGCGGTGTTTGTTACGACTTGTCTCTCTGAACCAATAATTACTTTGGTTGCCTGCCATGAGTATGCCTGTTGTGAGCATCCCCCGTTGGATGCACCTGATGGCATCCGGTCGGTGACCGCTTGAACCTTCGGTTCAAGATTGCTCGTCGGACGGCACTCGCGGGAAGCTCTTCATTGTTTCACTCCACGTGAATATCACTTGTTTATCTGGCAAATCCGAAGTGCGGCGTTCGATACGCCGCACTCGCGCCCTGATTTCTCCTCTAGAAAGACACTTAGCAGAATTAGCTATTGTTGCGAAGGCAAAGCAGCTTGGCTTATTACGCCGTGGATTAAAAATCGCTGCGTATATTCCTGCAGGCAGTGAGTTTTCCCCTTGGATATTAATGCTGCGGGCTCTGGCGGGCGGTATAGATGTGTATGTGCCTAAAGTGCCAAAGCGGGGAAGAAAACTACAATTTGTGCGTTTAGATGCGCAGAGTCGGTGGAAACTAGGGCCGCACCGTATCCTTGAGCCACTGAATGGTGAAATATGTTCACCACGTGATTTAGATATCGTGTTTATGCCTTTAGTTGCTTTTGATTCCAATCTTGCCCGATTAGGGCAGGGTGGCGGTTATTACGATTGTACGTTTGAATTTAGACGCTGGCGGCGCGAGTGGAAAAAACCGCGTTTAGTGGGCTTAGCATTTGATGAGCAGCATGTAGAGCAATTGGCTACAGATCGCTGGGATTTACGATTGGATTACATCCTCACCGGTCAGCAAATTTGGCGTTGTCCACAAGGTGAAAAACAGCTTTAGTCTTGCTAATATTGCAAGAAAATTGAAATTTATAATAATTTATCATTTTTTGCACAGTACAAAATGCGTGTTTAATGAGAAAACGCAAATTGTTGCCATGACAAAAGCAATAATTACACAGTTATTTTTTTTGCCATAGCACTAAACTACAGCGCGATTGGCTTTAAAGCCGACATAAGAGTTTCTACAAGCACTGCCCCCCAATAATGAGGTTGCTATGAATAATTCGACTCAAGCCTCTCGGCTGGATCTTTTTGCACCGCTGTCAGGTGTTGTTGTCGCCATAGAATCGGTCCCTGATCCGGTGTTTGCGCAAAAAATGGTGGGTGATGGGGTATCGGTTGATCCAATTTCCAATCTGCTGCTTGCGCCTGTTGCCGGTAAAGTAACTCAGCTGCATTCGTCACGGCATGCCATTACCATCACTACGCCAGCCGGGATCGAAGTGTTGATTCATATTGGCTTAGATACCGTGATGCTGCGTGGCGAAGGCTTTATTGCCAAGGTTGCAGAAGGCACTGAAGTGAAAGTGGGCCAGCCATTGATTGAGTTCGATGCCGATTTGGTTGCTCGCAAAGCACTTAGCTTACTCACACAGATCGTGATTACTACGGGTGATAAGGTTGTTAAATATCTGCCAACAATCAAAAAAACAGTTGTTGCCGGTCAGGATATTGTTCTGTCCTTGGATTTAGCTGGC
Organism: Janthinobacterium sp. B9-8; assembly: GCF_000969645.2. Taxonomy (NCBI): domain Bacteria; kingdom Pseudomonadati; phylum Pseudomonadota; class Betaproteobacteria; order Burkholderiales; family Oxalobacteraceae; genus Janthinobacterium; species Janthinobacterium sp. B9-8. The sequence continues at coordinate 3,955,345 of NZ_CP014222.1, forward strand.
GCTACCGTAGTTGGTCAAGCTGTCGCTGCAGATGCTGCCATCCAATCTGCTGCTGTGATTGTGCCTAATCCAACAGGTTTGCACGCGCGCCCGGCTGCGGTGCTGGCGAATACAGCCAAAACTTTTAAATCAGATTTAAAAATGGTGCGTGCCGGTGATGAAGCGAATGCCAAATCGGTCGTATCGATTATGGGTTTGGAAGTGCAGCATGGTGATTCGGTTTTTGTAAAAGCAACAGGCCCTGATGCGGCACAAGCAGCCAAGGCCCTTGCTGAGCTGATTGCCAGCGGCTCTGGCGAAGACTGTGGCGGTTTATTAGCGCCTGCCGCGATTAAGCATCTTGCTAAGCCACAAACACGCCCGGCATTAAAATCGAATGACCCAAATGTACTGATGGGTGTATCGGCTTCACCTGGCCTTGCTGTTGGGCATATTTTCCAGGTCAAGCAAGAAGTGATCGACGTTGTTGAAGCGGGCGATGTGCCAGAGCTGGAAAAACGCCGCTTCGATAAAGCACTGAAAGAAGCGTACCAGCAGTTAGAAGCACTGAAAGGTGAAATTGCTGATCCGGCTAAGGCAGAAATCTTCTCTGCTCACCAAGAGTTATTGTCTGATCCGGATTTGCTTGATTTGGCGACTGCAGCAATCAGCCAAGGCAAGAGTGCTGGTTTTGCTTGGCGTGCCGCGTTTACCAGCTATGCTGATAAACTGGCTAAGCTGAAAAATGAAGTATTAGCAGGCCGGGCTAACGATATCCGCGATATTGGTCGCCGTGTATTGCGTCTGATTGCAGGCATTAAAGAAGCGGCACTTGAAGTGCCGAATGATGCCATTTTGATTGCCGAAGATTTAACACCGTCTGATACCGCCTCGCTGGATCGCAATAAAGTGCTGGGTTTTTGCACAATTGGTGGCGGCGCAACCAGTCACGTTGCTATTTTGGCCCGCTCACTGAATATTCCAGCGATTTGCGGCATTGAAGAAGCCGCATTGCAATTGGCCAATGGCACACCAGTGATTCTGGAAGGTAGCAAAGGCTGTTTACGTTTGAATCCTTCGGCCGAAGAAATCGGCAGCATCCGTGAGCGCCAAGTGAAGCTGGCTAAGCGTCAGGCTGAAGAGCTAGAAGCAGCATTTGAGCCTGCTACAACGACTGATGGTATTTGTGTTGAAGTGGTAGCCAATATTGGCGGCCTAGAAGAAGCGCAGCAATCGGTGAAGTTGGGGGGTGAAGGTGTGGGTTTGCTGCGCAGCGAGTTTTTGTATCTTGAGCGTACCGAAGCGCCAACAGAAGCTGAGCAAGACAAGATTTATAGCGATATCGCTAAATCGCTAGGTAAAGATCGTACCTTTGTTGTGCGCACTTTGGATGTGGGCGGCGATAAACCACTGCCATACCTGCCAATGCCGGTTGAAGAAAATCCATTCTTGGGTGTGCGCGGTGTGCGTTTATGCCTGGCCGAACCAGAATTACTACATACCCAGATTCGTGCCATCTTGCGCTCTGCCGAGCATGCAAAGCTTGCCATCATGTTCCCGATGATTACGTCTCTGGAAGAGGTTCGTGAGGTAAAGCGTATCGTTGCGGAAGAAAAAGCAGCTTTGGGTATTACTGCGCTAGTACAAGTCGGAATTATGGTTGAAGTGCCTGCAACGGCGGTGATGGCAGAAATTTTTGCCCGCGAAGTTGATTTCTTCTCGATTGGCACGAATGATTTAACTCAATACACCTTGGCGATGGATCGTGGCCACCCTAAACTGGCTAAAGAAGCCGATGCCATGCACCCGGGCGTGTTGCGCTTGATTGCTAACACCGTAAAAGGCGCGCACACCCACGGTAAATGGGTCGGCGTGTGTGGTGGTATTGCTTCCGATCCTTCAGCTGTGCCACTGCTTATCGGTATGGGCGTTGATGAATTGTCTGTTAGTGTGCCAGCTATACCTGCGGTAAAAGCATTGGTGCGCAAGCTCTCTAAGGCGGATTGCCAGAAATTGGCGGCTGAAGTGTTGCAAATGGGTACCGTGGCTGAAGTTCGTGCACGTTTAGCCCAGCAGTTAGCAGATTAAATCATGATCGTAACAGGCCGAAGCTGGCCTGTTATGTCAAGCGTATATGTCAAGCTTTAGTGTTTCAATTTATGCGGTGTTCAATGGATTGTGACATTACGAGTGATACGTGAAAATTAACTGTGGAAAAAGTAAACACAATGAGTGATAGCTTTCCTGTTCTGTTGGTGGCAGCCCTAGGTGGATGGAGCAATATTCGCTCCCTAGAACTAGTGGCTTTGACGCGTTTGCGGGTTGATTTAAATGATGTGAGCCGCTTTGATACAGAGCGCTTGCAACAAGCAGGTGTGTTAGCAGTGATGCCTTTTGCAAATCATGTCTACCATCTTGTTATCGGCCCTGAAGCCCCCCGCTATATGGAAATTCTGTCTTAATCTTGATTTATAGCTTGGTGCTTTTTTTACGCCTAAGCAGGGTCGAACGGAGAAATTATGTTTAAGAACGCATTTGCATTCTTACAAAAAATCGGCAAGTCGCTAATGTTACCGGTGTCGGTATTGCCGGTTGCGGGCCTGTTGCTTGGATTTGGTGCATCCAATTTTTCCTTCTTGCCGGAGGTGGTTTCACATCTGATGGCAGCGGGCGGTGGTGCGATTTTTGGTAACTTAGCGCTGATTTTTGCAATTGGTGTAGCGCTGGGCTTAACCGAAAACGACGGCGTAGCTGCAATTGCTGCGGTCGTCGGCTATGTCGTGCTTTTGGCAACCATGGGCGTGATGGCTCCGGTGCTGGGTACAGAGCCTGCCATGGTTATGGGTATGAAGGCGATGGAAACCGGCGTATTTGGCGGGATTATCGCAGGTGCTCTGGCCGCTGGCTTATTCAATAAATACTATCGCATCGAGCTGCCACCTTACCTTGGCTTCTTTGCTGGTAAGCGTTTTGTGCCAATTGCAACGGGTATCGCGGCCATTTTTGTTGGCGTGATCTTGTCGCTGATCTGGCCTCCAATTCAGGGCGCGATCAAAACATTCTCTGAATGGGCTGCGTATGCTGATCCGCGTATCGCTGCAACGCTGTACGGTTTTGTAGAGCGGATGTTGGTGCCATTTGGTCTGCACCATATCTGGAACGTACCGTTCTTCTTTGAAATTGGTAATTACGTGGTGGATGGCAAGCCTGCTGTGCATGGTGATATTGCTCGCTTCTTTGCGGGTGATCCTACTGCCGGTATTTTGTCTGGCGCGTTCTTGTTCAAAATGTTTGGTCTGCCAGCTGCTGCTGTTGCGATCTGGCACACAGCTAAGCCAGAAAATCGCGTCAAAATTGGCGGGATTATGATTTCAGCTGCGCTGACATCATTTATGACCGGTATTACCGAGCCAATTGAATTTGCCTTCTTGTTTGTGGCTCCACAGCTGTATGTTATTCACGCCTTCTTGGCCGCATCTACCCAGTTTGTTGCTAACTCGCTCAATATCCATATGGGCTTTAGCTTCTCACAAGGTGGTATCGACTTCCTGATGTTTAACGCTTTGGGTAAATACGCGCAAAACTGGTGGTTAATTCTGCCTTTGGGTGCGGTTTATGCAGCTATTTATTACTCGGTATTCCGTTTTGTGATTGTGAAACTCAATCTGAAAACTCCGGGTCGTGAAGATGAAACGGCTGAAGAGCATGTTGTGGATAGCAGCGAACATGGCCGTGCACGTGAATTAGTGTTGGCTTTTGGTGGTCGCAGCAATATCAACGGCTTGGATGCATGTATTACCCGTTTGCGTATTTCGGTTAAAGATATTTCAAAAGTAAATCAGCCTAAGCTGAAAGCCATGGGTGCTGCCGGTGTGATGGTGGTAGGTAATGGCATTCAGGCAATCTTTGGTACGCAATCAGATAATCTGAAATCCGATATGGTGAATTACCTGAAAGTAGCTGGCCCGGAAGCGGATGCAGTAACTGCTCCTGTGCAACAAGCTGCAACAGCGGGTGTTCAGGCTGCAGCGGCAACTTCTGCAGGTGACATCAATGGTAAAGCCATGCAAATTCAGGCTGCCTTGGGTGGTATTGCCAATATCCGCAAGCTGGAAGCCATTGCGGGTACTCGTTTACGTGTAGAGCTGGCAGATGCTTCACGCCTTGATGAAGCGGCTTTAAAAGCGGCTGGCGTAGAAGGTGTGATGCCGCAGGGCGATCAAGTGTTCCATTTGATTGTTGGTCAGCAGGCTATTGAGGTTGCCAGTGTTTTAAGTAAATAAACGCTTAGTTCTCTATAAAAACCCGCCAGTGATGGCGGGTTTTTTTCGTTTAAATACAGAGTAATGGTAAGCTTGATGTCAAAATACCTTGTTAGTGTAGATAAATATGAATGCACTTGAGCGTGATGGCTTTACTTTGGTTTCTGCCTTATTAAGCCCTGCTGAATGTAGAGTCATTGCTGGGAAGATTGAAACGATGCGCTGTGCCTCTGTAGGAACACGGCGTTTATTATCGCAAGATTGGTGCCGCTCTCTGGCTGTAAAAATTCGCCAGCATCCTGCTTTATCACCATTGATCCCAGCAGGCTTGGTTGCGGTGCAGTGCACCTTTTTTGAAAAATCAGCTTCCCGCAATTGGCTGGTCGCAGTGCATCAGGATTTAAGTATTCCTGTGGCAGAGCGCATTGAGCATTCTGCTTTGCAGGGCTGGTCGGTCAAAGAAGGCCAACTGTATGTACGAGCGCCTGTTGAGGTATTACAGCGGTTGATTGCGGTGAGGATTCATTTGGACATGTGCGGGGCAGATGATGGCCCACTACGCTTGGTGCTAGGATCGCATTTGCAGGGCTTGGTGACGGCTGAGTGTGCTGCGTTAGCTCGCCAGCAAGAAATCGTCTGTGTGGCTGAAGCAGGTAGCGCGCTATTGATGCGGCCCTTACTTTTGCATTCTTCTTCAAAATCATCAGGGAAAAGTCAGCGGAGGGTTTTGCATTTTCTGTTTGCCCCCTTAGAGCTTCCTTTGGGGCTCCGCTGGAGTGATACAGTTTGATTGGGGTATTTGTTTGATTATTTGCAAAGTAGAAACGTGTTATTTTTTGCGGAACGGATTTTAAATCGCAGTGCTAACTAGGAAATAAATCATGAATAAAGTATTACGTAGAAGTAACAACGATCAGTGGATTGCCGGTGTGATGGGTGGCTTGGCTGATTATATGGGGATAGGCTCAGGCAAGTTGCGCCTGATTTTTGTGATTGTGTCTTGCTTATCGGCGGCGTTTCCCGGTATTTTTGTTTATTTGATTCTGTGGTTTTTGATGCCTAAGCAAGGCGCTTGATCCTTTATTTAGTATGACTGGTTAAATCGTTTTTTTAATTAAAGGCGCTATATTTGACTTTACTTACTCTTAATCGTGGCATGCATGCCAATGTGCAAATCAGGCCGCGGTGGCCTGCTCAGCAGGTGCAGGTAGATTTAGATGCATTTAGCAAATTGCAGCGTATTCAGACGAAATTACCAGAGCATATTGGTTTGATTTTGACCCGGGGCTACGAAAAGAAAGAATCTCATCTTGGCTTCGCCCGCAATAAGTTTCGTGCTCTGGGTATCAGCGCATTTCGCTTTTGTTATTCCAGCAGGCAAAGTGAGATTGCTGCTATTTTTGGAAGCAATGGCCATGACGTGGACGGCACACATATTGATGTGTCTTTTCTTCTGTATGGGCGTCGTGTACGGCTATTACCTCTGAGCGTGTTTACCCCACTATTTTGGCAAAAACGTCGAGTGGAGCGATATTCACTTCCGCTGTGTCAGGTAAAAGAGGCCCTTATCAAGGAAGGTTTTCGAATTCACTTAAATTCAACTGAAAGCCTGCAAATACACTGTGATCTTGGCTGATGCCGCTTTCTGCTTTTGCTTTGGTTATTCTTGCGGGCTTTATCCACTCTTTGTGGAATATTGCGGCGAAAAAAGCCGGTGGAGACGTGCGCTTTGCTGGTTTTTCCAGCCTAATCATCATGGTAGTTTGGGCTCCGGTTGGTATCTATTATGGCTGGAACATCGTGCCAAGATGGGGAGGGCGCGAATGGGCGTTTGTTTCCCTCTCCGGTGTATTACATGTGCTGTATTTTGTTGCGCTGCTGCGAGGCTATCGTAAGGCTGATTTAACCGTGGTATACCCGATAGCGCGTGGTTCCGGGCCGCTGATTGCATCAATATGTGCGATATTTTTGCTTGACGAAGTATTGTCCTTACAAGGCATGCTAGGAATGTTGGCGGTTGTAGCTGGCGTGTTTTTAATTGCTGGTGGGCCAAAAATTTTTAAAACAATGCAGGATGTTCGCCAAGGGCCACGCATACATCAGGGGCTATTTTATGGCCTGCTCACAGGCTTATTTATTGCCAGTTATACGGTTTTAGATGGCTATGCAGTTAAAGTTTTATTACTTTCACCCATTTTGCTGGATTACTTTGGCAATTTTATTCGTATCGTTTTCTTAGCTCCGCCTTTATTAAAAGACACGGCCACTACGCTCTCTCTGTGGAAAAAACAATGGAAATACGCGCTGATTGTGGCGTTGATCAGCCCTATTTCTTATGTTTTGGTGTTGTTTGCCATGCAGACTGCTCCACTTAGCCATGTTGCCCCTGCTCGTGAAGTCTCTATGCTGTTTGCTGCTTTAATTGGTGGGCAGTTACTTGGAGAGGGCGATCGGCTATTGCGTTTGCTTGGGGCCGTATTTATTGCTACAGGTGTGATTGCGTTAGCGATGTAAAAATGGGCTTGTGAATCACAAGCCCATTTTATTTTTAAAACGCCATCGCCAGATTAAAGCCTTCGGCAATGGCGCGTTTAGCGTCTACTTCACCGGCAAGTAGCGCTCCGCCAATGCGATGAACGGGTGCACCGGCGGCGCTGAGTTCATCCCAAAGTGTAGTGACGGATTCTTGCCCAGCGCAGAGCACGATTTGATCGACTTCAAGGCAGATCTCTTCATTATTTTGCTTGATATGCAGGCCTGCATCGTCGATTTTCAGGTATTCAACTGAGCCAAGCAGGTTTACGCCGCGTAATTGCAAGGTGGCGCGGTGCACCCAGCCGGTGGTTTTGCCGGGGCCGCTACCTGGTTTGCCTTTGCTGCGTTTTAATAGCCAGATTTCGCGGCCACTAGGCTGCATGGCAGGTTTGGCTAAGCTGCCCGCACTGCTCATGCTGGAATCAATACCCCAGTCGCGGATAAAGTTGTCTGTGGGGCTGAGATCGCTATGGGTTTCGGATAGGAACACCGCGGTATCAACGCCAATACCACCTGCGCCAATAATCGCAATTTTTTTGCCGGGTTTTACTTCGCCGCGCAGCAGAGCTGGGTAGGAAACCACGCTTGGGTGGGTGATGCCTGCAATATCTGGCACACGCGGTTTTACGCCGCTGGCAATCACGATTTCATCAAATTCACCAGCCAGCTCGGCGGCATTTGCAAAGTGATTGAGCTTTATATTTACGCCAAGATAATCGAGCTGATTACGGTAGTAGCGCAGTGTTTCGGTGAATTCTTCTTTGCCGGGGATGCGCTGGGCAATACCAAATTGGCCACCAATGGCAGTGCTTGCTTCAAACAGCGTGACCTTGTGGCCTCGGCTGGCCGCCGCAGTAGCACAAGATAACCCGGCTGGGCCTGCGCCAATCACGGCGATGCGTTTGGTTTGCTGTGTTTTGGCTGCAATCGGGAATTCAGTTTCGCGGCAGGCGCGAGGGTTGACTAGGCAAGAGGCTGGTTTGCCTTCAAACACATGGTCGAGGCAAGCTTGGTTACAGGCGATACAGGTGTTGATCAGATTGGCGGTCTTGTTCGCGGCTTTATTGACAAAATCAGGGTCGGCCAAGAGCGGGCGAGCTAAGGACACCATATCTGCATCGCCACTGGCTAAAATATGCTCGGCAATTTCTGGGGTATTAATGCGGTTTACCGCGATCAGTGGGATGGACACATGGTCTTTTAGTTTGCGCGTGACCCAGCTAAAGCCACCACGAGGTACGGCTGCGGCGATGGTTGGAATGCGTGCTTCGTGCCAGCCGATGCCAGTGTTAATCAGGGTGACGCCAGCGGCTTCAAGCGCTTGGGCAAGGATAATCGCTTCGGGCAGCGTGCCGCCGTCTTGGACTAAATCGAGCAAAGACAGGCGGAAAATCACAATAAAATTGGGACCAACCGCAGCGCGGACGGCTTTGCTGATTTCAACTGCAATACGCTGGCGGCGGGTGGCGTCTCCACCCCATTCGTCATCACGCTGATTGACATGGCTGCAAAGGAATTGGTTAATCAGATAGCCTTCCGAGCCCATGATTTCCACACCATCGTAACCCGCGCTCTGTGCCAATTTAGCGGTATTGGCAAAATCAGCAATGGTGCTGGCGATTTCTTCCACGCTTAAAGCATGCGGCGTAAACGGCGTAATTGGTGAAGCAATGGCCGACGGGGCCACGCTAGCGGTGTGGTAGGCGTAGCGGCCCGCGTGCAAAATTTGCAAACAAATTTTGCCACCCGCATCGTGCACGGCTTGGGTAATCGGCAGATGGCGTGGGATATCGCTCTCATCGGCCAGCATGGCTGCATCTTCATAAATACGACCTGCTGCATTGGGCGCGATGCCGCCTGTAACGATCAGGCCCACACCGCCTTTTGCGCGTTCGGCATAAAAGGCGGCCATGCGTTCCGGGCCATCGGGGGCTTCTTCAAGTCCAGTGTGCATAGATCCCATCAGGACGCGATTTTTAAGGGTAGTAAAGCCCAGATCGAGGGGGCTTAATAGCTGCGTATAGGTCGACATCGGTGCGTTTCCCAGCAATTGTATTAATTAGAGATCAAGCTGATTTTTCTTTTCTTTCTTGGTGCTAAATAGCTGCGTTTAGGTTGAAATTGCGGCGTTTCCAAACGATTGTTTGAATTAACATTAGCCTGATTTCTCTAGCTTGTCCTATTGGGGTTTACCAGCAGAGCGCAGGATATGGCGTGTTTGCTTACCATTTTGGTAAAAATAGCCTGTGTATTTTTGAATAATCGTCTCAGCTATGGCCTTGAAATGTTGAATTTAAGGTAAGGTAATGCCTCCATTTTACCGCCAGATACTATGACTACTACTCACTGGAAATCGCTCTTGTTTTCCCGGCGCATGCTTATCTGTGTGTTTACCGGATTTGCCTCGGGTCTACCTCTGTATATCCTGCTTAACTTAGTCCCTGCATGGTTAAAAAGCGAAGGTGTTAATTTAAAAGCGATTGGTTTTTTTGCGCTGATTCAATTCCCATTTACGTGGAAATTTATTTGGGCTCCCTTATTAGATCGCTATGCTTTGCCAGGCTTAGGCAGGCGGCGTGGCTGGATGCTACTCACACAAGTTGCCTTGCTGCTTTTAATCGCCTCATTAGGATTATTTAATCCCAAGTTAGATATATGGTCGATTGCCTATCTTGCCACCGCATTGGCTTTTTTTAGCGCCAGCCAGGATATTGTGCTTGATGCTTATCGGCGTGAAATTCTTAGTGACGAAGAATTGGGCTTGGGTACGTCGGTGCACGTGAATGCTTATCGGATTGCCAGCCTGATTCCCGGTGCGTTTTCTTTGATCTTGGCCGATCATCTGCCGTGGGCGCAGGTGTTTATGATTACCGGTTTGTTTATGCTGCCGGGTATTTTAATGACACTTTTGGTAAGCGAGCCACAATTAGTCCGCCCGCCTAAAACATTGCGTGAGGCGGTGATTGAGCCTTTTCATGAGTTTATGACCCGCCACGGCTGGCGCAATGCCATGTGGATTCTGGCTTTTATCTTTTTATATAAATTAGGCGACAGTATGGCTACGGCCTTGGCCACGCCGTTTTATTTAGAGTTGGGCTTTAGTAAAACAGAAATCGGCGTGATTGCTAAAAATGCGGGGCTATGGCCTGCGGTGTTTGGCGGCATTGTGGGCGGCGTATGGATGTTAAAACTGGGTATCAATCGTGCGCTGTGGTTATTTGGTGTGGTGCAGGTTGTTTCGATTTTAGGTTTTGCATGGCTGGCGACAATGGGGGCAGATAAAGTTGCTTTGGCGATTGTTATTGCATTTGAAGCCTTGGGCGTTGGGCTGGGAACGGCTGCATTTACGGCTTATATCGCCAGAACGACTGATGCGCGTTATACCGCAACTCAGTTCGCCTTGTTTACCAGTCTGGCAGCAGTGCCCCGCACCTTTATTAATGCCAGCACAGGATGGTTGGTAGAGCAAATGGGCTGGATTAACTTCTTCTTCCTATGCACCGCGCTGGCGATTCCAGGCATGCTGCTGTTATTTAAAGTAGCACCGTGGAACAGCGAATCAGAGCGTGAAAAAAGTTTGTAGGCTCAGAAGATAAAAGGAGGACACAGAGCATACAAACAGCATAAGCGTTTCAAACTCTGTGTTCTCTGTGTCTACAGATTTTAGGTTTTTATGTGAATGGCCGAATTCTTAAGGCTGGTAGTCGTAATCCACAATCAGCGGTGCATGGTCAGAGAATTTTTCGTTTTTATAGATTGAAGCACTCTGCGCCGTTGCAGCAATGCCGGGAGTGGTGATGTGGTAATCGATGCGCCAGCCTACGTCTTTGGCATAGGCTTGGCCCCGGTTACTCCACCATGTGTAACCGGGGATTTCCGGGTAAAGTTTGCGCCAGACATCCACAAAGCTCAGCTCGCTAAATAACTTACCCAGCCAACTGCGCTCTTCCGGCAAGAAGCCTGAGTTCTTCAGATTGCCTTTCCAGTTTTTTAGATCAATCTCATTGTGAGCGATATTCCAGTCGCCAAGCAGAACCACTTCGCGGCCGCTGGCGGCGAGTTGCTCTAGGTGTGGGCGAAAGCGTTCTAAAAAGGAAAACTTCACTTGCTGGCGCTCATCTGATGATGAGCCTGATGGCAAATAAAGAGAAATGACCGAAAGATTGCCAAAATCGGCTTGCAAATAGCGGCCTTCAAAATCGATATCGGCAATACCAAGGCCGGTAATCACCCGATCTGGCTCGCGCAAGCAATAGAGGCCTACACCGCTATAGCCTTTTTTGGTCGCGTAATGAAAAAAGCCTTTTAGCCCCGCAGGCTCTTTCATTTGCTGGGAAAGATCGGCTTCTTGTGCTTTAAGTTCTTGCAAGGCCACCACATCGGCGTCTTGTTTTGCTAGCCATTCAAAAAAGCCCTTATTTGCAGCTGAGCGAATGCCGTTTAAATTAGCACTGATAATGCGCATTCGGTGTCCTTTTGTAAGAAATGTTATGCTTCGCAGTATTTGAAATTAATAAAACAGGAAAATGCAGCATGAGTGATTTTCGTCGCGACTTTATTTCTTTTGCTGTCGAGCAAAATGTGCTGTGTTTTGGTGATTTTATCACTAAGGCTGGCCGTCAATCGCCGTACTTTTTCAATGCGGGATTATTTAGCGATGGTGCATCCGTAGGTGCTTTGGCGCAATTTTATGCACAGGCGGTACAAGCGTCGGGCGTTGAGTTTGATGTGTTATTCGGGCCAGCCTATAAAGGAATTGTGCTGGCATCGGCGACGGCCGTGGCTTTGGCTACGCAGGGGCGGAATGTGCCCTTTGTATTTAATCGAAAAGAAGCTAAAGATCATGGTGAAGGCGGGGTTTTAGTGGGCGCGCCGCTTAAAGGCCGGGTTATGATTATTGACGATGTGATTTCTGCGGGCACATCAGTGCGTGAGTCTGTAAATATGATTCGTGCTGCGGGAGCAGAGCCAGCGGGTGTTTTGATTGCGCTTGATCGTATGGAGCGCGGCCAGGGGGCCTTGTCAGCGGTGCAGGAAGTAGAACAACAGTTTGGCATTCCGGTGATTCCTATTGCTTCACTGGATGATTTGCTGGGCTATTTAAGCGCCCAAAATGGTATGGATGAGAAGCTGGCTAAAGTCAGCGCTTACCGTAATCAGTACGGAATCTAAAAGGCTTATTTGATGCTGCGTGGTCTGCTTACTTTTTTACTACTGGCCTTGTTGACGGCCCCTGCATTTGCCAAGCTTTATCGCTGGGTGGATGAAACGGGTCGTGTGCAATACAGCGATAAGCCGCCAATGACTGCGCCAACAAGTGGCGTATCTGAACTTAATAAATCAGGAGTAGTAAAGGCTACGCCAGTGCCGGTGCTGAGCAAGGAAGAGAAAGAAAAAATTCAAAATGAGCAAGCGCTGCAAAAAGAGCAGCAGCGTAGAGATCGCGCTCTATTGCAGTCTTTCTCCCGCCCTGAAGAAATTGATCTTATCCGGGATAGACGGATAGGCATGATTCAATCGGCCACGATTGCTAATTCTATGCGTATGCAAGCAGCATCTCAGCGTAAAACGCGTTTAGAAACACAACTCGCTCGTATGAAAAAATCAAAAAGATCAATTCCGCCTGATTTAGAAGCAGAGTTAGCAGCGATCAATAAAGAGATTGTCGATATTGATGCAGATAATAAAACAAAGAATGATGATATAGAAAATGTAAAACGCAGAGCAGAAGAAGATAAAAAGCGTTTGTTAGAGCTGAAATCTGCTATTTCAAAATAAGCTTTTATATAAAAATATTTTTTAAATAAATTAACGAATGGAATAACAATGATTGAGCAAATGGCATCTGCAAAGATTGTTCTAGGTATTGATATTGGCGGCACAGGGATTAAAGGTGCCCCTGTCAATGTGGAAACAGGCGAGCTACTCTGCGAGCGAGTGCGGATCGATACACCACAACCTGCCACGCCAGAAGCGGTGGGGGCGGTGGTTAAGCAGTTAGTTGAGCAATTTAATTGGCAAGGGCCGATTGGCTGTACCTTTCCTGCGATTGTGCACAATGGCGTTACCTTGTCCGCTGCCAATGTGGATGCGTCGTGGTTGAACGCTCCAGCACAAGATATTTTGGCGCAAGTAACAGGCTTACCTTTAAAGCTGATTAATGATGCTGATGCAGCGGGCTTAGCCGAAGGCATTTTTGGTGCTGCAAAAGGTAAAGTGGGCAAAGTACTGATGATTACTTTAGGCACAGGGATTGGTAGTGCATTAATTGTGGATGGTAAGCTGATTAGCAATACCGAGTTGGGTCATTTGATTTTTAAAAATGATGAAATTGCTGAAAAATATTGTTCTGGAAAAGTAAAAGACGATTTAGATTTAAAGTGGAAAGAATACACCCAACGTTTAAATGAATATATTTTGCATTTGCAATTATTACTATCGCCAGATTTATTGATTATTGGTGGTGGAATCAGCAAGAAACACGATAAATTTATCCCGGAGTTAACGGGGTTGCGTTTCCCTGTTGTGCCTGCCGAGCTTAAAAATGATGCAGGGATTGTGGGAGCGGCATTAGAAGCGGCTCGCGAGTTTGGTGTGTTGTAATGGTTGATTGCTGGCACGATGCCGAGCGCTAAATGCCTCGGCTTGCGAAAAAATGGCATGAATAAAGCTTTTAACTCGTTTCTATGATGGCGCTTCGGGCCGGATGTGCTCGTAGATTTAGGGTTGTCTATGTTCCACGTGAAACGCCCCGTAAAATCGGGGCGTTCGCATTTTATCGCTCCGCGATAGTCGTCAAGGCAGATACGGCGTAAAATCTTGCCCCTTTGCTTGCTGGATGCTCAACGCGATGCTTTATCCTACTCGATACGACGTGATTGTTGTCGGCGGCGGCCACGCCGGGACTGAGGCTGCGTTGGCGGCCGCCCGCATGGGTAACAAAACCCTGCTGCTGACGCACAATATTGAAACCCTTGGTCAAATGTCTTGCAACCCATCGATTGGCGGGATTGGTAAGGGCCATTTGGTCAAAGAAGTCGATGCTTTAGGCGGCGCAATGGCGCTGGCGACCGATTTTGGCGGCATTCAGTTTAAAACACTGAACTCTAGTAAAGGCCCAGCGGTTCGTGCTACGCGTGCGCAGGCCGATCGTATTCGCTATAAAGCTGCGGTTCGCCATATGCTGGAAAATCAGCCGAATCTGGATTTATTCCAGCAGGCTGTGGACGATCTGACTTTAGATGGCGATCGCGTTACCGGCGTGATTACCCAAATCGGCATTCGTTTTGAAGCGGGTGCGGTGGTGCTGACAGCCGGAACTTTCCTTTCCGGTAAAATTCACGTCGGCTTGGAAAATCACGTTGGCGGCCGTGCGGGGGACCCTGCTTCGGTCACGCTCGCTGCACGTTTACGCGATTTAAATTTACCTGTTGGCCGTTTAAAAACCGGCACGCCACCACGCATTGATGGGCGCTCAATTGATTTCTCGGTATTAGAAGCACAATACGGCGATACGCCTGAGCCGGTGTTTTCGGCACGCGGAAATGTGGGCATGCATCCAAAGCAATTGCCTTGCTGGATGGCGCACACCAATCTTAAAACGCACGATATTATTCGTAGCGGTTTTGATCGCAGCCCAATGTTTACCGGCAAAATAGAAGGCGTTGGCCCGCGCTATTGTCCAAGTATTGAAGACAAAATTAATCGCTTTGCCGATAAAGATAGTCACCAGATTTTCTTAGAGCCTGAAGGCTTGGATACGCATGAATATTATCCAAACGGTATTTCGACCAGCTTACCGTTTGATATCCAGCTGGCCGCCGTGCGCTCGATTGCTGGTATGGAAAACGCGCATATTCTGCGTCCGGGCTATGCCATCGAATACGATTACTATGATCCACGTAATTTAAAAGCCAGCTTTGAAACCAAAAGCATTGCCGGTTTATTCTTTGCTGGGCAAATTAATGGCACGACGGGCTACGAAGAAGCTGCAGCACAAGGCTTGCTGGCAGGTTTAAATGCGGGCCTTTATGTGCGCGAAAAAGATGCGTGGACGCCAAAACGCAATGAAGCTTATTTAGGTGTGTTGGCTGATGATCTGGTGACCAATGGGGTGACCGAGCCTTACCGCATGTTTACCAGCCGCGCCGAATACCGTCTGCAATTGCGTGAAGATAATGCCGATTTACGCCTGACCGAAATGGGCCGTGAGCTAGGCTTGATTGGTGATGCGCAGTGGGAAGCCTTCTGCAAAAAACGCGATGCAATTGATTTAGAATTAGAACGCTTGCGCACGACATGGGTAAATCCACGTATTCTTGCGGTAAGCGATGCTGAGCGGGTGCTAGGTAAAGCGATTGAGCGTGAATATACGCTGGCCGATTTACTGCGCCGCCCGCAGGTCTCTTACGATAGCTTGATGACTATGGATATTGCCAAGCCCGCCGTGGAAGACCCTCTTGTGGCCGAGCAGGTAGAGATTCAACTGAAATATCAGGGTTATATCGAGCGGCAACAATCTGAAGTGGCTAATCGCGATAATCTAGAAGAATTCTTGCTACCAGCAGATCTAGATTTCACTGATGTCTCGGGCTTATCCAAGGAAGTGCAGCAAAAGCTGATTAAACATAAGCCAGAAACCATGGGCCAAGTGTCCAGAATTTCCGGTATTACTCCAGCGGCCATTGCTTTAATGCTGGTTCATTTAAAGAAAAAGCAAATGCTTGATGCTAGAAAGGTTACTGAATGACTGTATCTACTCCTGATTCTCTCTTCGCCGAACTGGCCGCAGGCCTCGCTGAACTTAAATTAGACTTATCCACAGCACAAGCAGTGAGTTTGCTGGCGTATACCGCGCTGATTGCTAAGTGGAATAAAACCTATAGCCTGACCGCAATTCGTGAACCAGAACGTATGGTTTCGCATCATCTTTTGGATTCACTTGCTCCATTGCCTCAATTTAAAGGGCAGGCGAGTGAAAAGATTCGTATCCTCGATGTAGGCTCGGGCTTTGGTACACCGGGTATTCCATTGGCGATTGCACGGCCAGATTGGCAATTATTCTTGCTCGACTCAAATCACAAGAAAACTACGTTTTTGCGTCAGGTGATTGCTGAGCTCAAGCTCACTAATGTCACTGTGCTTACCGAGCGTGTTGAGCTGTACAAGCCAGAAGCGCCGTTCCAGATTATTACTTCACGCGCTTTTGCTGAGCTAGCCGAGTTTGTAAAACTCACCCAGCACTTGCTGGCACCAGAAGGGGAGTGGGCTGCTTTGAAAGGTGTTTATCCTTTTGAAGAAATCGCACATTTGCCAGCAACAGTAAAAGTAACCGCCGTGGATCATTTAAAAGTGCCGGGCATCGATGCAGAACGCCATTTAGTGCATGTGGTTAAGGTTTAACAGGCCCATGCATCTTTTAAGTACGTCGTTTCGTAGGGTGTACAACGACGTCGTCGTTGCGCACCATCATTCGGTGGGCAGCATTTGCACATCCTACGCTAATAACTTATGTACTTCGTAAAGGTATAACAATGAAAATTCTGGCCATTGCTAATCAAAAAGGCGGCGTAGGTAAAACGACTACTGCCGTTAATTTGGCTGCAAGTCTGGCTCATCTTGGCAGAAAAGTGCTGCTGGTTGATCTGGACCCGCAGGGCAATGCCACGATGGGTGTGGGGATCGATAAGGCTAAATTATCCAGCTCGGTTTACAACCTTTTGCTGGGCGCAACACCGATCCAAGAGATTATTCAGCGTTCAGAATCCGCAGGGATTGATGTGTTGCCGGCCAATCGCAATTTGGCTGGCGCTGAAGTTGAGCTGGTGAACCAAGAGCACAGAGAATCGCGGCTTAAAAATGCTTTAGCTTTAGTTGCAGATCAATACGATTACATTATTTTGGATTGTCCGCCTGCGCTGACCTTGTTAACGCTCAATGGCCTTGTGGCGGCGGATGCGGTACTCATCCCGATGCAGTGTGAATATTATGCGCTGGAGGGTTTATCTGACTTGGTGAATACGCTTAAGCGGGTAAAACAGTCGATGAATCGTCATATCGAGATCGAAGGACTGCTGCGCACCATGTTTGATCCACGTTCTACCCTTGCACAACAAGTGTCAGATCAATTAATTAAACATTACACCAGTAAACTGTACCACACTGTCATACCGCGTAATATTCGCTTGGCCGAAGCGCCTTCCTATGGCCGTCCAATCTTGTCCTACGACAAAAACTCCAAGGGCGCTCAGGCGTATCTTCAACTTGCTGAAGAATTGCTGGCCCGTCACAACTTGCTAGAAGAGATTCCCACAGCATGAAAATGAAAGGACTTGGACGCGGTTTAGATGCCTTGATGGGGGATAGTCAGGACTCCTTGCAAAATCTGCCGATTCATTCTTTGCAGCCGGGTAAATATCAGCCCCGCTTGCAAATGGATGAAACGGCTTTAGAAGAGCTTACTGCATCGATTCAGGCTCAGGGCTTAATGCAGCCTGTGCTGGTGCGGCCAATCGGGCTGGATAAATACGAAATTATTGCGGGTGAGCGTCGTTGGCGTGCGTCGATTAAGGCGGGCTTGGTAGAAATCCCTGCTTTGGTGCGCGAAATTGCCGATGAAGCGGCTTTGGCAATGGCTTTGATTGAGAATATCCAGCGTGAGAATTTAAATCCGCTAGAAGAAGCGCTGGGTATTTCGCGTTTGGTCGAAGAATTTGGCATGACGCATGAGGCGGCAGCTCTGGCTGTGGGTAAATCTAGGGCCAGTGTTTCAAACTTATTAAGACTATTAAATTTATCTGAGCCACTGCGGAAGATGCTAATGGCCGATCAGCTCAGTATGGGGCATGCTCGCGCCTTGCTGTCTTTGGATGATTTGCTGCAATTAGATACTGCGCGAATGGTGATTTTAAAAGGCTTATCGGTCAGAGAAACCGAGGCTTTGGTGAAAAAACAACAAGAAGCCGCACCAGAGAAGCCAAAACCACAACCTGATCCACATTTTTCCCAATTAGCGGCTGAGCTATCCACTAGGGTAGGGGCTAAGGTGTCGATTAAGCCCGGAAAGCTGGGAAGTGGCAGAATTACGATTGAATACAACAGCTCAGAACAATTGGATGGCTTGCTTAGCAAGATGTAACACAGCCAAGGCTAGAATAAGCTCAGTTTGGTGACAGTTAATGCTTCAAATACTCGCGCTTTAATTGAATGACAAGTAAATATTACTTAAAAGATCAATAGGTAAAATTGACGCAACACAAATCAGGTCAGTATAATCGCGGGGTTTTTCCCTAGTGGTGAAGCAATGATCGGGAAAGCACAAGTTCGGGGCATCATCCGGCTAAAGATTGGAATCGCAATCAGTACGGCTCTCCTCCTCTTCTTGATCTTGGGACAAAATCCGGCAATTTCAAGTTTACTGGGCGGATTTATTGCGGTGATGGGCAGTGTTTTATACGCAGCCATTGCATATCGCGTTGAATTCGCTCCGCCAGCAGTACTTCTAAAGCAGCATTTTGCTGCGGAAATGTGCAAGTTGGTTTGTACACTCGTCGCTTTTGCGGCGTTGTTCATTTTGTACCGAAAGGCAGATTGGCCATGGACGTTTGTGGGTTATCTCGCTACCACCAGTGCCTTTTGGTTTGGGCTTTTGATAAAATTTGACGGCAAAAAATAAAATGACTGAACATCACGCACCCGCTAACGCCACCGAGTATATCCAACACCATTTGTCTTTTAATCAGACAGCCAATGGTTTTCACTTGGATACCTTCTGGGTGGCTCTCGTTTTAGGTTTCCTGTTTGTCGGTATTTTCGCATTTGCCGCACGTAAAGCGACCGCTGGCGTGCCTGGTCCCTTGCAAAACTTCGTAGAAATGATCGTTGAGATGGTTGATAGCCAGATCAAAGATGCTTTTCACGGCAAATCAAAAGTGATTGGCCCATTAAGTCTGACAATTTTCTGCTGGGTGTTCTTAATGAACTCAATGGATTTCTTGCCAGTAGATCTGTTGCCATGGATTGGTCAGCACGTATTTGGGATTGAAAAGCTGCGTGTTGTGCCTACGGCTGACGTAAATCAGACTTTTGCGATGTCATTAGCGGTCATGCTGCTCATTATTGGTTTTTCCATTAAGGCCAAAGGGCTTGTTGGCTGGCTGAAAGAGTTATTTACCGCGCCGTTCCATGCTGAAGGCTTGGTGATGACTGTGCTGTTAGCACCAGTTAACTTTGCTTTCCAGATGGTTGAGTTAGTTGCTAAACCAATTTCTCTGGCTCTGCGTTTGTTCGGAAATATGTACGCCGGTGAGCTGATCTTTATTCTGATCGCTCTGCTGCCCTTCTGGGCGCAGTGGGTTCTGGGTACTCCATGGGCTATTTTCCACATCTTGGTGGTGACCCTGCAAGCCTTCGTATTTATGATGTTGACAATTGTTTACCTCAGCCTTGCGGTTGAAGATCACTAAAACTACTTTCGGCCAGCTTTGGCTGGTCGGCGTAAGTGTTTTGCTTTCCCCTTGTTTTACCCAACCTTCCTCTTGGAGATATTAGAAATGGTTGCACCAGAAGTAATTGCTAGCGTTCAAGGCATGACTGTAATCGCTGCCGCGATCATCATCGGTTTAGCTGCTATCGGCACTGCACTTGGTTTTGCTCTGCTTGGCGGTAAGTTCTTAGAGTCTGCTGCTCGTCAGCCAGAAATGATCCCAGTTCTGCAAACTAAGCTGTTCATTATCGCTGGTCTGTTAGATGCTATCTCGATGATCGGCGTTGGTGTTGCTATGCTTTACACCTTCAACAACCCGTTCCTGACTCCTCTGCTGAATGCCGTTGCTCAGTAATCTAGCCCGTCTTTTAGGAGGACATCAGCGTGGATATTAATCTGTCGCTTTTTGGCCAAATGATCACTTTTGCGATCTTGGTCATCTTCACGATGAAATTCGTGTGGCCTCCGCTGACCCAGATTATGGACGAGCGTGCTAAGCGCATCGCCGACGGTTTAGCCTCTGCTGATCGTGCCAAGCAAGATCTTGATTTGGCTGAGAAAGCAGCGGCTGACAAGCTTCGCGAAGCAAAGCAGCACGCGGCCGAAATCATTGCGCAAGCTGAAAAGCGTGGCGCGCAATTGGTTGAAGAAGCCAAGGGCCATGCAAAGGCAGAGGGCGAACGCCTTGTTGCCGGCGCTCAAGCGGAAATTGACCAGCAAATTCAACAGGTAAAAGAAGCCTTGCGTCAGCAGGTTGCAGGTTTGGTACTACAAGGTACCGAACAAATTCTGCGCCGCGAAGTTGATGCAAATGCCCATGCCGAGTTGTTAGCATCCATCAAAGCGGAACTGTAAGAGCGTCATGGCAGAACTCATTACCGTCGCAAGACCCTACGCCGTAGCTATCTTTCGTCTAGCCAAAGAAACCAGCACACTCCCACTATGGTCGGATGTGCTGGCTCAACTCGCCCTGATTGCAGGCAACGAGTTGGCGCTAGAAGTCGTAGCTAATCCAAAGTTTTCCGTGGCTCAGGTTAAGGAGCTGTTGCTTGGATTATTGGGTGGTCAGCAGAGCGATGAAGTACATAACTTCATCGACGCCGTACTTGAAAATCGCCGCTTTACTGCCCTAACGGCAGTAGCAGAGCTATTTGAAGAGTACAAAGCAGCGGACGCTGGCGAAGTTGAAGCCAGCATCGAATCTGCTTTTGCTTTGACCGATACCCAGGTTGCTGAATTATCAGCAACTTTATCCCAACAGCTGCACCGCAAGGTCACGGCCCAAGTCAGCGTTAACCCGGAACTCATCGGGGGCGTGAAGGTGACGGTAGGTGATCTGGTCGTAGACGCATCTGTCCGCGGCAAGCTAACCGCTCTCGCTTCGAGCCTGAAGAGTTAGGAGAAATCATGCAACTTAATCCGTCCGAAATCAGTGAACTGATTAAAGCTCGGATCCAGAATTTATCGACTGCAGCAGAAACGCGTACCACAGGTACAGTCGTTTCCGTAACAGACGGTATCGTTCGTGTGCACGGCCTGTCAGAGGCTATGCAGGGCGAAATGCTGGAATTCCCGGGTAATACCTTCGGTCTTGCGCTCAACTTAGAGCGTGATTCTGTCGGTGCCGTTGTGCTTGGTGATTACAAGCACATTCAAGAAGGCGACGAAGTCAAATGCACCGGCCGTATTCTGGAAGTTCCAGTTGGTCGTGAATTGATTGGTCGTGTTGTTAACTCTCTTGGCCAGCCTATCGACGGCAAAGGCCCACTGGGTACAACAGAATCTGCACCAATCGAAAGAATTGCGCCGGGCGTTATTGCCCGCCAATCTGTGTCGCAACCACTGCAAACCGGTATCAAGTCTATTGATACGATGGTGCCAGTTGGTCGTGGTCAGCGCGAGCTGATCATTGGTGACCGTCAGACCGGCAAAACTGCCGTTGCTCTGGACGCGATCATCAACCAGAAAGGCAATGGCGTGACATGTATTTATGTTGCGATTGGCCAAAAGGCTTCTTCGATCGCTAACGTAGTGCGCAAGTTAGAAGAGCACGGCGCGATGGGTCACACCATTGTGGTTGCTGCTGCTGCTTCTGAAGCTGCTGCTCTGCAATACATCGCTGCATACTCCGGTTGCACGATGGGCGAATACTTCCGCGACCGCGGTGAAGATGCTTTGATCGTTTATGACGATTTGTCTAAGCAAGCTGTAGCTTACCGTCAAATCTCCCTGTTACTGCGCCGTCCTCCGGGCCGTGAAGCGTATCCGGGCGATGTTTTCTACCTGCACTCGCGTCTGCTGGAACGTGCTTCCCGCATTAACGAAGCAGAAGTAGAAAAGCTAACTAACGGTGCAGTAAAAGGCAAGACCGGTTCTTTAACCGCTCTTCCTATTATTGAAACCCAGGCTGGTGACGTATCTGCATTCGTTCCAACTAACGTGATTTCGATTACTGACGGTCAGATTTTCTTGGAAACTGACTTGTTCAACGCGGGTATTCGCCCAGCAATGAACGCCGGTATCTCGGTTTCTCGCGTAGGTGGTGCAGCGCAGACCAAGGTTATTAAGAAGCTCGGTGGTGGTGTACGTTTGGCTTTGGCTCAGTATCGTGAATTGGCTGCGTTTGCACAGTTCGCGTCTGATCTGGACGAAGCAACACGTAAGCAGCTTGAGCGCGGCAAAATGGTTACAGAGCTGATGAAGCAGGGTCAATACAGCCCGCTGAAAGTTTCTGAATTGGCCATTACGTTATTGCTGATCAACAAAGGTGTGTTTGATGACATCAAAGTTGAAAAAGCCTTGGCGTTTGAAGCTGCATTCTTGGCTGAATTGAAGACTAACCATGCAGATGTGCTGGCTCGTATCGAAGACAAGGGTGACCTTGCTTCTGATGACGAAAAAGTGATCGTTAAAGCCGTGGAAGCCTTCAAGGCCAGCGCCGCGTATTGATTTGATACGTTGAGACAAGGATCAAATCATGGCAAGCGGTAAAGAAATTCGGACCAAGATCAAGAGCGTAAAAAATACGCAAAAGATCACCCGTGCTATGGAAATGGTTGCGACATCAAAAATGCGCAAGGCTCAGGAACGCATGCGAGCGGCGCGCCCTTACGGTGAGAAAATCCGTAATGTGGCTGCCCACCTGAGCGCTGCCTTTGTTGATTACACGCATCCTTATTTGCAAAAGCGCGACGTTGTTAAGCGTGCGGGCCTGATTACGATTACTTCAGACAAGGGGCTGTGTGGTGGTTTAAACACCAACTCCCTGCGTCTGGCCGTGAACCGTATGAAGGAATGGCATCAAAACGGCGTAGAAACCTCTGTCACCGCGATCGGTAACAAGGGTATTGGGTTTATGAACCGCTACGGCGCAAAGGTTTTGTCCTCTGCGCACGGACTCGGCGATACCCCGCACCTTGAGCAGCTGATTGGCCCGATCAAAGTAATGATCGACGCCTTTATTGCTGGTGAAGTAGACGAAGTTCACCTCGTTTACACCCGCTTCGTGAATACCATGAAGCAAGAGCCAGTGATGGAGCAGCTGTTGCCGCTATCAGACAACGCATTTGGCGAGCCTAAAAAAGGCTACAACTGGGAATACCTGTTTGAGCCGGATGCGAAGACTGTGATCGACGAATTAATGAGCCGTTACATTGAGGCCTTGGTTTACCAAGCCGTAGCGGAAAACATTTCTTCTGAGCAAGCGGCCCGTATGGTGGCGATGAAAGCGGCGACTGATAACGCAGACAATGTGATCGGCGATCTACAGCTCCTTTACAACAAAACCCGTCAAGCAGCGATTACGAAGGAACTCTCCGAAATCGTTTCTGGCGCGGCAGCGGTGTAACGCCCTGACGCACAACGGATTAACTGGGATTTAGGAATAACGATGAGCCAAGGTAAAATCGTACAAATCATTGGCCCGGTCGTCGACGTGGAATTCCCACGTGACAGCCTGCCCAAGGTGTATGACGCGATCACGCTCGACGCAGTCAACCTGACGCTGGAAGTACAACAACAGCTCGGCGACGGCGTAGTACGCGCGATTGCAATGGGTAGTACTGACGGCCTGAAGCGCGGCATGTTGGTAAGTGGTACTGGCGCACCGATTACGGTGCCGGTTGGTAACGCTACACTGGGCCGCATCATGGATGTGCTCGGTAACCCAATTGATGAAGCCGGTGAAGTGAAGAGCGAGCATAAGCGCTCGATTCACCAACTTGCACCTAAGTTCGACGAACTTAGCCAATCTATCGATCTATTAGAAACAGGTATCAAGGTTATTGACTTGATGTGCCCGTTTGCTAAGGGCGGTAAGGTTGGTCTGTTCGGCGGTGCGGGTGTGGGTAAGACCGTTAACATGATGGAACTGATCAACAACATCGCTAAGGCACACGCTGGTTTATCCGTGTTTGCTGGTGTAGGTGAGCGTACCCGTGAAGGGAATGACTTCTACCACGAAATGAAGGACTCTAATGTTCTTGATAAAGTGGCGATGGTTTACGGTCAGATGAACGAGCCACCAGGCAACCGTTTGCGCGTAGCGCTGACAGGTTTGACCATGGCCGAACACTTCCGTGATGAAGGTCGTGACATTCTGTTCTTCGTAGATAACATCTACCGCTATACACTGGCCGGTACTGAAGTATCTGCTCTGTTGGGCCGTATGCCTTCTGCCGTGGGTTATCAACCTACTCTGGCTGAAGAAATGGGTGCTCTGCAAGAGCGTATTACTTCGACCAAGACAGGTTCGATCACGTCGATTCAGGCCGTTTACGTGCCTGCGGATGACTTGACCGATCCATCGCCAGCAACAACATTTGCTCACTTGGATGCAACCGTTGTTCTTTCGCGTGATATCGCTTCACTGGGTATCTACCCAGCGGTTGATCCACTCGATTCAACATCGCGTCAGCTTGACCCGCAAGTTGTGGGTGAAGAGCATTACGGTGTTGCGCGTGGTGTGCAGCAAACATTGCAAAAGTACAAAGAACTGCAGGATATTATTGCGATTCTGGGTATGGATGAATTGTCTCCTGAAGACAAATTGTCGGTTTCCCGCGCACGTAAGATCCAACGTTTCTTGTCACAGCCTTTCCATGTGGCCGAAGTGTTTACTGGTTCTCCAGGAAAATACGTGCCACTGAAAGAAACCCTCAAGGGCTTCAAGGGCATTCTTAATGGCGATTACGACCATCTTCCAGAGCAAGCCTTCTACATGGTAGGCAGCATCGAAGAAGCGGTTGAAAAAGCCAAGACCATGCAATAAGGATTAGTGCCATGGCAATGACAATGCATGTGGACGTGGTAAGCGCAGAAGCACTGATTTACTCTGGCGTGGCTGAGTTTATCTCGGCACCCGCCGAAAAAGGTGAAATTGGTATTCTGCCGCGCCATGCCCCACTACTCACTCGTGTGAGGCCCGGAGCGGTGCGCATCAAAGTTGCCAATAGCGATGAAGAAGTGATTCTTTATGTTTCAGGCGGCATGTTAGAAGTGCAGCCTCATATCGTTACCGTGTTGGCAGATACTGCCATTCGCGGTAAAGATATCGACGAAGCTAAGGCGCTAGACGCCAAACGCCGCGCCGAAGAATCAATCAAGAATCACGGATCATCGATGGACTTTGCGATGGCTCAGGCCGAGCTAGTGGAAGCGGTAGCAAAACTTGCCGTGATCGACAAGCTCAAAAAGCGTGGTCACTAAGAATCTTTAGTGTGGTGATAAAAAAGGCAGCTTCGGCTGCCTTTTTTATGTTTGGGGATTGAGCTATTTGTAGGGCGGGTGTAACCCGCGTATTTTTCAGCATCGCTCGTGGGTTACACCCGCCCTACAAAAGGTGCAATGCATGCTATTGGCTTAGCTTAATGCGCATAGGGCTGATCAAGTTTTAGCCCAAGCCATCGTGCCTATTTATGATTTATTCGTTTTAAAAAACACCAGCATTGTTTGTACTTGCTGGGCTTGCTCGCTAAGCTGCTCGGCGGTGGCAGAGAGTTGTTCTGATGCGGCGGCATTGGTTTGTAGTAGTTGTGAAAGCTGGTCGATATTGTGATTGATCTGCTCTAGTTCATGGCTTTGCTCAAAGCTACTGGCTGCGATTTCTTGGACTAAATCGGCGGTTTTTCTAATTGATGGCTCAATTTTATTTAATAGCATGCCCGCCGATTCGGCCAGTTGTACGCTGCTGCCTGATAATTCGCCAATTTCTTGGGCTGCGGTTTGGCTACGCTCGGCTAATCTGCGCACTTCTCCTGCTACAACGGCAAAGCTCTTGCCATTGATACCTGCTCGGGCCGCTTCAATGGCTGCGTTGAGGGCGAGCAGATTGGTTTGATAGGCAATATCGTCGATTATTTTGATTTCTTTGGCTATTTTTCGCATGGCAAGCACGGTTTGCTGTACGGATTCGCAGCCATTTCTGGCGTCTAAAGATGATTGCTGGGCCATGCCATCGGTAATGTGAGCGTTTTGGGTGTTCTGATTAATATTGACGCTTAGAGTATCGATAGAGGCGCTGCTTTCCTCGATATTATTCGCGTTTTCAGTGGTGTTTTGGCATAGCGCCAGCGCGGCGCTGGAAACCTCTGCTGAGGATAAGGCGCTGATACTGGCTGCAGTTCTAAGCTCGATGACAATATGGTTGAGTTTTTCTACCATCTGGCTCATGGCAAAAAGCAGGCTGCTGTGATCTTTAGGCTGCACGATGACTTTTACACTTAAATCGCCTGCAGCAACTTGTGTGGCAATATGTGCAGCGTAAGCAGGCTCTCCGCCCAGCTGGCGCAGGATTTGCTGGGTGCTGAACCATACTGCAGCAAGGCCGATGAGAAAGCCTGAAATGGCCGCAATGACGACCACCCAAAAGATACGGTGGCCCTGGGCATCAATCTGCTTGCGAGCTATTGCGATATCGTTTTCTTCTAGTTTTACCAATTTGCTGAGATGCGCCATTGCCGCCTTATAAGCACGGTAGGCATCGCCATTGATAAGGGCATACGCCTCTGTTGGTTGGCCTTGTCTTGTAAGCTTAAAGGCTTCTTTATCTATTTTTTCAAATTGCAGCAGCTGCTTGCGGGTCTCGTCAATTAAAGCCTTACGGCTATTATCGCTTTCTAGTGCGTATAAGCTTGCTAAAGCGCTGCGCCCTTTATCTAAATTGATCTGGAATTGTTTCTCGGCATCCGCCTCCATTTGCGTAGTCCAAGCGTGAATTTGATTACGATCATCGGTGGTCGTGCTATTGATATGAAACGCGGCCTGATTCGCCAGAAACACTCTGCGGGCGTTTTCATCCAATGCAGAAGAGGCAAGGCGGCTGATTGATGAAATAGCATGTAAAGAAAGCAGCACAATCAGCATCGTTACCAGCGTAAGTAAGCCTGCTGGCAGCATGATTTTCCAGATAATCTTCAGGTCCCGCATACGCCACACTCTCCTTTTACCTATGTAGATTAGCTGGCGTCTTGCTTACTTGCTGTTTTACCTTGCTTAAATACTCCTTATTTCCTTCGTCGCATGCCTTGTGCCTAGCCGTTTTTCGGCTCAGCGTAATTGTGAATCAAACGCCAACAGACCCTAGGGTTCAAAGCAATTGCACTTGCTATGCAAGCTGGCATGATAAGTATTCTTACCTATAGAGATCCTATGCAAATGAGCCAAACCGCTTACCAAGCTGTGCTTGCAACTTTCACCCGTATTTATCGCTACGAGCATCTGGGCTCTTTGGCTAGCTGGGATCAGGCTGCCATGATGCCGTCTAAAGGCAATGATGCACGTGGTGCAGCAATGGCTGAGCTGGACGTGCTGATCCATAACACGCTGACCGACCCGGCATTGGCCGGGTTGATCAAGGCGGCAGAGCTGGGGGATTTAAGCGAGGTAGAACAAGCCAGCTTGCGTGAAATTAAGCGCGACTGGGAGCAGGCCAATTTGCTGCCTGCCAGCTTGGTAGAAGCCAAGACACTGGTAGGATCGCATTGCTCACACGAGTGGCGTACTCAGCGATCCAATAATGATTGGCAGGGTTTTTTAGCCAATTTTCGCGAAGTAGTGCGTTTATCTCGCGAAGAAGCACAGCTTCTGGCCGGGGAAACCGGTTTATCGCCTTACGAAGCGCTATTGAATAAATATGAGCCGGGCATGAACTGTGCAGAGTTGGATTGTATTTTTGGCGATGTAAAAAGCTGGTTGCCTGGTCTGATTCGCCAAGCGATGGAGCAGCAAGGCTCAGAGCAACTGATTGCAGCGACTGGCCCGTTTGCGGTCGAAAAACAACGCGCCTTGGGCCTGGAAGTGATGGCCTTGCTGGGTTTTGATTTTGAAGGCGGTCGTCTTGATGTATCAAACCACCCTTTCTGCGGTGGCGTTCCGGAAGACGTGCGTATTACTACCCGCTATCGCGAAGATGATTTTATGCAAAGCATGATGGGCATTGTGCATGAAACCGGCCATGCCCGTTACGAGCAAAATCTACCGCGTGAAACGGTCGCTTTGCCGGTTGGCCGTGCTCGTTCAATGGGCATTCACGAAAGCCAGAGCTTATCGTTTGAAATGCAATTAGGCCGCAACCCAGCGTTTTTGGCGCTGATTAGCCCGCTGGTTAAAAAGCATTTAGGCGATCAGCCTGCGTTTGAGGCGGCCAATTTAGCCAAAATGTACACCCGTGTTCGCCCTGATTTTATTCGCGTCGATGCGGATGAGCTGACTTACCCTGCACACGTAATTTTGCGCTACGAAATTGAACGTGCGCTGATCGATGGCGAGATCGAAGCCGACGATGTGCCAGCCTTGTGGGATGAAAAGATGCAGGCCTATTTGGGCGTGGATACCAAGGGCAATTTTAAAAATGGTTGCTTGCAAGATATTCACTGGACCGATGGCGCATTTGGTTATTTTCCAAGCTACACCTTGGGCGCAATGTATGCCGCGCAGTATTTTGCGGCGATTCGCAAGCTGCACCCGGATGTGGACGAACGCATTGCTGCGGGTGATTTAGAGCCGATCTTTAGCTGGCTGAACGCCAATATCTGGCGCCAGGCCAGTCAGTGGGAAACCGGTGATTTAGTCCGTCGCGCCACAGGCGAATCGCTTAATCCCGCGCATTTCCGCAAGCATCTAGAGCAGCGATATCTGGCTTAACCAAGTCGTTTTGTAGGGTGTGAAACGACGAAGTCGTTACGCACCGAGAGTCGGTGCGCAAGAAAAACGAATGTACACCCTACGAAAAATCGGCTTTTGCACTGTTTCTTGTCATAAAGGATGCCTAGAGAGGATGAGTACTACTCGCCCTTGCGAGTACTCCAAATAGATGGCCTAAAGTGTTCGCATTACGCATTGACGCGGGTTTGTAGCGAAAAAAGGGTTAAAATAATGTCTTTTAGCTTACTAGGTCTTGTCGTATGAGCGCTTTGCTTGATGTAGTTGTTCTCGCTGCCGGCCAAGGCAAGCGTATGTACTCCAAAATGCCTAAGGTTTTGCATCGCTTGGCGGGCAAGCCGCTGTTGGGGCATGTGCTTGATACTGCACGACATTTAAAACCGAGCAAGCTGGTGGTGGTTTATGGCCATGGTGGCCAGCAGGTACAAGAAGAGCTGTTAGGTAGCAAAGATCTAGCTTGGGCACATCAGGCCGAGCAGTTGGGCACGGGTCACGCGTTGGCGCAGGCTTTGCCGCATTTGCAGGGTGAAACCACGCTGATGCTATACGGCGATGTGCCTTTAACTCGTTTAGCTACGCTGCAAGCGCTGTTAGCAGCAAGCAGCCAGGGTAAATTAGGGATCCTGACGGATATCCTGGACGATGCCACCGGCTATGGCCGTATTGTTCGCGATGCAGAGGGTAAGGTGACCTGCATCGTTGAGCAAAAAGACGCAAGCCCTGAGCAAGCCGCCATTAAAGAAATGAATACCGGAATTTTAGTGCTGCCAACAGCCAAGCTGGCAGGCTGGCTTTCCGAGCTTAAAAACGATAATGCACAGGGCGAATATTACGCCACCGATTTGATTGCTCTTGCTGTGCGTGATGGCGTTGAAATTGCTACCGTGCATCCGAAGGAGCACTGGGAAGCTGAAGGCATTAATAATAAGGTGCAACTGGCCCAGCTAGAACGCATTCATCAAGCCGAGATCGCCCAATCACTGTTGCTGGCAGGTGTTAGCCTGATTGATCCGGCGCGTATTGATGTACGCGGCACGCTGCGTCATGGCATGGATGTGATTATCGATGTGAATTGCGTGTTTGAAGGTGAAGTGCTGCTGGGTGAAAATGTACGAATCGGTGCAAATTGCGTTTTAAAGAATGTAACGATAAATGACGACACCATCATTCACCCATTTAGCCATCTAGAAGACGCGGTAGTTGGCAAGGGCAATCTGATTGGCCCGTTTGCCCGTCTGCGCCCCGGTGCCGAGCTGGCTGACGATGTGCATATCGGCAACTTTGTAGAAATTAAAAAAGCCACTATTGGGCAAGGCTCCAAAGTAAATCACCTGAGCTATATCGGCGATACCACCATGGGTAGCAAGGTGAATGTGGGCGCGGGCACCATTACGGCCAATTACGATGGTATTAATAAATTCCGCACCGTGATTGAAGACGAAGTACGCATTGGTTCGAATAATGTGCTGGTAGCTCCCGTCACCATCGGTGAAGGCGCAACGACAGGCGCAGGATCGGTGATCGGCAAAAATGCACCGGCTGGCGAGTTGACTGTGGCACGAGCCAAGCAGGTGACGATTTATGGCTGGCAGCGGCCGGTGAAGAAGTAAGGCTCGGGGATATTAAGACCCAATGTAGGATGGGTGGAGCCGTTTTTTGGCGATACCCATCAATCACAAGCCGATGAGTATTTCCCTGTTCCTCCTATGGCTGATGGGTATCGCTCTACGTGCGTTGTCTTTTTTCGCTCAGTGAAAGCTCCACCCATCCTATAATGCTATTCAGGCCAGCTGAGTTCCCGCTGGCTTTCAAAGCGCCTGTTTTCACCTGTAAACGGATCTACAAACTCAATGGCCCGCGCTAATAATTGCAGAGGGCGACTGAAGTCGTCGCCTTTTTCGGGTAGTAATTCGGGATACCAAGGGTCATTTAAGATTGGCACGCCCAAGGCGCTTAAATGGGTGCGTAGCTGGTGCTTTTTGCCGGTGTGCGGTTTAAGGCGATAGCGTGCCCACGCACCGCGTTGCTCGATCAGCTCGATATAGGTTTCGCTATTAGGCTCGCCTGGGGCTTCTTCCATGGTGAACATGCCCTGTTGTTCCTGCATAAAGCTGCGATGCACACGGGGTAGCTCCAAATCAGCACGAAACGGCGCAATCGCCTCGTATTCCTTTGCTACATCCCGCTCTGAAAACAGCGCGTGGTAGCCAGCGCGGCAGGCCGGATCGAGGCTGAACAACATAATCCCTGCGGTTTCTCTATCTAAGCGATGAATCGGCGCAATGTCGGGTGCACCTAGCGACTTACGTAATCGGGTTAGCAGCGTTTCTTGTAAATAACGCCCAGCCGGAATACAGGCTAAAAAATGCGGCTTATCCGCCACTAGCAAGCGCTCATCCTGATAAATAATGTGCTCGGCAAATGGCACAGGTGTTTCTTCGGGCACTTCGCGGTAATACCAAATCCGCCCATTTGGCTGGTAGCTACTAGCAACATTTAATACTTCACCCTGATGATCGACGATCTCGCCACGCTCTAGACGCCCACGCAAAATTTCTGCAGGCATATGCGGAAAGCGGGTGATAAGAAACGTCAGCAAATCAGGCCATTGCCCGGCAGGCAGCTGCAAAAAACTCGGGGCAATGCCATCACGATGCGGCAGGGGGGAAGTACGGCGTTTACTCATGAGCGGGGCAATCAAAGGCAAAGGAGCTGCAGTTTACGGGGCGGGGGCGGGGAAAGGAACCTTAGCATTGCCTAGAGGAGGAGTTACGCTCGTGCAGAAACCCAAATCTTGAACCACAGAGAGCACGGAGGACACAGAGTTACACAGAGAAAACCGAGGCTTAAATGATGTGCTTGTTTATGAATTTTAAGCGCTTGGTCAGGAACCAAGCACCGTGGGCCAGTCGCTTTTCTTGCGCACCGCTCTCTGTGCTCGATTGCGTTGCTGTACACCCTATAAAAGGCTAATTTATTGAGTTGCTGGATAGAGCAGGCATAAATAACTTGCCAGTTCATTCTAATCCAGAGATTTTCTCCGTGAAACTCCGTGTTCTCCGTGGTTCAAGACTTGGGCTTTTGGGCGGAACACCCGCCGTTTGCCAACGGGATTTGTGCAGGGTGGAAGCGGCATCGGTCACAATCGGGTAAAATCCCGCTTTTAAAGTATATGTTGGCCGCGATTTGCGGCGAAAGGATGATATGAGTCTCAAATGCGGCATCGTTGGCCTGCCTAATGTCGGTAAATCGACCCTGTTTAATGCACTGACCAAGGCCGGTATTGCGGCTGAAAACTATCCTTTTTGCACCATCGAGCCTAACGTCGGCATCGTTGAAGTGCCGGATGTGCGCCTTGCTCAGCTATCTGAGATCGTTAAGCCACAAAAAATTCAATCGGCGATCGTAGAATTCGTTGATATCGCTGGTCTGGTTGCGGGCGCTTCCAAAGGTGAAGGCTTGGGTAACAAATTCCTCGCCAATATCCGCGAAACCGACGCGATTGTGAACGTGGTTCGCTGTTTTGAAGACGATAACGTCATCCACGTGAATGGCCGTGTAGACCCAATCGCCGATATCGAAACCATCGGTATCGAGCTGGCACTGGCCGATTTGGCCACAGCAGAAAAAGTATTTACTCGTGATAGCAAAAAAGCCCGCGCAGGCGATAAAGAAGCCATCCAAATGGTGGCGGTATTAGAAAAGCTCATCCCATTGCTAAATGACGGCAAGCCAGCACGCTCGGCTGGTCTGAGTGATGACGAAGTACTCGCGATTAAGTCGCTCTGCCTGATGACCATCAAGCCAGCGATGTACGTGGCCAATGTGGCCGAAGACGGCTTCAAAAATAATCCGCTGCTCGATCGCTTGGTGGCCCATGCCGCTCTAGAGGGCGCACCGGTGGTAGCCGTATGTGCCGCCATCGAAGCTGAAATTGCCGAGTTGGATGACGCCGACAAGCAAGAATTCCTCGCCGAGCTAGGCCTAGAAGAGCCAGGCCTGAACCGCCTGATTCGCGTTGGCTACGATTTACTTGGCCTGCAAACTTACTTTACCGCTGGCGTAAAAGAAGTACGTGCTTGGACGATCCACAAAGGCGACACCGGCCCACAAGCCGCTGGCGTGATCCACACCGACTTCGAACGCGGCTTTATCCGCGCCCAAACCATCGCTTTTGAAGACTTCATCCAATACAAGGGTGAACAAGGCGCAAAAGAAGCGGGCAAGATGCGTGCAGAAGGGAAAGAGTATGTAGTGAAAGATGGCGATGTGTTGAATTTCTTGTTCAATGTGTAAAGCCTGATCAGCAATTGATGAATTAATTGCCTGAATATAAAAAGCCCAGCGGATAAAGCTGGGCTTTTATTTGTGGATTAAAAATCCCAGCGTAATTGCAAGGTGGCGATGCTTTTTGATTTATTTTTACTGTTAAATGCTTTTGCATCGGGCACATAGCCAAGCTCGATTGCTATATTTTTATAAGAAGCATAAATAAAGGGTAAAGCGACTGCACCATTTTGATGAGGGCTATTTAAATAGCCACCCATGATAGCCAAACCTGCCCTAAAAGAATCATTAATAGGCCAATCTTGCCGTATACCCACTGTGGCATAGGCTGCCGTATCAGAATAAGAATCCCGATAAACCCCTGCCCGCACAAATGGCTTTCCCCAATCCTGTGTTTTAGCAGACCACTCGATGCCAAGTCCGGGATTAAATTCATTGTAATCACAAGTATTGCCTTTTTTCTTTTCGCAGCCAAAATGTTTGGATAGGCCATTTACAGTCATTGCAACATCAGCAAAGGCGGTTTGATTGAATAGGCAGAGCAGTGCTGCTATTAAAGAAAAGTGACGCATGTATTCCCCTGCGTATTTATTACCCAGCCGAAATCCGTCATGCAAAACGGCCTTAGCAAAGTAATTAGTCGATGTTCTATGAGATATCAAGTAAGCCGCATATTTTTTTAGAAAAATGTGTGTTTTATATTTTTTGGCTTTACTCGTTTTTATATATTAGGTCAAAAAAATAACGGGCGCGGGATTTTAATAGAATTTAATTTCAATTAATTTTAAATAAGCGAATGGATAGGGAAATACAGGCAAGGCTTTAGACAAGGTGACCACTAGGGTATGCCATAGCTTGTAAGCTAATCTCGGGAGTGTAAGGGGTCTATGTTAAAAGCAGGTTACAAGTTGTTCGCGTGGGTTTGGGTGCGTCAGCCTTAGCAAGTTAGGAAAAACTAGCGTAAGCCAAGGTTATGCAGCGCATCTTTTGTAGGGTGGGTGAAGTCTAACCCTATCAACTTAAGGTCAAAGCAAAGTATGGTTTTTCGTAGGGTGTGCAAGTTAGTTTTCTTGCGCACCAGCTTTCTGGGCTCTGGCTTCGTCGTTGTACACCCTACGAATATTGATTTAATTTATGAAGCCTAAGTTGATAGGATTGGAGTGCAATCCGCGAGCAATGCTGAAAAGTACGCAACGCCCTATGCTGGTAATCCCCATGCGGCGTAATACAGCCAAGCAAAAAAATGCTTGGCTGTATTACGCCCTGCGATGAGCGTCAGGTGGTGTCAGGGGGGATTGCGTCGCACTACATTGTCAACAGCATGATGCTATGCGCAATGGTAAGAATGGGCGTGATTGAGGTATATCTACAGGCGTTTTCACCATGGGTGATCGGGCTCTGCTCGGGGTTTTTGCTGATTAATGGCTCTGGCTTGGTGAATACAACAGCTTTGGGTTTTGGCTGGGTGTGGCTTGCAGGGGTAATAGGCTTGGTCGCCACTGCTTGTAGCTGAGATGTGTTTTTAGGAGTACCCCAAACTAGCCCGCTATATGATTCAAGCATTTTCAGCGGCTTATAAAAGCTGCCATTGAGCTGAGTTTTGGCCACCAAATGATCTCTAAAGTGCAGATATAAGCCGTTATCCGGCTTGGCGTTGGGGGCCGCTTGCCAGAATTGATCCAGCCCGCCTTGATAGGTCAGGCCAGTAATATCATACATGGCATTGCCGCAGGTAATAGTCGGCGCGCCGTGATGTAGGGCAGATAAACCTACGGTGCTGTTCACCACCACCACGCCGCGTACATGATTAAGCAAGGTGGGTAAGTGTTGATCATGGATATACAGCACCCGTGTTGCTACTTTGGCCTGACGGGCCAGCTTTGTGATCAGCCCAGTGTAATCCCGATAGCCTCTGTCCATTGGATGATGCTTAAAAACAAGTAGCGTGTCTTTGGGCGCATGTTGGGCAAAGGAGAGCAGCGTGCTTTCAATAAAGTGCTCTACACCATCAAAACCTGCATGCACGGTGATTTGCGAATCATTAAATACCTGCAAGGGCGCTAGAAAAAATTGCCTATCCCAATGGGTGATCAGCTCTTCTTGAATACCGCGCTCTGCCCAGCGATGCCATTGTTTGCGCCGCGCCGAGCGCATCCATGGGAAAAGCTCAAGCAGCGATAAAGGGCGGTGGTGCTGATAATGTCTAAAGAAAACTTTGCCTAAGGCCGCAATGCTGCCATACCAAAATCCAAACCAAATCATGGCCCAATACGCATTACCCACAGGCTGTTTTTTGGGGACAGGTGTTTTTTCCTGATAATCCGCAGGGTTGCGGGATAATTTGGAATAAGCATTTACGCCAAATCGCTCCAGCGTAATGTAATCAGGCCGCACATAACCTTCTTCAAATACGCCGATTTCTAAGCCATGCTTATCAGCAATAGCGTGCGCATCCTGATGAATGCGGCGGCAATCGCCAAATAATAAAATGGCATCAATATCCAAGTGTTGAATAAGCGCCTCAAAATAGGCAGGCCAATCTTCCATCTTGCCTTGATAATTGATGGCATTGCGCGGATAAAAAAACCAATCGCCGGCATTAAAATTAACTTTAAAAACTTCTGCCCCAGTATTGCGTAAATCTTTTGCCAGGCGGGCAAAGAATGTGGAAACCGGCCCTTGTAATAACAGCACGCGTTTGCCAGCAAATGCCTGAATACCTTCATTAATCATGATTTAAAAATCCAAGCTTTCGCCAATATATTAAGCTTGCGTAATTGGCGGCGTACCAAGCCAACGCGCAGTTTTTCCAGCCCATTTTGGGCTTCAAGCGTATTGCGGGTTTGAATAATCTGCTGCAATACCGCCTCGCAGCAGGTGTAGCCTTTTAAAGCCCAATCCCAATACAGCGGGTAATCCAATAAGGTGCCTGCTACCAATTCATCGAGCGATAATTGCCGAGTGCGGCGGGCAAAGGCTGTCCCTTCGCTTAGTACATCTTTAGTTAGCCCCCAGCCCGCATAGAATGGCTGGCCATACACCACCACTCGCTTATTACGCAGCAGCGCATCAAAGCCGGTGAGAGAAGTCATGGTATGCACCACATCGCAGGCATCGATGCAGCTGACCACCGATAGCCTAGCCTCCACAAAATCGGCAAATTGCAGCGCCTGAGCCAGTGCCAGCTTGCCCGCCCGGTTACCAGACATCACATCGGGATGCGGTTTGTAGACAATAAATGCATCGGGATGCGCCGCTCTGGCCGCCTG
Organism: Janthinobacterium sp. B9-8; assembly: GCF_000969645.2. Taxonomy (NCBI): domain Bacteria; kingdom Pseudomonadati; phylum Pseudomonadota; class Betaproteobacteria; order Burkholderiales; family Oxalobacteraceae; genus Janthinobacterium; species Janthinobacterium sp. B9-8. The sequence continues at coordinate 3,991,320 of NZ_CP014222.1, forward strand.
CAGCAGGCCCAGATTGGTTTTAATATCGCTGCAACCATAGCGAATCGAAGCATCGTCTTCGACTTGGCCTGGCACCAGCACAACTTCTTTGCCAGTGCTGGGCCATTGGGCGATATCACGTGGTTCTAAATTATATTTACTGATGCCATGCTGAGTGATGAAGTGGCGTAAATGCTGGCTGCGCGTGCATTCTTCATCAGAAAATTGCGTGGTGTTTAAGATGTGCTCCAAAGCAGAAGTTTGGCTAGGGTCAAAATAAATCCCCTGCTCATCTAGCACTAGCGACAGCGGGCGGATTAAATCTGAGCCTAAGCCCACCGAGCGCACAAAGCCATCCTCCATGCGTAGCAGCCGCGAGCCAGCTGAGGCCGCCAGCTCTGCCACACCTTTAGGCGCTTGCCGTCCCCAAAACACCAAGCAATCCGCCGCTTGCAGCTTTAAGCCCGCCGCCTGAGCCGCATCTTTTACAAATAAAACTTGCCCAGCATGCAGCGATAACAGCGGCTTGATATTCACTGCCTTCCAGCGCCTAAAGCCCACACCAATCATTCGGCCAGAATAACGGTTGGCCATTTTTCGCTGCAAAATCAGCCAATCAATCACATCAAAAATAGTGCCGGGTTGATGATTCACTGGGTTTAAATAACGGCTGTAATGGAAATACGCCGCCGCAAATAATTCATCCACCGAGCGGTGCTGAGTACGGCGCGGGCAGGGTAGTCGATCGTCCGTCATGCCCCAGCCCGCATACCAAGGCATGCCAAATACACTGACCGGTTTCGCCGCTAGCAAAGCCTCGAAACCCATGGTGGACGTCACCACATACACTTTATCCATCTGCTCAATAAGGCTCAGCGGATTAATCGCTTGGCGTAACACCACCGTGCGGGCATCATCTTGCACATGGCTTAAATAGCCCTGCTTGCGCCCTGACGTAACCTCTGGATGCGTCTTTACATAAACCGTAGCATCAGGATTTTCGGCGTAAGCCGAGGCCAGCATCTGGCTAAAACTAGCCGCATTCGCACCACCCAAAACTACGCTCATATCGCCAGCAGTTTGATCAATCACCAGCACCCGCTGGTGGTCATCACCGCGCAGCAAAGCCAGATCCAACACCGGCGCATGATTGTATTTACTCAGCTGATGCTGCAGCAGCAAAGCCTTAGCCCGCGCCACATCCGCCGCGACATTCGCCAGCAAATCAGCTTTAGAATTCAGTAAACTTTCTAAAGCCGAAGGGCCGGTGCAATCGTAGTAAATACCCTCAGCATCGAGCACAAGAGCCAAAGGGGGGCTGTGCTCACCAGTGTTATGCGAGCGTAAGAAACCGTCTTCTAGTGCAAGAAAAGGAAGGCCAAGTTGAGCTGCTTTTGCTCTTGGTTTTTTGCTGCTTGGGCGTTTGCCCCAGCCTGCAAATGCGTCTACTTGTTGAAGATTGATAGCTCTAATAGGACAGATTTCTGCGCCAACTAAAGCACTTAAACAAGGAATACGAAGAATGCCGCTGGAGTAAATGCCAATTCTATTAATATTTTTTACAGGCATTAATTATCTATATCGAAAATCTGCAAGATTCCAACGACCTTATTCATATTATTTTTAACCACTAATGCATTCACTTTTGCGATGCGAATACGTTCTTCCGCATCTACAAAACGTTCATCAGGTGAGGCGCATTTAGGATTTTTACTCATGATGTGTGCTGCTTTGACTTGCTTGTAATCAAGATCAGAATCAAAGGCACGCCTTATATCGCCATCGGTAATGATGCCCAGCAGCTCATCGTTTTCCATCACTAAAGCCAAGCCTAAGCGCCCGCTGTTAATGATATGCACCACATCTCTGAACGAGTCTTCCTGCTGGCAAACCGGCAAATTATCTTTACGCATTACATCCGCAACACGGGTCAGCAGGCGGCGGCCTAAGCTGCCGCCGGGGTGGAAGCGCGCAAAGTCTTCAATCTGAAAGTCATACTTTGTGGATAAAACAATCGCCAGTGCATCACCCATCACTAAAGTTGCAGTGGTAGAGCAAGTTGGGGCTAGGTTGTTATTACAGGCTTCTCGTTCTACAGAAATATCCAGTACTACGTCGGCGTGTTTGGCGAGGGTGGATTTCATTTTGCCGGTCATGGCAATCACGCGGTTTTCTTGATGCACTAAGAATGGCAGCAGGCGAATCAGTTCTTCTGTTTCGCCACTATTAGAGATCATCAGCACCGCGTCTGATGGTTGAATCATGCCCAGATCGCCATGAAAAGCCTCACCGGGGTGAACAAAAAATGCTGCAGTTCCGGTAGATGCCATACTTGCCGCAATCTTTTTTCCGATCAAGCCCGATTTGCCCATGCCCACCACGACCACCCGGCCCTTGGCATTTAAAATAATATCAATGGCTTTTTGAAAGCTTCCGTCAATTCGATCCGCCATTGCACTAAGGGCTTGAATCTCAATTGCCACGATATTTTTAGCTTGTGAAATAACTGCAGTCATTTTGGTTCTCTATTTAATGTATTACTGCGTAATGCCATTCATAACGGTAGAAAAGCCTTTGGCAGTGCCAAATACATCTTCTTTGCCTTGGGCTAGCAAAATCATATCGGCCAATTCTCTGAATGCACCTGCTCCACCTTGCGTTTTTAATTCGTGGCTAGCTTTGGCTTTTACATAAGAGGGTGCATCTGCCACCGCGAAGGAGAGGCCACATACCTCGAATGCAGGCAGATCAATACTGTCGTCACCGACGCAAACGGTTTGGTGCACTTGGGCATGGGCTTGTGCCATTAGCTCAAAGCAGGCGCGTGCTTTGTCCTTTACGCCAAACTGATGCAAGGTCACACCTAAATCTGCGACACGTTTACGCAAGGTGGCTGAGTCTCGGCCTGATAACACCGCCACCCGAATGCCGCTTTCCTCCAGTAAGCGAATGCCTAGGCCGTCACGCACATGAAAACGTTTCAGGCATTCACCTGTCGCGTCGTAATACAAGCCACCATCTGTAAGCACGCCATCCACATCGGTAATCACCAGCTTGGTTTCTGCTAGCGAGGGCTGACGCTGCGTTGGTAAGCGAGCCATGATCGCCCTTACATGTGCCAAGCATTCTGGCGTATCAACACCCGGGCCCGTTGGCTCTACTTCAAAAGCACGGATGCGTAAGCCCGCAGCCAGCAGGCGCAATTGCTCTAATTTTTCTGCTTGCTCAAGCATGGTTTGTGGCAATTGGGCGTAAGCCTCCAGTACTTCACGTCGATAGGCATACACGCCCACATGCTTCAGATAGCAGGCGCTGCTCTCGTCATCACGGGGATAAGGAATGGGCGCGCGGCTAAAGTAGAGCGCATCGCCATTGCTGGCGAGCACCACTTTTACCGTATTGGGATTACTGGCTTCTTTATGAGGAATAGGGTGGCAGAGTGTGCCGACTTGCACCGTTTCATCGGCGCACATTCCCGCCGCCAGTTTTGCAATATCAGCGGAGCGTACTAATGGCTCATCGCCCTGTAAGTTGATATAAATATCTGCATCGATCTGGCGCATGACTTCAGTAAGGCGATCTGTACCTGATGGATGATCGGGCGAGGTCATTACATATTCCCCTCCAAACAGCTGTATTGCATCGGCGACGCGTACATCATCAGTAGCAATCAGCACTTTATGGATATGCGGCACTTTAAGTGCCTGCTCATACACATGCTGCACCATTGGCTTACCCAGAATATCGGCTAATGGCTTGCCCGGTAAGCGGCTAGAGCCATAGCGGGCAGGAATCACAATAACCAGACGTTTTGCAGTTAAATCATTCAAAGCAGGGCTCTCTTAATTAAGCAATATGCAGGGGAGCAAAAGATTTCACCAAATCGTCCACAGCCTTAATTTGCGTAAGGAAAGGCTCTAACTGATCTAATGGCAAGGCGCTTGGACCATCGCATTTTGCTTGATCAGGATTGGGATGCGCTTCTAGGAAAAGCCCCGCCAAACCGACCGCCATACCTGCACGGGCCAGCTCCAAAACTTGCGCCCTGCGCCCACCGGAAGCCGCGCCCATAGCATCGCGTTGTTGTAAGGAATGAGTTACATCAAAAATGATCGGCAAGTCATTGCAAACCTTTTTCATCACCCCAAAGCCCAGCATATCCACCACTAGATTGTCATAACCAAAGCAAGTGCCACGATCACAAAGAATCAGTTGCTCATTGCCTGCTTCTTTAAATTTATCAACGATATTAAGTACTTGAGAAGGGCTTAAAAACTGTGGCTTCTTGATGTTGATGATGCGGCCAGTCTTCGCCAAGGCCACCACCAGATCAGTTTGCCGTGCCAAAAATGCCGGTAATTGCAGAATATCTACCACCTCTGCCACCGGCTGAGCCTGCCAAGGCTCGTGCACATCTGTAAGCATAGGTACGCCAAACTCAGCCTTCACCGCCTCAAAAATCCGCAAACCTTCCTCCAAACCCGGCCCGCGATAGGAGTGAATTGAAGAGCGATTGGCTTTATCAAAACTCGCTTTAAAGACGTAAGGAATCCCCAGTTTTTGCGTAACCCTTATATATTCAGCGCAGGTTTTAAGTGCGAAATCTTTGGACTCTAGGACGTTGATGCCGCCGAAGAGGGTAAAAGGGGCGCTATTCTTAATAGTGGTAAAATTATTCATTGTCAGAGAGCCGTTACTAAAAAATATTAATCATAAATCATGTATTTAATGAGGATGTATATGTGGTTTGGCCACTACAATTTGTAGTGGCCATTTGTATTTTTAATGAATATATTTTTTATTTGAAATAATGCTTAGTAGCAATTTATGCATTACTGCACCTGTGGCATTCTTCCCAAACAAGTGCTGCAAAGGTCGGAGAATTACATGTTGACTATCTGCGAAGAATCTATCCGGACGCTCTATTAGTTTAATTCTACGTTTTTCTTTATTTGTTAGGCTTGAATTTTTGTTAATGGTTGGCTTAGCAGAATGATTGATAGTAATTTCAGGCGCTGTTGTTGTGCTTGTAATTCTGTCTGCTACAACATTTGTTTGTATCAAATATTTTTTATAAGCAGCAATGGCGCCTTCTTTCCATTTTGATTCTGATATTAGCCGCTCATAAATTTGTCGGTTTAGTTTTCCTGATTTGTCTAGATAAGGACTAGGATCTGAAATTACATTAAATTCGGCTCCAGCAAATAAATTTTCCAGAATCAACCCTTGAAATATTTGCATGTCATGTTCATTCGGCGTGCGAGATGTTTGCAATAATGGATATGACGAAATAGCTGGTGAAAGCTCAAAAGCATCTTTGTCTAGACTACCAAATGTTGATTTCCAGTCTTTTGCAAATTGTAATGCTCCCTGATGTAGCTGGCGTATAAATGCTACACGATCTTTTTCGTTAGAAACCTCTAAGAAATTAGCAATTAAATCACCTTTATTATTTTCCTCATAGCATACTAAGCTTGCCTCTTCTGAGGAAAGTAAGCTTTCTAAAAGAGGAATATAATTATTCGTATCATGCCTGATTGATGATCTTTGATTGTCAAAACTGGCTAGCCATCCTTCAAAGGTTTCATCCTTAAAGGTATGTATCACATAATCATGAGTTAATACATATAAACCGTGATAGTTAATCCCTGTTAATTCGGTCATTTTTCGTTGCATTGTACCTGAATAACCGATATCAATTAATGCGGATTTCATATTTGGATCAGTTATGCCAATTTCAGAAAGATAGCGAAGGTATGTTTTCTTTTCCTTTTGTGATTGGTTTTCAATTTCCGGCATAAACGCATTGATTACTTTATTTACTAATGGAATGTCACGTGGGTAACTAACTTTTGATTTACCATCAGCTCGTAAACCTAGATCTATTAGTTTCTCTGCTGATAAATCAGAAGCAGATAATCCAAATCTAGAGCTTAATAATTCATTTAATGGCATAGTACCAAAGTTCAAGGTCGCTATTTCTTTCACTGCACTTGGATTTCCAGCAAGGGCAGGGACAACTGCTGATCGTCTAGAGCAATATAAATATTGAGCCTCAGGCAATCCATCATTATCATCTTTTAATATTTCATAAACACGCATTGGCAAATATGCATCGCGTGCTAAGAAATATGCATTATCTGCTTTTAAAGCTTTTAAACGACGTTGTACCCATTGAGTATACCCAACTACAAATGGGCCAAGCATGGCGTATCCAAAGTCAAATAAATTGGCATCAACAGCACTTTCTTTATTATACCCAGTATTGGGGGAAGAGAAAAAACGATTAGCGGTAAGCCCAATTACAGCAGAAGACATAGCATTAAGTGATGCCAATGGTGCTGCATACATTTTGCCAAGTGCAGTTTGTTTCAATAAGTCGATAGATTTAGGAATTATTAATGTTTTAATCCCATGTCGTGATGCCATTTCACCATCTGCACGATTATTATCTCCTATATGGAGTAATGTTTCTGATTTTGGGAATTGTCGACGAACTTGAGATAAATAATGCGGGTACATTGTCCCATCTTCTTTCCGTATGCGGAGCTCAGAAGAAACAAGAAGTATGTCATAGTTTGTAAGGCCGTTTTTTCTTAGGATTTCTTCAATAATCTCTTGTGAAAAATAAATATCTGTAATAATTGAGCGCGGCTTTCCAAAACACCCAGCCATACGCCAAGTACGTAACATTCCATTCTTTGGTTGAATAAAATTCAACTCTGCTTTTATCTCTGTTTCTTTTATCTGAGAGACAATGTGTGGCTCTAGTCCAGAAATTCTTTCAAATTGATGATATATTTCATCAAATGTGATCTCAATTCTATGGTTATGTTCAGAACGTGCTAAACGTTCAGCTTCTCGACGTAAGTGATGAAAAGGAATATATATGTTTTTTGTTATTTTTCTTACAATTGGTTCTATTGCTTGAAATAGCTCATGGGGCTGGATAAATGGACGCTGAACTAATGTGTCAAATAAATCCCAGCTAATTGCATCTGCAAAACAAATATTGAGTAATGCAGGATTTGGCGTGGTTTTTATTTGCTTATTTTCAAGTTCGCGTGACCATATTTTCCATTGTGAATTATTTTTAAGGTCTTTGAAAACTTCATCTAGATTTTTTTGTACAGGAAGAGCGTCAATTCCAATGCACCCATTTCTAACATTATTTACAATAGTAGATATTAAAGAGTAATGAGCTGCACCATTGTCGATAACTGTTTTTCGAACATGATGCAATCTAGTTAGAAGGAAAAATAGGACAGGGAGGAAAATTTCTCCATTATGATCCTTGAATGTATTTTCTATATTTTCAAGGCTACATGTTGAGAATGCATTTATGTGAGATTTACCTGCGCTAATTACAGGTATATCAAAAAACATTGCCTGATATGCCAATGAACTAGAAACGGTAACAATTGCATCCATATGCACAAGTAAAGCTTGTGATGCATTGGGTACTTTTTTTGATTCTGGCAGGTATACTAGATTACTGTACTCTCGTTTTAGACGGGCCAGTACTGGACTTGTTAGTAGTTCAGTGTAAGCAAGGTGTTCAGTAACAACTACACCCCAATTTTTTGGGGTCTTTGAAAGTACATCTTCTAGGAATTCTAATTGAGAGTTATATTCACTACACGCATCAAATGCATAATATCCATCTACTTGTAGCGGACAAAGAATCAGCTTATCAAAACGATGTTGCCAAGGTTCGATATTTAACCATAGTGGGTCGTGAGCGATGGTTTGAGTTGCAAACCAGCCCTTTATTTCTTTAATGGTTTTTTTCTCGTTTTCACTTAATGTGATAGATTTAATTTTCTCTGAATCTTTAACTAGTATGGAATTATTGTATAAGCCTGATGGGTCGTATTGAGTTAGTTGTGGATATGGTGCACGGTAAGTAAGACCAAACATCTGATGGAGAACGACTGCATTTGGCCATGCTAGTTTAGCGTATGGAGCATGTGATTCATGAATAATTACTGCATCTGGAATAAAATCGCCAGTAATTTTCCTAAGTAAATGGGCAATGTCATTAAGTTGTTCTTCAGAATAGGCTTTATTATACCAATTTTCACTTAAACTATCCGAATTAAGTATATTGTCAACTTGCTTTGCAGAAACAACATGCGTTTTGAAATTATGAACAATTTTGTTATTTTCAGAGGCTAATGAATCTGCTGTTTCTTCAGCAATTAACAGTCTGCACTCAATATCAGGTATCGCATTGACCATATTGTTCATTTGGAAAATGTAGTCCTTGACGGACCCATTTCTAAAATCACTAGATAATTCTGGTTTTAATTCAGTTAAGAATAAAATATTCATTTTTATATATTGCCTTTTGATTTAATTACAAGCCAAATACTACTTTTGCACCAACTGCTATCTGATAAATAATCTGTGTCATATCTTTCCAAATCTGCCTTGATTTCACGTCGATTTTTGGCAGTACCAGAATCTCGTCGCCAGATTGAATGGCGATTTTGCTTTTGGCGGAGCCAAAGATGCCGGTTTCGCTGCTGGCTTCGTTAAAGCTGCCATCTCGGCGGGCGACGATGATGCGGGCTACGTCGGTGTTTTGGGTGTAGCCACCGGCACGGTTGATGTAATCGTCTAGCTGTAGTGTTTGGTCGAAAGCCACAGCGTTGGGGAAGAGCACTTCGCCGCTGACCAGTACTAGGCCGTCTTTGATGGGCACGCGTAATACGTCGCCGTTTTCTAGTAGTAGCTGATCACGGCTGCTGGCTTGGGCGATGACAACTTGGCCACTTGGTTCGATTTTTTTAGCGCGTTCTACCCATTGCAAGATCTGCTCTGATTCTTCTTTACGCAGACGGGCTTCATCGCTGGTGCCTGATCGGGCGGTGAGGGCGGCGGCTTCTAATGATCGCAGCGAGGTATCGAGCATTTGTTTTTGCCGGACTTTTACGCTTTGGCGAAATAGCTGCAGGTTGGCTTGATCGGAATGATCGGTGTATTGGATTTGCGCTAGCAGCTGGCTCATGCGTGTGCCGTAGGGCAGTACGTATTCTTGGGCGCTGTTGTGCTCACCCTCTACCCGCACGGTGATGCTGCCGGGTTTTTTATCGGCGGTGAATTCCAGTTCGTCGCCATTTTGTAGCACCACGCTGGCGGCATCGCCTAGTGGGTAGTATTCGATATTTTTGATGCTACCGGTGTTGCGAATCACGCGCACATGGGTGGCGGCGGCGTTGGGCTTGGTAATTTTGATCAGGTCGGCAACGGTGCGTGTCTGATCGCTAAATTCAAAGCGTTTGGCATTGGCGGCTAGGCCGCTTACTTTTACGCTGCGTTGACGTGGCGCTACAAAAATAACGTCGCCATCGCTCAGTTGAATCAGCGGCATGGTGCCGTTTAGTAAGAAGTCGTAAAGATTGGCGCTGGCACGGATGGTTTGGCCGCGCTTTACTTGCACGTTTAGGAATGAACCGCGCTCCGCATCTATCCCACCTGCTTGGTCTAGATAGTGCAGCAGGCTGTCCATGCTGGTGCCGCTATAGAGGCCTGGGCGGTTTACAAAGCCGCTGACAAATACGCGCACGGGTTGGGCTGCGGCTAGGCTGGCGTAGCTGTTTACATTGCTGCGAAAAGTGCGGGCAACGGCGGCTTCAACAATGCGTTGTAAATCTTGATTACGCACGCCCAAGACGGTGACGGGGCCAACATGGGGCAGAAAAATATTGCCCTTGGGGTCTACTGTCAGCTTGGTATCAAAATCAAACGCGCCCCACAGGCGAATCTGGATTTTGTCACTCACAGCTACGGCGTAATCAGGGTTGAATTGCGTCGCGCCTGCGCGGGCAAATGCGCCGGTAAACAGGTTGGCACCAAACACATCACTTTTTAGATTGGTGCTGTAATCATAGCTCTGAGGTGGCTCTGCCGAGGGCTGTTCATCTGCCGGGGAGGCAAGTCTGGCAAGTTGTTGCTCTTGCTTTGCTGTCTGCTTTTGAACGGCGCTTATTTCAAACGGGCTGGCGGCCATAGCGGGTGCGGCGCAAAGTAGTGCCAGCATGCTGATTAGGGCGGAGGCGATTTTCATGGGGTCAGTCCTTATGGTCGCGAATAATGGCGGCCAGCAGCTGCGCCACACCTGCTATAAGCATAATGACGAGCATAAATACCAGCGTGTTGTAATAGCGGCGTGGTTCTAGTGGGTATTCGGGCTGGCTTGGGGTTTGAATTACCGATACTTTTTTGATCATGCGGGTAGCTTCGATATGGCCTTTTTCCAGCGCAACCAGTGCTACTTTGTAAACGTCTTGGGCAAAGGCAGCCTGCATTTCCAGGCGCTGAAATTCTTCTACCGTGCGGTTAAGTGGCTTGCCTGTGGGCGAGGTCAGCTTGGCCTGCTCTTGGGCGAGCTGCTTATTGATGGCTTCAATTTGCTGATTTAGCTGAATAATGCTGCTGTGGTCTTGCACTAAATAGGATTGTAGTGCGCTACGTTGGGTTTCTAGTTCGGTGCGTTGTGCTTCTAGTTTAGCCACGATGCCGACAATGTTTTCTGCTGCGGCTTGTGGGGAAACAAGGCCCTGTTTGTTTTGGTAGCTTAATACCGCTTGGCGCGCTTTGATGGAGCGCTCGTTCATGGTAATCACTTGTTTTTCTAGAAATTCAACCTGCGTTTTACCTAGGCTATGTGCTATTGCATTCATAAATAGTTCACCTTCTTGCACCAGCAAGGTGGTGATGGCTTGGGCCATTTTTGAGTCATAGCCTTGGGCTTTGATAATCAGCACGCCGGTGTAGTCGTCAAATTCCACGCTCACACGGGATAGGTAATAGTTATAAAAATGCTCTATAGAGTTATCCGAGGACCACATGCGGGATAGCAGGTCGTGATGGCTATCGCTGTAGTGGGCGCGTAGATTTAAGCGGGTATCGAGCTTTTTAAGCATGTCGATAGAGAGCAGATGATCGCGTAGCAGCAGCTGATCGGCGCGGTTGCCGCCAGATCCTCCCAGTAAGCTAGAGAAATCCATCGCTTGGCCACCGGCCACGTCAGTACGTTGAATAATTACATGTGCGGTAGATACATAGCGATCTGATGCAAGGGTCAGCCAGTAAAAGGCCGATAGCACAAATGCAAATAGGGCGATGGTAAAAATCAGGTTGCGCTTGAGCTGCGGCGACCATTTTCGGCGGTTTCTGGCCCATGTTTTAGCGACACGGCCATTTCTAAATTTTTTAATCATTTCTTTAATGTGTCTTTATATGCTTTTAGCGCGTCGTCAATCTGGTCAAACCAGTGCGCCTTGCCGTCGTGAATCCAAATGCCTGCGGAGCAAAATTGCTTTAGTGTGGTCTCGCCATGCGCCACCATAATCAGCCCAGCTTTGTCGGCTAGATTTTTAAAGGCGGCAGCGGCTTTATCGCGAAATGCGGCATCGCCAACCGAGGTCACTTCGTCGGAGATATACACGTCGAAATCAAAAGCTAAAGACATAGCAAATTGCAGCCTTGCTTTCATGCCCGATGAATAGCTTTTGACGGGGTGATCAAAGGCGTCGCCAATTTCGGCAAAATCTTGAATAAAAGCCAGCCGGTCGGGGATATCGTCTTCGTGGCCGTGAATGCGGCAGACAAATTTGGAGTTTTGCCGGCCAGTTAAGGATCCTTGCAAGCCTCCGCCAAAGCCCATCGGCCAAGACACTTTGCACTGGCGCTCTACGCTGCCTTTATTGGGGTGATCGACACCTGCCACAATCTGTAAGAGGGTGGATTTACCCGCGCCATTCGCGCCAATCAGCCCGACATTTAGCTTGGGTGGAATCGTAAAATTAACGCCTTGCAATACCCATTTGCCGGGGCCGTGATCGGTGAGGTAACGCTTATGCACATCTCGGGCAATAATCATTTAGTGGTCAGCCTTTGGGCGAAACGGCGGTGTAAAGCCAAGCCTAAAAAGATGCTGACAAGGGCAAAGCTGTAGATATAAGTAATACTCAGCTCGGGTACGGGGTGGTAATTGCCTGCAAAACCAAGCCGTGCGGCCTCTAGGCCATGAGCTACAGGGTTGAGCAACAGCCAGTCGCGGTAGGGCTGCGGTACAGTAGCCATAGGGAACATCACGCCGGACATCATATATAGCGGCATCATGATTAAGCCGATGATCTTGCCAAGCTCTGGGATGAGCTCGCTGAAAATAGACGTTACCAAGCCAAAGCCTAAGCCAACTAGCCACAGTCCGAAAAAAGCTTCGAGTACCGCTAGAGGGTTACTAGGGGCAACGGGGTGATTAAACAGTGCGGCGCACATCAGCAAAATGCTGCTGATGAGAATCATCAGAAAGCCTTCTAGTGCGCCACGCACCAGTACGGTATCAACCGGTTTTACTTGTCGGTAGGCAAAGAGGGCTTGATTAGCATTCACCGCATTCATGACTTGGGTGCTAGTACGGGTAAACATAAAGTAGGCCAGCATGCCGACCATAATCCAGATGGTGGTATCGATGCCGCCGATATTGCTTACGCGAATGCCGGTAAAAATAAAAACCAGATATGCCACATGAAACATCGGCTCGGCCAGCAGCCAAAACCAAGTGGCGCGGCCAGAAAATAAGCGGCTGACAGCTTCGCGTAGAAATAAGGCTTTCCAAACAGCCAAGGTGATGGCTGTGGCGCTGCGGGCCATTTTATTTGGCACTCTGGTTTAGAGCGGGGGTAGAGGGGGCGGAGTTGAGCGAGCGTTGCTTATCGGCATAAAAGTCTGGCATGGCCAAATTCTTATGTTCAAGCAGCCCTGCTTGATAAGACGTTTTTATTTTTTTAATTGATTGATACATCTAATTAGCCAAATTAATGAGTTGTTTAGCCTCACTAAATGATCAACTAGCTTTTTGATGTAAGTGAGAAAGAGGTGTTAAAGCGTGTAGAGTAATTTGAATGTCATTTTTGTATGACATTTGCGTTAATCTTTTATTACATTGACGCTGAATGTAAACACTCTGAATTAACGTGTCAATAATAGGAGTCGTTATCATCGGTGTTAGTTTTATCCATATAAAAACACTTGTTTATGGTGTTGTTTTAATGTGTTTTATTTTTCGAGTATGATTATGTCGTGGTAATTTTTGTAAATATTTACAGTTTTTTTTGTTTGATTTAGCTCGATCTGAGTGTGATTTATGGTTTTTTGCTTTCAATATATCTTTTGTTGTTAGTAAGATTTTAGTCGATTATTTATATGCTTTTCACATTTTTATGGGCTGATTTCAGAGCATAAAAAGGCATAGTTTGTATTTACTCGATGTGGTTATTCATTTTTGTAAGTATTTTTAGTATGTCATTTTGTGGTTATTTGTTTGCTTTCAATAAAATTGCCAAACATTTGTTTTTGGTAATTTTATTTTATGATGAGTAAGTTTTAGTTTGATTGGTGCCGTGACTCGATAGCAAAGCTGCTTGATATTTTTAGTAAATACTTACGTATAAAGATTTTTTACTCTTATGTATGCGTAATCCCTCCCTCTTTCTGTGGTACCACGCTGCTCTGGTATAATCAGTAAAAGCTTCTTGAATGAATTGCCGGATGAAAAATCTGCTTGTGTGTCTCTGTATGCCATTGCTCGCAAAGCCGGTCATAAACAGGTTTTTGTCATTTTCTAGAAACATAAATGTAATATTATTAAGGTGATACTAATGAGCCGCACTGTGAACTGTGTAAAGCTGGGCCGTGAAGCTGAGGGGATGGATTTTCCGCCGCTGCCGGGTGCTTTGGGTAAGAAGGTTTTCGAGAATGTGTCTAAAGAAGCATGGCAGGCTTGGATTAAGCATCAAACCATGTTGATCAATGAAAACCGTCTGAGTTTGGCTGATCCGCGCGCGCGGCAGTATTTGCAGCAGCAGTTAGAGAATTATTTCTTTGGCGATGGTGCAGAAATGCCCGCGGGCTTTGTGCCGCAATAAAAGTTAAGCACAGGCCACTTATAGTGGCCTTTGTTTTTTCTACAACCCCATTTATGCCCATTGCAAAACGGTGGTGTATTTAAGATTTACAACTCAATGCCATGTGATTTTGCTGCTTTGTTTCAAGCCAGCGGCGATCAGGTTTTCTGCTGGCCTAAAGGCTACGTAGTGAACGGATCTGGGCATCTGGCAGGCTGAGTTGTGTTTCTTTTCATCCGTTTTTTGATGAGCTATTTATTCTGAGAAGAGTGATGAGTTACAAACCTGCTGACAATCAATTAATGCTGAACCGTGAAATGGGGTTGTTAGAGTTTAATCGTCGGGTATTGGCCCAGGCGGAAGACGCAAGTAATCCTTTGTTGGAGCGTTTGAAGTTTCTGTGCATTGTGTCGTCCAATCTGGATGAGTTTTTTGAAGTGCGCGTGGCATGGCTTAAAGAAAATATGCGGCTTAATCCAACACGGCTGTTGCCGGAGGGTATGACGTCTTTACAGGCTTTTGAGCTGGTCACGCGTGAAGCGCACGATTTGGTTGATCGCCAATATAGTTTGTTGCTGGAAGTCATGTTCCCTGCCTTGGCTAAAGAGGGGATTCATTTTTTCCGTCGCAGCGTGTGGACAGATGAGCAGCGCGAGTGGGTTCGTGATTTTTTCTTTCGTGAGCTGATGCCGATTCTGACGCCGATCGGGCTTGATCCTTCGCATCCTTTCCCGCGTGTTTTAAATAAATCGCTTAATTTTATTGTTGAGCTGGAAGGCAACGACGCCTTTGGCCGTAGCTCGGGCATTGCGATTGTGCAAGCGCCGCGTATTTTGCCGCGATTTGTAAAAATGCCGACCGAGATTTCTGGTGTAGAGCATGGCTTTGTATTCTTGTCGTCGATTTTGCATGCGCATGTGGATGAGCTGTTTTCAGGTATGCATGTGTTGGGCTGCTATCAGTTCCGTGTGACGCGTGATTCTGATTTATCGGTTGATGATGATGATCTGAAAGACTTGCGGGCCGCTTTAAAAGGCGAATTGTCGCAGCGCTCTTACGGCGATGCGGTGCGTTTAGAGCTAGCTGATAATTGCCCTAAGCATTTACAGGATTTCTTGCGTGATCAGTTTGGCTTGCAAAATGCTGATTTATATCGGGTAAACGGGCCGGTCAATCTGGTGCGTCTGATGCAGGTGCCAGATCAGGTTGAGCGCTCTGATTTAAAGTTTGAGCCTTTTATTCCGGGGATTCCGCTAGAGCTACGCAAGCAGCCGGATATGTTTGCCGCGATTCGCCAAGGCGATATTTTATTGCACCACCCTTATCAAAGCTTTACACCCGTGATTGATTTGTTGCAGCAGGCAGCAAGAGATCCACAGGTGGTGGCGATTAAAATGACGGTTTATCGCACGGGTACGGAATCCGCGTTGATGGAAGCCTTATGCGATGCAGCCGGGCGCGGTAAAGAAGTTACCGCCGTGGTGGAGTTGATGGCGCGCTTTGATGAAGAGGCGAATATCAATTGGGCCGCTAAGCTGGAGCTGGCTGGCGTGCACGTGGTGTATGGCGTGTACGGCTATAAAACGCATGCCAAGATGCTGCTGATTGTGCGGCGCGAAGAAGGGCGTTTGCACCGCTATACTCACGTTGGCACGGGTAATTACCATCCGCGTACCACTAAGCTGTACACCGACTTTGGCTTGATGACCTGCAATGATGAAATCGTTAGCGATGTGAATGATGTATTTATGCAGCTGACTGGCCTTGGTCTGGCGGGGGATCATCATCAGCTATGGCAGGCACCGTTTACTTTGCAGCCAAATATTCTGAAGTACATTGATAAAGAAATTGCGCATGCAAAGGCGGGGCGTAAGTCGGTGATTATCGCCAAAATGAATGCTTTGCTAGAGCCTACAGTGATCGAAAAGCTGTATGAAGCATCGCAAGCTGGCGTGACGATTCATTTGATTGTGCGTGGCGTGTGCGCTTTACGGCCGGGTATTCCGGGCTTGTCAGACAATATTCGTGTGCGCTCTATTGTGGGCCGTTTATTAGAGCATCACCGTGTATTCTATTTTTATAATGATGGTGCCGAAGACGTTTACTTATCGTCTGCCGATTGGATGGGGCGTAATTTATTCCGCCGTATCGAAATCGCTTTCCCAATTTTGAATGCAAAAATCAAACGCCGTGTGATTCGTGAAAGCTTGCGCCCAAGCTTGGTGGATAACACTCAGGCGTGGGAAATGCAATCTGATGGCCGTTATCGCCGTAAGACGGCGCGGGGTGGTAAATCGCGTTCTTCACAAATGACGCTGTTAGCAGAGCTAACGGTGAAGCCACGCGGTTGATTGGTTTCGTTTTTTGAAAGCTGCTTTTCGCTATGTGCAAATAAGCCCCTGGGGTGGATCTGCTTAGTTGCAATGCCAATATCGTTGCGGTTTGTAATTTGTTTTTTGTTGGGTTACAGCCGTGATTTCCTATTGAGTATAAAGCTTAGCCTGATCTCACCTTAGCCATGCTAAATCATGCAAGGAGGGTGATTATGGATTTGATCTTGTGGCGTCATGCTGAGGCTGAGGAGGGGGGCGATGATTTACTTCGCCCCCTTAGTAGTAAAGGCCGTAAACAGGCAGAGAAAATGGCGGCTTGGTTGGGCAAGCGTTTTGCTGATGGGGCAATCACGGTGATTGCCAGCGAGGCATTGCGTAGCCAGGAAACGGCCAAGGCTTTAAGTAAGCAGTTTAAAATAGATGCAAGACTTAATCCGGGCTCGAAGGCGTCGGCTTATCTGGAAGTCAGTAATTGGCCGCGTGAGACTGGCAAGGTATTGGTTCTGGTGGGCCACCAGCCTGAGATAGGCCGGGTTGCTGCGGTGATCTTAGCGTATAAAGAGCTGGATTGGGAGCTGCGCCGAGGAGCTTGCTGGTGCTTACAACGGCGAGTAAAAGAAGGGCAAATTACTTATTTATTACGCGCGGTGATGTCGCCGGATTTGTTGTAATATTTTTGCAATTGAAACTTAATGTTAATGTAGCTGAAAGTTAATAACTTGTTTCTAGTCAAACATTGGTTAATAGTTACAATGTATTGTGTTATGATCGTGTAATGTGCTAATGCATACTACTCGGGGGCAATAAAATGCTAAGTCATACGCAAGTCCGTAAACCCGTTGTACCTACTACTCCTCCTAAATCATCCGAGCTTAATTTTTTTGAGCGCAATAAAAGCGCATCACCATTTGCTTGGATTGCTTTTTCTGGCGATGTAAAACCATCTCAGCTGCCTGCACAGAAAAAGTAAGGTCTAAAATAAGCAAAACGGCTGCATTGATATCAATGCAGCCGTTTTTTCTTGCCTTAAACAATTATTTTAGATCAAGCTGGCTTGCGGTAATGCCAAGGCTAAGCTTGCACGATAGTGCTGGCTGGCAGCATCATTTTTATCTAAGGAATCGAGTAATTCGGCTAATTCTGAATGTGCCACTGCCGTTGGGTGTACTGCAATGCTGGCTTCCAGATAGGTCTGCGCTTTGCCCCATAGGCTGCTCGCCCGGCAGAGTCGTCCTAAGGTAAGCAGAAGCAAATGATCTTTAGGATGCTGCTTGAGCCAGAGCTCAGCTTGTTGCAGCTGAGAAATCAGCGCTTCACCAGTTAAACCTAAGGAGCCATAACGGCCAGCCAAGGTGCTCGACCATTCATTGCGTAAGCTTTCTTCGAGCAAGGTGCGGGCTAAAGCGGGCTCACCCTGGCTCTTATAGCTGTCTGCAACGGCTTCAAGCAGCTGTGGCAGTGCTTTATCTGCACTAGGCAGCTTATTCCACCAGTCTTTGAGCTGCTGGCAGGATAAGGGCTGCTGTTTTAGTTTGAGCAAGTAGGCTTGGTTGCGAATTCGTCTGGCCTGATCGGCATCCAGCGCCTCACTTTTGCTTAGCTGCTCTGCCAAACGTAAGACCGCATCGGGATTTTCTTCACGTAAACGCAAGCGCAGCTCTAGTTGCAAAGCAGCAGTAAGCTTTGGAGAAATCTGTTTGGCGGCGGCGAGTGCATTGCCTGCATCGGCATAACGGCGCTCATCCAAGTAAAGCTCGGCAGCCATCATGGCAGCAGGTAAATGTTGATTACCAAAGCGCTGCTGGAGTTTTTCCAGATATTGATCGCGGCGGGCAAAATCGCGCATTTGATGTGCGGCACGCGTGGCAAGCAGGGCATTTACTGCGTAGGCATCGTTGTTTTCGCTATGATTGAGCGCTTCGCCAGCCAAACGTTCGGCACGCTGGTAGCGGCCTTCAAAAAACGCTAAGCGTGCTTCGCGCTCAAGCTGGATAGAAGCTTCTCTTTTTTGACGTTCACGGTATTGCTTAACCTGATGGGGCAGGCCGCCTAATTCGGCCACTACGCGCAGTAGCAAATACAGCAGGGCAATGCTGACCAGCGTGAGCATGGCAAAGACATTGAGTGATACTTCAATGCGCCACGGCGGCAGAAACACCAGTACATAGCCGGTATTCAGCTGGGCAAACAGCGTAAGGCCCACAGCCAGTGCAAATAAAGCGATGATCCAAAGCAGGATTCTCATTGCTTAGCCCTTTCTGCTACGGTGCGGGCGCTGCGAACGGCTGCAAGGCTAGCGCCCAGTTCGGGCAGCTTAATCACCAGATCTTGTGACGACAGTTGCTTTAATGTGGCGATTGATGTGGCCGTTTGCGGTGCTTTTTGATCGAAATATTGTTCTAAATAACGCTGGGCAGCGCTGATATCACTGCGGTAGCTGGTTTCATCTTTAAGCAGTAGAGATGTGCGGGCGTCGAGCAGCCTTAGCTTGATATTTTCACGTAGAAAAAAGCTTTGCTCAGGAGAGAGCAGCATGGCCTCGGGTTTATCCATACGGCGAATTTGAATCAGCTGTTTGAGCTGATGCCAGATTTCATCAGAAAAACGGAGTAATGCGGTGTTGCTGGTCGATTCTTTAATTTGCGGCGCAGCCTGACGATAGCCATCGATGGCTAAGGGTAAATTTTCTAAACCAGAAATCAGGCTGTCGAGCTTGGCGCTAATGCCGATCACATCCACATAGGGTAGGGCTTTAAGCGTATCAATATCACGGGTAATACTTTGGCGCACACTGATCAGCTCGGGGCGATTGAGCTGGACAAGCTTTTGGTCGATATTAGATAGCGCAAGCAGGGCGCCATTTACATTGCCGCCTAATTGCAATTGCTGGCTGGCAAAGCCCAAAATTTGCTCAATCTCGGATAAGGCACGATGTGTTTCATTATGCGTGAGCGCTTCGTACATATTATTCAGCGCTTGCTGCTGGCTGAGTGATTCTGCTTGTTTGGCTTCAAGGAGCGAAAGCTTAGCGCTGAATTGCTCCTGCAATTTTGCACTGTTGGCCAGCTGCTGGTTAAACTCGGCCGTGCCGGTTTTATTTGCGGCCAGCTGACGGCTTACTTCAAGCTTGAATTGCTCCATGGCCTGCTGCTGATAGAGCCAAACACCCGCTGTGGCAATAAGGGCCACGCTGCTAAGCACCACGGCCGTTTGGGGTACAAAGCGACGGTTAGGCGTTTGCAGTGCTGCTGCGAGCGAGTCTTGTGAAGTGTCCTGAGTCATTTTGATTCCTGGCGGGGATTTGTGAAGTGTTGACATATGCCACGCAAAATACCGCTATCCCCAGCATCCGTAAGTTCTATTTGTTTGGCACCCAAAGCGCTCAGCGTCTCTGCGATGCGCGGATGAGGCACGAAATATAAGCGTGATTGTAACGCTTGCCGCGCCTCACCTCCAGCTAGGTGAAATAAGTGTTGCGCCGCTTCTGAACTGGATATGACGATGCCATTACAGCCTGTCGCTAATTCCATCGTTAAGCGTGCTAAATCAAAGCAGGGCGGTTGTCTTTGGTAAGCGGTAATTAAAGTCAGAAGTGCGCCACGCTCTTGTAAGGCGTTTGGTAATAATTCACGCCCACCATTCCCGCGAAATAACACCAGTTTTTTGCCCTGCAAAACCTGCATTCTGGGCTCTTGCAGCAGGCCTTCACTATCAAATTGCAGCGCTGGACAAATCACATCCTGAATGCCCAGCTCCCTAGCACGTTTCTCGCTGCCCGGGCCGACTACTGCCACCGCCAAGCCCACTGGCCACGGCTGTTTTAATTGCTCAAATACCGCATCGAGTGCAGATGGGCTGATAAAAACGGCTAAATCAAATTGCTCGATATTGGCAAGTGCAGTGCTCAGCGGTGCTGGATCGGCAGGAGGCGCGATTTCTAATAAGGGTAAGCTTATTGCGTCTGCGCCAGCGGCGTGCAGCAAGCCGATTAAGCCTGCTGCTTGCTGGCTGGGCCGTGTTACCCACAAACGCAAACCGCTGAGTATTTGCATTATTCTGCGGCAGCCGCAGCGGCCAGATTTTTTAAAATCTCTGTTGCGCCTTCGGTGCAGAGTAATTCGGCCACTTGTAGCCCCAAGCCATTCGCTGCCGCCAAAGAGCCATTGCCTTCGGCATAGATAATATCGCTGCCATCCGGGTTGGCAATAAAGGCGCGCAGGCGTAAAAAGCCATCGTCTTCTTCGGCAAATGCGCCTAATGGAATCTGGCAAGAGCCGCCTAAGCGGCGTGATAAGGAGCGCTCTGCAGTGACACATGCCGCCGTTGCCGGATGATTTAAAGGCGCGAGCAGTGCTTTTAAATCTTCACGATCGCTGCGGATTTCTATCCCCAATGCGCCTTGCCCAGGGGATGGCAGGCTGTCACTAGGGGAAATAGCGCTTTTAATCCGGCTGGATAAGCCCAAACGAATCAGCCCTGCTGCTGCCAGAATAATCGCATCGTATTCACCGGCATCCAGCTTGCCTAAACGAGTACCCACATTGCCGCGCAGCGGTTTAATCACTAAATGCGGAAAACGGGCGCGCAGCTGTGATTCGCGGCGCAAGCTGGATGTGCCGACGATACAGCCAGCGCTTAATTGATCCAGCGAATCGTATTGATTAGAAACAAAGGCATCACGCGGGTCTTCCCGCTCGCCAATCGCGGCCAGCGTAAAGCCCTCTGGCAACATCATTGGTACATCTTTCATTGAATGCACGGCAAGGTCGGCACGGCCTTCCTCGATAGCGGCTTCCAGCTCTTTAACAAATAAACCCTTGCCGCCGATTTTATTCAGCGTCACGTCTAAAATCCGGTCGCCCTGCGTGGTCATACCGAGCAATTCAACCTGCAATGCTGGATAAAGCGCCTCAAGCCTCGCCTTAACATAGTTGGCCTGCCAGAGCGCAAGCGGGCTTTCGCGGGTGGCGATAACAAGGCGATTAGGGAGAGTCACTTGCGTATCCTTTAGCATGAGTGCAACAAGGGCGCATTCTATCATTAGCTGATGGCTAGGTTTGGAGCGGAGTAGGAACTTAGTGGTTGTAAATTTTTTTCTAGGGGTGCTGATTGCAATTGCGCTATGCCAGCGTTGTTGAATGGCTTAAGAGATACAGCAAGGCGGGGTAGATTAGCCCGTTTGGGTGTGATTAGCTTTTACGTGGCTCAAAGACTGACAGGGGAGGCTGTAGCTCGATTTCTAATTCGACTAAATCAATTTCTTCGAATGTTTCCGCATCATCACCGGGAATTGACGCTTCGATGGTTTCTTCTTCAATATCATTGTTTATTAAAGAGATATTCAAGGGGCTGTTTTCTTCTTCTGGGGGAGAAAACTCCAGTGATGGCAGGTCAAGCGAGATGATTTGCGGTGCATCGGTGTGTGGAAAAGTGTCTTCAACTTCTGCTGCCGGTGATAAAAACTCCATCAGCATGGCATCTTGTTCACGCAGTGGTTCCGTATCAATAGCGATTTCTGCAGGCTCAGTGCTTACAGGCTTAGTGAGCGAGATGCTGGATTCGATGGCGATTTCAACCGGGGTTTCTTCAAGCGCAACTTGAGCTGGCTTGGCTACTTTGCTCTCCTCAAGATGGGCGCTATAGAGCGGATTGTCTGGATCAAGTCGATAGCCAATATTACGCACTAAAGCCCAATCATCTGCGTCGCCACCTAAATCGTGGAAGCGTCTGGCAAGCTGGGCGTACTCTGTTTTCATGCCTTGCTGGCGTAATACGCGGAACAGCAGTAGCCACGGCTCAGTATCCGCTTCGTTTTCTTCAATGGTGTGATACAGAAGCTCGATTGCCTGATCGGTTTCGCCTTGAGCCACCAAGAGTTGCGCACGCTCTAGTGTGGCGCTGCCGTCTTCTTCCTGAACTTCAATTCCGCCATAGAAAAGCTGGCTATGCCTAAATAAGGAATGCTCGCTCTGCTGTGCATCGGCTGGCTTGGCGTTATGCGTGCGGGACACTTGGGAGATAGAGCTTTCTGCATCAGCATCCCAGGTGTTTTGATTTTTTTTGCGGCGCAGCCATAGGCCAAATCCGGCGCCTGCCGCTAATAAAGCAAGAACAACGGCCATCCACCAGCTATTGTTGCCAGCAGATTCATCAACGCGCAGCCGTTTGGGTGCAACGGGGGTTGGAGCAGGCGTGGCTGAAGGCAGTATTGCTTCACTATTGCTGATGCTTAATGTGGCCGCAGGTGCAGGGCTGGTGCTGCTGACGGCTACGCTGGCACCACTTAAAGTTTGCAGGTGTAGCATGGATTGTTGCAGGCGTGCCATTTCTGATTGCAGCTGCTCTTGCAAGCTTTGCATCATGGCTATCTTGGTTTTTAGCTCTTCCGGGCTCAGCACCGCAGGTGCTTGGTTTTTAAAACTTAATTCACTTTCAATTCGCAGTTGTCCGTTGCTCGAGGGCAAGGGGATTACCGCGCTAGGTGCGGGTGTGGTGGTGTTTTTGAGTGCGCTGCGTGAGGTAGTTTGCCCATCAGGCTTGATGACGGCGGCTGCGGCCCGGCGGCTGCGTACCTGCGCCGGAGTGGTTTTAGGGCTTGCTACTTGGCTGTTGTCTTCTATGATGCTTGGAAGATTAAGCGGGGCAGGGTCTAAAAAGACGGTATAGCTGCGTTGCAGCTGCTGTCCTTTGCATTCCATTTTAATACTGAAGCCCGCCATTGGCTCATAAACGGCATCGTTGGATTGAATCAGAATTCGCCCCCCGCGCTCCTTACTTTGCAGGCGCAGTGTCGCTTGGCCAATTCCGGGCAGATCGTTGTTTGGGGCAGTGATGCTGAGTTTGCTACAGTCTTCGGCTAAGCCGTCTTCAGGTGAGAGCTGGTAGCTCACACTGCCACGAAAGCGTTGGCCCACTGCGGATTGGATAGATAACTCACCCAGAGTGAGGGCCGTAGCAGACCCACTCCAAGCTAAAGCCAGAGCCAAGCACAGCATTTTGCAGCTAAAGCGCTGTCTGCTTAGGGATATGGTGGTTATCATCGATTAATATGAGCCGTTTAATGCTATGTAGATGTAATTTATAGATTTAGTTGGACTGTAGACTATTTACTTAGGGCTGACAAAGAGAGCGCAGTTTTAATGAGCTTCTTCCCAGTTCAGCCCAACACCTACTTCTGCAAGTAAGGGCACGGTGAGCTTGGCGGCTGCCGACATTTTAAGCGGTAATTGTTCCCGCATCATTTCGACTTCTGAATCGGGGACTTCCAGCACCAGCTCATCGTGTACTTGCATAATTAAACGGCTTTGCAAGCCCTCGGTCTTAATCCAGTCCGCCACATTAATCATGGCTAGTTTAATTAAATCTGCTGCCGTGCCTTGCATGGGGGCATTAATGGCCGCACGTTCCGCGCCTGCACGGCGGGCAGCGTTGGCAGATTTTATTTCTGGCAACCAGAGGCGTCGGCCAAAGACGGTTTCTACATAGCCGTATTCTTTGGCGCTGGCGCGGATGTTTTCCATATATTGGGCTACACCGTTGAAGCGTGCAAAGTAGCGGTCGATAAAGTTTTTGGCGGCGTCGCGCGGGATTTCCAGCTGGGCAGCAAGGCCAAATACGCCCATGCCGTAAATCAGGCCAAAGTTAATGCTTTTGGCGTAACGGCGCTGCTCGCTGCTGACTTGATCCAGCGCCACGGCAAACACTTCGGCGGCGGTGGTGCGGTGGATATCTTCGCCGGAATTAAATGCGGCAATCATGGCCTCATCGCCAGATAGGTGCGCCATGATGCGTAGCTCGATTTGAGAGTAATCGGCCGACATGATTTGCCAGCCTTTTGGTGCGATAAAGGCTTCGCGAATCTTGCGGCCTTCCATGCTTTTTACCGGGATATTTTGCAGATTAGGTTCGCTAGAGCTTAAGCGCCCCGTAATCGCCACGGTTTGGTTGTAGCTGGTATGCACGCGGCCAGTGCGTGGGTTGACCATCAGCGGTAGCTTATCGGTGTAAGTCGATTTCAGTTTGGATAGTGAACGGTGTTCGAGCAGCACTTTGGGCAGCGGGAAGTCTTTTGCTAGTTCTTGCAACACTTCTTCATCAGTAGATGGTGCGCCCTTGGGGGTTTTCTTGATGACGGGCAGCTTGAGCTGCTCAAAGAAAATTTCGCCAATTTGCTTGGGGCTGGATAGATTGAATGGCTGCCCCGCTAAATCGTAAGCATTTTGCTCGAGTGCCAGTAAGCGCAGGCCAATTTCATGGCTTTGCTGATTGAGTTTCTGGCTATCGAGCAACACACCAGTGCGCTCCATTTCAAACAAGATGCTGCGCGATGGCATTTCGATTTCACGGTAAACATGCGCCAGCCCACCCGTCAGGCGCGGCAGCAGAGCGTGAGCCAGTTGCAAGGTAATGTCAGCATCTTCGGCGGCGTAAACGCTGGCGATATCGACCGCAACTTCATCAAAGCCAATTTGCTTAGCGCCCTTGCCGCACAGCTCTTCAAATTTAATCGTGGTAACGCCCAGCTCTCTCTCCGCTTGCGCATCCATACTGTGTTTTTCGTGGCTGGCCAACACGTAAGACATCAGCAGGGTATCGTCTTCGACCCCCGCCAGTGCAATGCCGTGATTAGCAAAAATATGCTGGTCGAATTTTAAATTCTGACCGAGTTTTTTATGGTTGGCTGATTCTAGCCAAGGTTTAAGCTTGGCTAGTGTGGCATCCAGCGGTAGTTGATCGACCGCATCTGGCCCGCGGTGAGCGAGCGGCAGATAGGCTGCATGGCCTTCACTTATGCAAAACGACATGCCGACAATTTGCGAGTTTAAAGCATCCAGACCCGTGGTTTCGGTATCGAGCGACACGACTGAAGCGGCCATCAGCTGCGCTAGCCAGTCATCTAGCTCGGTATCGCTCAGAATGGTTTGATAGTTGCGTGGGGCAGGCGTGAGCTCGGCAGGCGAGTCGATGATGGGGGCGATGCTTTCTGCTTCGGTAATGGGACCGTTGCTGGCGACCAAACTGAATAAATCGTCGTTCGCTGGGGCTGGAATGGAAGCAGCAGCGGCTTTGCTTTCTGCTTCGCGTATCCAGCTGCGGAAATTGGCTAGTCGGAATATCCCCAGCAGCGTGTCCCAGTCTTCGCTCTGCGGCACCAGATCGGCAAATTGCTGTGGCAGCTCGCTGCTTAAATCCAGATCACATTTAATGGTAACCAGCTGCTTGGCCATCGGCAGCCATTCTAGTGTGTTGCGTAAATTCTCACCCACTACGCCTTTAATTGCGGCGGCATTGGCCATCACGGCATCGAGTGTTTGGTACTCATCGAGCCATTTTTTCGCGGTTTTTGGCCCGCATTTTGGAACGCCAGGCACGTTATCAACGGTATCGCCAATCAGAGCGAGGTAATCGACAATTTGCTCAGGGCGCACGCCAAATTTATTGATGACGCCTTCGATATCGAGCACTTCTTCGGTCATCGAGTTTTCGATACGCACATATTGATTAACCAGCTGTGCCATATCTTTATCGCCGGTCGACATAATGGTAGTAATACCGTGTTCTGTACCCCAGCTTGCAAGTGTACCAATCACATCGTCAGCTTCTACACCATCCACCATCAGTATCTTGATACCAAATGCTTTCACTGCGGCGTGAATTGGTGCAATTTGCACACGCAATTCATCGGGCATAGATGGGCGATGCGCCTTGTATTCGCTGTATAAATCGTCGCGGAAGGTTTTGCCTTTGGCATCAAATACGCAGGCGATATAATCGGCTGGTGTTTGCTGGCGCAGCTTTTTCAGCATATTAACAAAGCCGTACAAAGCATTGGTGGGCGTGCCGTCTGGAGCTGCCAGATCGCGGATCGCATGGAAGGCTCGGTAGAGGTAGGAGGAGCCGTCAATTAAAAGCAGGGTCGCCATGCGATGAAACTCTCTATACTTGGTGTAAGAAAAACAGCTGGGTATTTGTGATCTTGGCTTAAGCCATTGTTTGGCTTTGATGTTAAGCCATCAATAAATCCAGCGTATTATAAGGCTTAAGCTATTGAGCCGTTGTGTTTAATGTGTCAGCTTAGATCTAGATATCTGCTCATAAAAAGCGTTACTTGCGCTGCCCGCTGTAAAGAATAAACCAGACTCGAGCAAGTAGCTCGTGCTGGTCTCAAAAGGAAACCACACCATGCGCCTGATTTTACTTAGCCTATTAGTAAGTAGCTCTGTCTACGCAGCTCAACCTAGCGACGTGCCGCCTCCATTACCTGCCACAGAAAGCGAGGGCAAAGTGCTGGAAGCGCCGGAAGTGCGCGTGATTGAAAAATCAGATGCAACGATTGCTGAGTATCGCTTGCGAGGAAAACTTTATATGGTGAAAGTAACGCCAAAAGTTGGCCCCCCTTATTTCCTGATAGATAAGGAAGGGCAGGGGCGTTTTGATCGTAGCGATGATTTGGGTGGTAGTAATTTATCTGTGCCACGTTGGGTTATTTTTGAATTTTGAGTTGAATCTATGTCCGTTTTTACTACCGTGACTGCGGAAGACCTCGGTCCCTTCCTGAAGCGTTACTCCATTGGCAGCTTGCTGGAGCTTAAAGGTATTGCCGCTGGCATTACTAATACCAATTACTTTGTAACAACGACGCACGGTCGTTATGTGCTGACATTATTTGAAAATCTGGCTGCGGATGAATTGCCTTTTTATGTCAATTTAATGGCCCATCTCGCTCATCATGGCATTGCCGTGGCCGCGCCGATTGCTAATCTGGATGATCAATATGTGGATGTGCTGAATGGCCGCCCAACATTGTTAGTGCAATGCGTGCCCGGCACGGTGGTAGACGAGCCGAATGCAACGCAATGCGCCGAAGTTGGGGAAATGCTGGCGCAAATGCATTTGGCGGCACGTAGCTATCGCGGGCAAATGAGTAATCCACGTGGCGCCGATTGGTGGAATGCAACTGCGCCACAATTATTTGATTTGATGGATAAGGCTGATGCAGAGCAGCTGCGGGCTGAGCTGAGCTTGCAAGCTGAGCATCATTTTGATGGCCTGCCGCAGGGCGTGATCCATGCTGATTTGTTCAGAGATAACGTGTTATTAAATGGCGATCATGTGGGTGGTTTTATTGATTTTTACTACGCATGTAATGACACCTTGTTGTATGACTTGGCAATTACACTGAACGATTGGTGTGTTACAGAATCTGGAGATATTGATCCGGGGCGTGCCAGTGCTTTATTGCAAGGCTATCAAGCGGTTCGCACACTACAAGCCGACGAAATTGCGGCTTGGCCCGTGTTATTGCGTGCTGCAGCACTGCGTTTCTGGGTTTCCCGCTTGTATGATTTTCATAAGCCCGCAGCAGGCGAAATGACCTTTGCTAAAGATCCACTGCATTTCCAGCGGGTGATTAGCGCGCATGCAGAACGTCAGGATTTCTGGCTGTGAAGATTTTTCTTGATGAGCTGAATTATTTATTGGATGCCGCTGGGGTTTTAACAGGTAAGGATACGGCGGCTTATTGTTTAGATCAGCGTCGCCGTTATCAGGGGGCTGCACTGGCTGTGGCAAGGCCGCGCTCCAGCACTGAAGTGGCTGCTGTCGTTCAATTGTGTGCCCGGCATGGTGTGGCGATTGTTCCTCAGGGAGGCAATACCAGCTTATGCGGTGGAGCAACGCCTGATGCTTCGGGTGCGGCACTGATTTTATCGCTGGAGCGGATGAATCAGGTACTGGAAGTTGATGCAGATAACAACACCATTACGGTTGAAGCAGGGGCCGTTCTGGCCGATGTGCAGGCGGCGGCAAGGGCGGCGAATCGTCTGTTTCCGGCTGAATGGGCCGCTGCTGGTTCTTGCCGGATTGGTGGTGCTTTGGCAACCAATGCTGGCGGCGTTAATGTTTTGCGTTACGGCAATATGCGTGAGCTGACGTTGGGCTTGGAGGTGGTGCTGGCCAGTGGCGAAATCTGGAATGGTTTGCGAGGTTTAAGAAAAGACAATACAGGCTATGATTTAAAGCAGCTGTTTGTAGGATCAGAAGGCACATTGGGCGTGATTACCCGGGCTGTGTTGCGGCTTTATCCTCTGCCAACGGCGCATGCAACGGCACTTGTGGCGGTGGATGATCCTACCGCAGCGGTGGATCTGCTGCGTGGAGTGCAAGCCGCAGTAGGAGATAGGGTGACGTCTTTTGAGTTGATCTCCCGGCCCTGTTTTGAATTATTGGCTAAACAATGCCCGAATTTGCCTCACCCTTTTAGCCCTTTGCCTGAGTGGGCGGTGCTGGTGGAGTTATCAGATGGCGGGGATAGTCATGTACTGACAGATCAGCTTGCTGAAGTTTTACATATTATGGGCTGCGATCATGCTTTGCTTGCGCAAAATAGCAGGCAAGCCAAGGATTTCTGGCGGTTGAGGGAGCATATCCCCGAAGCGCAACGCAGAGAGGGTGTAAGTATCAAGCATGATATTAGTGTGCCAGTGGGAAATATCCCGGCATTTCTAAATGAATGCGGGCATCAATTGCAATTGGCATTTAATGATGCGGTAATTATTGCTTTTGGACATTTAGGCGATGGCAATTTACATTACAACGTTTTTCGCACAGATAAAACGTCTGCTTTATATGCAGATGAGCCTATGGTCAATGATATTGTTTATTCATGTGTTGCAGATCACAATGGCAGTATCAGTGCAGAACATGGAATTGGGCAATTAAAACGCCATCATTTAGTTAAATATAGAAATCCTTTAGAATTAGCGCTGATGCAACAAATAAAGCAAGTGTTTGATCCAGCGCAAATAATGAACCCAGGTAAAGTATTTATCGATTAGATATTATGTAATCATTTTCTTATATATTAAGTTTCGGTCTATTGTGTATATGAATTAACTTACATTATGCGTAGAATTACTTTTCATAACTACTAAAATGAATCAGGCATGAGCGAGTCCAATCCCAGCCATTTTAAAGCGACTGAGCGTCCTGACTGGCGTGTGGGTGAACATCAGAGTCGTTTTGATCCCCTTCTAGATTGTTTAGCCGAGCTAACACGCATTCATGGCAGTCCGTGGACCTGTGAGGCTTTGTCCGCAGGTTTGCCGCTGACAGATAATTTATTGTCGCCTTCCCTCGTGCCGCGTGCTGCGGCCCGGGCGGGTTTGTCTGCCCGCGTGGTGCGCCGTTCCTTACAGGAACTACCTACCAGTCTGTTCCCTGTTATTTTGTTATTAAAAGATCGTGGTGCTTGCTTATTGCTAGAGTGGGCCGAAGCAGGACTGGCCCGCGTTTGCTTTCCGGAAACGGGTGAATCCTCTGAGCTGATTGATGCAGAAACATTGGCCGAATCGCATAACGGGATTGTTATTTTTGTCCGGCCTAAATTCAGGTTTGAAACGCGCGCACCCGAGCATGGCTCGGTGCGTAGCCGTCACTGGTTTTGGGGGGTGGTGCAGGATAACTGGCGCTTATATCGTGATGCCCTGCTGGCCGCTTTGCTGATTAATCTTTTGGCTTTGGCTATGCCGCTGTTTTCCATGAACGTATACGACCGAGTGGTCCCCAATCATGCACTGGAAACGCTGTGGGTGTTGGCGATTGGCGCATTGGCCGTATTGTGCTTTGATTTTATTTTGCGAACGATTCGCGGCCATATTATTGATGTGGCATCCAAGCGCATTGATGTCACCTTATCTGCCTTGATCATGGAGCGGGTCTTGGGTCTGCGTATGGAGGCACGTCCTGCATCGGTGGGCTCATTTGTGGCTAATTTGCGGGCGTTTGAATCGGTGCGTGATTTCATCGCCTCGGCGTCGATTACCACCTTGGTTGATTTACCTTTTGTGCTCATTTTCTTGCTGGTTATGGTGTGGATTTCACCGTGGCTGGCGGTGCCTGCCATGGTAGGGATTGTGTTAGTGGTGGTGTTTACGCTGCTTGCCCAAGACAAAATGCAGGAGATGGTTGAGCTTACACAGCGCGCATCAGCTCAGCGCAATGCCACCTTGGTTGAAGGCTTGGTGGGGATTGAAACAATTAAGGTGATGGGGGCAGAAAGTGAGTTTCAGCGCCGCTGGGAGCGTTCAACGCATTTTCTGGCGCAAGTAGGCTCAAAACTTAAATTGCTTTCATCAACCACGGTTAACTTTGCTTCGCTGATTAGCCAGTTGGTGAGCGTAGTGGTGATTATTGTGGGGGTGTATTTACTCACCGAAAATATGGTGACGATGGGGGGGATTATCGCCGCTTCTATGTTGTCGGGTCGGGCCTTAGCGCCGCTTGGGCAAGTGGCGGGTTTGCTAATGCAGTACCAAAATGCACGCACTTCCCTGGCTGGTATTGAATCGCATATGAAGTTGCCGGTTGAGCGGCCGGCAGACAGTAATTTCTTGCACCGTGAATCGTTCCGGGGGGATATCGAGTTTAAAAATGTCAGCTTTGGTTATGCCGGTAGCGATGAAAAAGTACTTAATAATGTGTCGTTTAAATTAAAAGCCGGTGAAAAAATGGCCATTATTGGCCGGATTGGTTCGGGTAAAACTACGATAGAAAAACTGATTCTTGGCCTTTATTACCCTACAGAAGGCGCCGTGCTGATTGATGGTGTGGACACCCGGCAAATCGATCCGGCAGAGCTGCGTCGTGCCATCGGCCATGTGCCGCAAGAGCCCATCTTGTTTTACGGCACTTTGCGCCAGAATATTGCGATGGGTGCACCGTTTGCAGATGATGCCAGTATTTTGGCCGCTGCTGAGCTGGCCGGGGTGAAGGAGTTTTCAGATCTGCACCCGCGTGGCTTTGATATGCTGATTGCCGAGCGGGGAGACTCCTTATCGGGCGGGCAGCGGCAAACGGTTTCTATTGCTCGTGCCATGTTGAATGATCCACCGATGTTGTTGCTTGATGAGCCAACCAGTGCCATGGATCATTTGTCTGAAGAAAAACTAAAAGCGCGCTTAAAAGCATATGTGATGCAAAAAACACTGCTACTGGTGACGCACCGTACCTCGCTGCTTGATTTAGTCGATCGTTTGATTGTGTTAGACCAAGGCCAGGTGGTGGCAGATGGGCCTAAGGCACAGGTGATTGAGGCGTTGCAGCAGGGCAGAATAGGTAGGACCAGCTGATGATGCAGATTGAAAGCACAAAGCCCGGTTTTTGGAAAAAAAACTGGCAAAAAGTAGTGAGCCAAAGTTCGTATTGGTTTGATCGCTATCTGTTTCGGGGTGAATCCGACACGATGGTCGATCACAGCGATTTTGTGGCCGATGCCGATTGGGTCATTGTTGAGCAAAGTCCTCGCGGAGCCAGAGTTTTAGTCTGGACTTCGGCATTTACCGTGCTGGTTGTGCTGCTCTGGGCTGGCTTTGCAAAAGTTGATGAAGTAACGCGTGGCGAAGGCAAGGTGATTCCTTCACGGCAGATTCAGGTGATTCAAAGCCTAGATGGCGGGATTGTTAAGGAGATTTTAGTCAGAGAAGGCCAGCAGGTAAAAATGGGGCAATTACTGGTGACGATTGATCCAACACGCTTTGTGTCATCACTTAAAGAAAATCGTGCGCAATATTTATCTTTGAAAGCCAAGGCTGCGCGTCTTGAGGCTTTGTCTTCTGGTTTGCCCTTTATTGTTCCTGCCGAAGTACAAGCCGAATCGCCTGAGATTGTGATTCAGGAGCGGGGCTTGTATGAATCCCGCAAGGCTGAAATGAATGCTCTGATCAGCGGTGCACAGCAGCAGCTGGTGCAGCGTGGGCAAGAGCTGAATGAAGCGCGTGCAAGGCGTGAGCAAGCAGGGCAGGGCTATGCGCTCACTTTGCGTGAACTGGAAGCCACCAAGCCGCTGCTGAAAAGTGGCGCGGTGTCTGATGTGGAAGTCTTACGCTTAGAGCGTGATGTATCGCGTTATTTGGGTGAGCGAGATTCCGCAGGATCACAAATTCCACGTATTCAATCGGCAATGAGCGAGGCAGGCAGCAAAATTCGTGAAGTAGAGCTGACGTTCAGAAATCAGGCTCGCTCAGAATTAGGTGAAACAGTCGGCAAGCTCAACAGTCTGACCGAAGGCAGCGTGGCCTTGGCTGATCGGGTAAAGCAATCTGAAATCCGCTCTCCCGTAAATGGCACGGTGAAGCAGTTGCAAGTAAATACCGTGGGTGGAGTGGTGCAACCGGGTAAGGATATTATTGAAGTTGTGCCAGGCGATGACGCGCTATTACTGGAAGCTCGTATCTTGCCGAAAGATATCGCCTTTTTGCGGCCTGGCGCGCCAGCAATTGTGAAGTTTACTGCCTATGATTTCTCTATCTATGGCGGGCTTGATGCAAAGCTGGAACACATTAGTGCAGATACCGTGGTGGATGAAAAAGGGAACGCTTTTTATATTGTAAAAGTAAGAACGAATGCCAGTTTTTTGAAGGCTGGGGATAAAAAGCTACCCATTATTCCGGGTATGGTGGCCGAAGTTGATATTCTGACTGGTAAAAAAACGGTGCTGTCTTATCTGTTGAAACCGGTACTCCGAGCAAAATCTAATGCGTTGACTGAGCGATGAACTTCTCTATTTTAACTGCCGATGACTCCTTGTTTGCTCATATTCAGCAAGGCACTCAACAAGATTTTTTGAGGTTGGATGCTTTATCTGCGTTAAATCAGGTATCAGATCGTGTGGTGCTGGTTGATTTGGCCAAACCCGGCTTGCCTGTGCTGAGCGATATTATTTGGCTGACCTACACTTTATCTAATCAGGTTATTTTTTTAAGCTCAACACCAAGCGATGCTGAGCATTTGGCGGCATTAACGGCTGGTGCTCGTGGTTACTGTCATGCTTATGCTTCGAGTGAATCTCTTCAAGCTATTTTGAGCGTCGTGATTGCAGGAGGAGTATGGGCTGGCCCTGCTATTTTGCAGGCGCTGATTAGATCAATGAATAAGTTGTTTGTGCCTAAAGATACTCAAGCTTGGATGGCGCCCTTAACTGCCAGAGAGCGCGAAGTGGCGCAGCTTGCATCCAATGGCAGCGTTAATAAAGATATTGCCCGTGAATTAGGCATTACCGAAAGGACGGTTAAGTTTCACCTCAGCCTGATTTTTGAAAAACTAAATGTGAGTGATCGCTTGCAACTTGCATTGTTGGCGAAAGGAATACGCTAAGTGCTTGATGTCGCAGCGTAAGTCACACAGAAAGGCCCCGTTGATACGGGGCCTTTTTCTGATCGGCGGCATATGCCGCTGTACTTAGGTACAGTAGGAATTCAATTGTTATGGGACTAGCCTGAAGCCTAACTTATTCAATGGTTGAGCGATCATGGCCGAGCAAATTAGTGTAAGCAAACCTCATGCTACTGTTGTCAATATCAATGGCAGTGCTTTTTTGAGGGATGCAACAGGGAAGTCTGTGCCTTTAAAAGAAGGCCAACAATTGAATGAGAATGAAATCTTTGTTACCTCGGCCGATGGGCGAGTGCAGCTACTGATGCCTAATGGCGAGCTGCTCGAAATTGGCGGAGACCGAACAGTACAAATTGATGCCCAAATGCTGGGTAGCGCACCGGTCGATGCGGCTTCGGCAGCGATTGCTGATCTGAATGCTTCAACTGATCAAATTGCTGCAGCTATCGCTAGCGGTCAGGATTTAAGTACAGAATTAGAAGCAACCGCGGCGGGCTTGGCAGGTGGAGCGGGTGTTGAGGATGGGCACTCCTTTGTGCAATTAGGCCGGATTACGGAAGGCGTTGATCCACTGGCTTTTAACTTTGCCGGGTCTAATTTAGGCACGCTTGATTTACCTCTGATTACAGCCTTGCCAGTTCAAGCCAGCCCAAACCCGGCTGTCTTGGGGCCAGACAATGTGAGTGGTGCAGAAGGTGCTGTTATTGCAGGTAATGTACTAAGCAATGACGCAGACGCTGATGGCCCGCTTACCGTGACAGGCTTTACTGTGGTTGGTCTGGCAG
The DNA here is from genome assembly GCF_000969645.2 of Janthinobacterium sp. B9-8. Lineage (NCBI taxonomy): Bacteria > Pseudomonadati > Pseudomonadota > Betaproteobacteria > Burkholderiales > Oxalobacteraceae > Janthinobacterium > Janthinobacterium sp. B9-8. Next base: position 4,025,505 of record NZ_CP014222.1, read on the forward strand.
AAGTATTTACTGCCAGCCAGTTAGCCAGCATTCCCAATGTGGGCAGCGTGGTTATCGCACCCAATGGCGATTTCACCTTTACACCGCTTACTAATTACAACGGCCCTGTACCTGTGATTACCTACAGTGTTGTGGATCCGGTGGGTGGAACAGGCAGCAGCACATTAACGTTGACCATCACGCCGGTTGATGATCCGGCTAATTTACAAGCGGATAGTGCAACCGTGCTCGAAGACACGCCTGCTACAGGTAATGTGCTGAGCAACGATAGCGATCCTGATGGCGCTTTAACCGTTACAGGTTTCACCATTGCAGGCCTGCCTAATGTATTCACTGCTGGCCAGCCTGCTCTTATTCCCAATGTTGGCACACTGACTATTGCCCCCAATGGTGATTACACCTTTACCCCTGTTAATAACTTCAACGGCCCAGTGCCTGTTGTTACCTACAATGTGCTTGATCCTCAGGGAGGTACGGGCAGCAGCACCCTAACGCTGACCGTTACACCGGTTGATGATCCGGCTAATTTACAAGCAGATAGCGCAACCGTGCTCGAAGACACACCTGCCACAGGTAATGTGCTGAGCAACGATAGCGATCCTGATGGCGCTTTAACCGTTACAGGCTTCACTATTGCAGGCTTGCCAGATACATTCACGACTGGTCAGCCCGCCCTTATCCCTAATGTTGGCACGCTGATTATTGCCCCTAATGGTGATTACACCTTCACCCCGGCCAATAACTACAACGGCCCTGTGCCTGTGATTACCTATAACGTTGTCGATCCATTGGGAGGTACAGGCAGCAGCACCCTAACGATTGCCATTACACCAGTAGATGATCCAGTTATTAGCCAAATCGAAGTGGGCACACCAGGCGTGGCGGATGACAATGTGGTTGAAGGCAATAATCTGGTCTTCAATGTCACATTGAGCACGGCAACGACCAAGGTTGAAACGTACGCCTTCAATCTTGGCGGTGGTTCTGCATCAACCGCTGACTACGGCACAGCCACCTTTAGCAATGGCGTGACTTACAACGCCACTACAGGCTTGATCACCGTCCCGGCAGGCGTAACGGGCTTCGCCGTCACCTTGCCAACGGTTGATGACGCCTTAGTTGAAATCACTCCAGAAACAGTACCTCTAACTATCGGTGGCGTTTCAGCCACCGGCGGCATTCTGGATAACGACAGCCCAGCCATTACCGGCATCGAAGTGGGTAATCCGGGTGTGGCGGATGACAATGTAGTTGAAGGCAATAACCTGGTCTTCAATGTCACATTGAGTACTGCAACGACCAAGGTTGAAACGTACGCCTTCAATCTTGGTGGTGGCTCAGCATCAACCGCTGACTACGGTACCGCCACCTTCAGTAACGGTGTGACTTATAACGCCACAACGGGTTTGATCACTGTTCCGGCAGGCGTAACGGGTTTCGCCGTCACCTTGCCAACGGTTGATGATGCGCTGGTTGAAGCCTCTCCAGAAACCGTGCCATTAACCATCGGTGGCGTTTCAGCCACCGGCGGCATTCTGGATAACGACAGCCCAGCCATTACCGGCATCGAAGTGGGTAATCCCGGCGTGGCGGACGATAACGTCGTTGAAGGCAACAATCTGGTCTTCAACGTTACGCTGAGCACCGCAACAACAAAATCAGAAACCTATGCGTTTAATTTAGGCGGAGGCTCTGCATCTACAGCAGATTACGGCACAGCCACCTTTAGCAACGGTGTGACTTATAACGCTACTACAGGCCTGATTACCGTTCCGGCGGGTGTCACTGGCTTTGCCGTGACTCTACCAACGGTTGATGATGCACTGGTTGAAGCCTCTCCAGAAACCGTGCCATTAACCATCGGTGGCGTTTCAGCCACCGGCGGCATTCTGGATAACGACAGCCCAGCCATTACCGGCATCGAAGTCGGCAATCCGGGTGTAGCGGACGATAACGTCGTTGAAGGCAATAATCTGATCTTCAATGTCACATTGAGCACTGCAACGACCAAGGTTGAGACCTACGCCTTCAATCTCGGCGGCGGCTCAGCATCAACCGCTGACTACGGCACAGCAACCTTCAGCAATGGCGTCACTTACAACGCCACAACGGGTTTGATTACCGTTCCGGCTGGAGTGACAAATTTCGCAGTGACCTTGCCAACAGTTGATGACGCCTTAGTTGAAATTACACCAGAAACAGTTCCACTAACTATCGGTGGAGTAAGCGCCACCGGCGGCATTCTGGATAACGACAGCCCAGCCATTACCGGCATTGAAGTGGGTAATCCGGGTGTAGCGGACGACAATGTGGTTGAAGGCAATAATCTGGTCTTCAATGTCACATTGAGTACTGCAACGACCAAGGTTGAAACGTACGCCTTCAATCTTGGCGGCGGTTCTGCATCAACCGCTGATTACGGCACAGCCACCTTTAGCAATGGCGTGACTTACAACGCCACAACGGGTTTGATCACTGTTCCGGCAGGCGTAACGGGCTTCGCCGTCACTTTGCCAACGGTTGATGATGCCTTGGTTGAAATTACACCAGAAACAGTTCCACTAACTATCGGTGGAGTAAGCGCCACCGGCGGCATTCTGGATAACGACAGCCCAGCCATTACCGGCATCGAAGTCGGTAATCCGGGTGTGGCGGACGACAATGTGGTTGAAGGCAATAATCTGGTCTTCAACGTGACCCTCAGCACTGCAACGACCAAGGTTGAAACGTACGCCTTCAATCTTGGCGGTGGCTCAGCATCTACAGCAGATTACGGCACAGCCACCTTTAGCAATGGCGTGACTTACAACGCCACTACAGGCTTGATCACCGTCCCGGCAGGCGTAACGGGCTTCGCCGTCACCTTGCCAACGGTTGATGACGCCTTAGTTGAAATCACTCCAGAAACAGTACCTCTAACTATCGGTGGCGTTTCAGCCACCGGCGGCATTCTGGATAACGACAGCCCAGCCATTACCGGCATCGAAGTGGGTAATCCGGGTGTGGCGGATGACAATGTAGTTGAAGGCAATAACCTGGTCTTCAATGTCACATTGAGTACTGCAACGACCAAGGTTGAAACGTACGCCTTCAATCTTGGTGGTGGCTCAGCATCAACCGCTGACTACGGCACAGCAACCTTTAGTAACGGCGTCACTTACAACGCCACAACGGGTTTGATCACTGTTCCGGCAGGCGTAACGGGTTTCGCCGTCACCTTGCCAACGGTTGATGATGCGCTGGTTGAAGCCTCTCCAGAAACCGTGCCATTAACCATCGGTGGCGTTTCAGCCACCGGCGGCATTCTGGATAACGACAGCCCAGCCATTACCGGCATCGAAGTGGGTAATCCCGGCGTGGCGGACGTTAACGTCGTTGAAGGCAACAATCTGGTCTTCAACGTTACGCTGAGCACCGCAACAACAAAATCAGAAACCTATGCGTTTAATTTAGGCGGAGGCTCTGCATCTACAGCAGATTACGGCACAGCCACCTTTAGCAACGGTGTGACTTATAACGCTACTACAGGCCTGATTACCGTTCCGGCGGGTGTCACTGGCTTTGCCGTGACTCTACCAACGGTTGATGATGCACTGGTTGAAGCCTCTCCAGAAACCGTGCCATTAACCATCGGTGGCGTTTCAGCCACCGGCGGCATTCTGGATAACGACAGCCCAGCCATTACCGGCATCGAAGTCGGCAATCCGGGTGTAGCGGACGATAACGTCGTTGAAGGCAATAATCTGATCTTCAATGTCACATTGAGCACTGCAACGACCAAGGTTGAGACCTACGCCTTCAATCTCGGCGGCGGCTCAGCATCAACCGCTGACTACGGCACAGCAACCTTCAGCAATGGCGTCACTTACAACGCCACAACGGGTTTGATTACCGTTCCGGCTGGAGTGACAAATTTCGCAGTGACCTTGCCAACAGTTGATGACGCCTTAGTTGAAATTACACCAGAAACAGTTCCACTAACTATCGGTGGAGTAAGCGCCACCGGCGGCATTCTGGATAACGACAGCCCAGCCATTACCGGCATTGAAGTGGGTAATCCGGGTGTAGCGGACGACAATGTGGTTGAAGGCAATAATCTGGTCTTCAATGTCACATTGAGTACTGCAACGACCAAGGTTGAAACGTACGCCTTCAATCTTGGCGGCGGTTCTGCATCAACCGCTGATTACGGCACAGCCACCTTTAGCAATGGCGTGACTTACAACGCCACAACGGGTTTGATCACTGTTCCGGCAGGCGTAACGGGCTTCGCCGTCACTTTGCCAACGGTTGATGATGCCTTGGTTGAAATTACACCAGAAACAGTTCCACTAACTATCGGTGGAGTAAGCGCCACCGGCGGCATTCTGGATAACGACAGCCCAGCCATTACCGGCATCGAAGTCGGTAATCCGGGTGTGGCGGACGACAATGTGGTTGAAGGCAATAATCTGGTCTTCAACGTGACCCTCAGCACTGCAACGACCAAGGTTGAAACGTACGCCTTCAATCTTGGCGGTGGCTCAGCATCTACAGCAGATTACGGCACAGCCACCTTTAGCAATGGCGTGACTTACAACGCCACTACAGGCTTGATCACCGTCCCGGCAGGCGTAACGGGCTTCGCCGTCACCTTGCCAACGGTTGATGACGCCTTAGTTGAAATCACTCCAGAAACAGTACCTCTAACTATCGGTGGCGTTTCAGCCACCGGCGGCATTCTGGATAACGACAGCCCAGCCATTACCGGCATCGAAGTGGGTAATCCGGGTGTGGCGGATGACAATGTAGTTGAAGGCAATAACCTGGTCTTCAATGTCACATTGAGTACTGCAACGACCAAGGTTGAAACGTACGCCTTCAATCTTGGTGGTGGCTCAGCATCAACCGCTGACTACGGCACAGCAACCTTTAGTAACGGCGTCACTTACAACGCCACAACGGGTTTGATCACTGTTCCGGCAGGCGTAACGGGCTTCGCCGTCACTTTGCCAACGGTTGATGATGCGCTGGTTGAAATCACTCCGGAAACAGTCCCATTAACCATCGGTGGCGTTTCAGCCACCGGCGGCATTCTGGATAACGACAGCCCAGCCATTACCGGCATCGAAGTGGGTAATCCCGGCGTGGCGGACGATAACGTCGTTGAAGGCAACAATCTGGTCTTCAACGTTACGCTGAGCACCGCAACAACAAAATCAGAAACCTATGCGTTTAATTTAGGCGGAGGCTCTGCATCTACAGCAGATTACGGCACAGCCACCTTTAGCAACGGTGTGACTTATAACGCTACTACAGGCCTGATTACCGTTCCGGCGGGTGTCACTGGCTTTGCCGTGACTCTACCAACGGTTGATGATGCACTGGTTGAAGCCTCTCCAGAAACCGTGCCATTAACCATCGGTGGCGTTTCAGCCACCGGCGGCATTCTGGATAACGACAGCCCAGCCATTACCGGCATCGAAGTCGGCAATCCGGGTGTAGCGGACGATAACGTCGTTGAAGGCAATAATCTGATCTTCAATGTCACATTGAGCACTGCAACGACCAAGGTTGAGACCTACGCCTTCAATCTCGGCGGCGGCTCAGCATCAACCGCTGACTACGGCACAGCAACCTTCAGCAATGGCGTCACTTACAACGCCACAACGGGTTTGATTACCGTTCCGGCTGGAGTGACAAATTTCGCAGTGACCTTGCCAACAGTTGATGACGCCTTAGTTGAAATTACACCAGAAACAGTTCCACTAACTATCGGTGGAGTAAGCGCCACCGGCGGCATTCTGGATAACGACAGCCCAGCCATTACCGGCATTGAAGTGGGTAATCCGGGTGTAGCGGACGACAATGTGGTTGAAGGCAATAATCTGGTCTTCAATGTCACATTGAGTACTGCAACGACCAAGGTTGAAACGTACGCCTTCAATCTTGGCGGCGGTTCTGCATCAACCGCTGATTACGGCACAGCCACCTTTAGCAATGGCGTGACTTACAACGCCACAACGGGTTTGATCACTGTTCCGGCAGGCGTAACGGGCTTCGCCGTCACTTTGCCAACGGTTGATGATGCCTTGGTTGAAATTACACCAGAAACAGTTCCACTAACTATCGGTGGAGTAAGCGCCACCGGCGGCATTCTGGATAACGACAGCCCAGCCATTACCGGCATCGAAGTCGGTAATCCGGGTGTGGCGGACGACAATGTGGTTGAAGGCAATAATCTGGTCTTCAACGTGACCCTCAGCACTGCAACGACCAAGGTTGAAACGTACGCCTTCAATCTTGGCGGTGGCTCAGCATCTACAGCAGATTACGGCACAGCCACCTTTAGCAATGGCGTGACTTACAACGCCACTACAGGCTTGATCACCGTCCCGGCAGGCGTAACGGGCTTCGCCGTCACCTTGCCAACGGTTGATGACGCCTTAGTTGAAATCACTCCAGAAACAGTACCTCTAACTATCGGTGGCGTTTCAGCCACCGGCGGCATTCTGGATAACGACAGCCCAGCCATTACCGGCATCGAAGTGGGTAATCCGGGTGTGGCGGATGACAATGTAGTTGAAGGCAATAACCTGGTCTTCAACGTTACGCTGAGCACCGCAACAACAAAATCAGAAACCTATGCGTTTAATTTAGGCGGAGGCTCTGCATCTACAGCAGATTACGGCACAGCCACCTTTAGCAACGGTGTGACTTATAACGCTACTACAGGCCTGATTACCGTTCCGGCGGGTGTCACTGGCTTTGCCGTGACTCTACCAACGGTTGATGATGCACTGGTTGAAGCCTCTCCAGAAACCGTGCCATTAACCATCGGTGGCGTTTCAGCCACCGGCGGCATTCTGGATAACGACAGCCCAGCCATTACCGGCATCGAAGTCGGCAATCCGGGTGTAGCGGACGATAACGTCGTTGAAGGCAATAATCTGATCTTCAATGTCACATTGAGCACTGCAACGACCAAGGTTGAGACCTACGCCTTCAATCTCGGCGGCGGCTCAGCATCAACCGCTGACTACGGCACAGCAACCTTCAGCAATGGCGTCACTTACAACGCCACAACGGGTTTGATTACCGTTCCGGCTGGAGTGACAAATTTCGCAGTGACCTTGCCAACAGTTGATGACGCCTTAGTTGAAATTACACCAGAAACAGTTCCACTAACTATCGGTGGAGTAAGCGCCACCGGCGGCATTCTGGATAACGACAGCCCAGCCATTACCGGCATTGAAGTGGGTAATCCGGGTGTAGCGGACGACAATGTGGTTGAAGGCAATAATCTGGTCTTCAATGTCACATTGAGTACTGCAACGACCAAGGTTGAAACGTACGCCTTCAATCTTGGCGGCGGTTCTGCATCAACCGCTGATTACGGCACAGCCACCTTTAGCAATGGCGTGACTTACAACGCCACAACGGGTTTGATCACTGTTCCGGCAGGCGTAACGGGCTTCGCCGTCACTTTGCCAACGGTTGATGATGCCTTGGTTGAAATTACACCAGAAACAGTTCCACTAACTATCGGTGGAGTAAGCGCCACCGGCGGCATTCTGGATAACGACAGCCCAGCCATTACCGGCATCGAAGTCGGTAATCCGGGTGTGGCGGACGACAATGTGGTTGAAGGCAATAATCTGGTCTTCAACGTGACCCTCAGCACTGCAACGACCAAGGTTGAAACGTACGCCTTCAATCTTGGCGGCGGCTCAGCATCAACCGCTGACTACGGTACCGCCACCTTCAGTAACGGTGTGACTTATAACGCCACAACGGGTTTGATCACTGTTCCGGCAGGCGTAACGGGTTTCGCCGTCACCTTGCCAACGGTTGATGATGCGCTGGTTGAAGCCTCTCCAGAAACCGTGCCATTAACCATCGGTGGCGTTTCAGCCACCGGCGGCATTCTGGATAACGACAGCCCAGCCATTACCGGCATCGAAGTGGGTAATCCCGGCGTGGCGGACGATAACGTCGTTGAAGGCAACAATCTGGTCTTCAACGTTACGCTGAGCACCGCAACAACAAAATCAGAAACCTATGCGTTTAATTTAGGCGGAGGCTCTGCATCTACAGCAGATTACGGCACAGCCACCTTTAGCAACGGTGTGACTTATAACGCTACTACAGGCCTGATTACCGTTCCGGCGGGTGTCACTGGCTTTGCCGTGACTCTACCAACGGTTGATGATGCACTGGTTGAAGCCTCTCCAGAAACCGTGCCATTAACCATCGGTGGAGTAAGCGCTACGGGTGGGATTTTGGATAATGATTATGCGCCCAATACCAATAATGTTAGCGCATCGGGGATAGAGGATCAGGCTGCACCTATTGCGATTACGCTAGCAGGTACAGATGCCGATGGCACGGTTGCCAGCTTTAGTGTGCTGGGGCTGCCTGCTAATGGCATCTTGTATCGTGATGTGGCTATGACGCAATTGCTGCTTGCCGGTACCGATTTAGCAGCCAGCAGTAACAGCTTAACGGTTTACTTTAAGCCCAATTCAAATTGGAATGGGAGCACCAGTTTTAATTATGCTGCGAAAGATAATACTGGCTTGGTGGATACGTCTCCAGCAACGGCCACGATTAATGTGAGCGGGGTGAATGACGGACCAGCGATTGCCAATGCAAGTGCTACGGTTTCTGAAGAAGGTTTGTTGGGTGGGATTGTTGATACAACTGGCTCGCCAAGCGATACCACAAATAGTGCCGTGCGCACCGGAACGATCGCGATTAGCGATCCGGACAGCCCAGTATTAACAACCTCTTTGATTGCACCAACTGATGTTTTGTCATCGGGTGGGCAAGCCTTGGTCTGGACGGGAAGCGGTACGCAAAATCTGGTGGCAAAAGTTGGGGCTATCACTATTGCCGAAGTTCAGATTGATAATGCGGGCAATTACACCGTCACCCTAAAAGGGCCTATTGATCACCCTGTGAATAGCGTTGAGGACGTGAAGTCATTTAATGTTGGTGTGCAGGTGTCTGATGGTAGCCTGAGCAGCACAGCTATGCTGACGGTGAATGTGGAAGACGATGCACCGGTTGGGCAGAGTAAAACAGCAAATGTTCAGATTCCAAATGTAGATAGCAATTTAATCCTAACGCTTGATGTATCTGGAAGTATGGCTGACCCAAGTGGAATACCAGGCAAAACAAGGCTGCAGGTTGCTAAGGAGGCAATTACTAAGCTGATCGACGATTACGATATCTTAGGTGATGTCAAAGTGATGCTAGTGACGTTTAGCAGCTCTTCAGCGACTCAGCAAAGTGCCGGGCAAACATGGATGAGTGTTAGCGAGGCAAAAGTCATTTTGGACGCTCTCGTTGCTAACGGCGGCACCAATTATGATGCGGCGGTTGGACAGGTGATGGCGCGCTATGACGATGTAGGCAAGATTGCTGGTGCGCAGAATATTGGGTATTTCTTTTCGGATGGTGCACCTAATCCAAGCCTTGGTTTAGATGCGACTGAAGAGCTGGCCTGGACTAGTTTCTTAAACACCAAAGATATTAACTCTCTGGCATTGGGCTTAGGATCAGGTGTGACTGCGACCAATCTGAATCCTATTGCTTACAACGGCACAGGTATCGGGTCTGAGGCAAACGCCATTATCGTTACAGATTTAGCACAACTGCCGCCTATTTTGCGGGACACCATTGTTTTACCAAACTCTGGTGATCTAACAGGTGGTGTGATTTCGGGGGCTTCATCAGGCTTTGGTGCTGATGGCGGCCATATGAATGACATTACGGTTGATGGTGTGAAATACACTTTTGATGTGGCTAATAATTCGATTGTGACAAGCGCTGCGGCAAATAAATACACCTTTGATGCCGTGACTCATCAATTAAAGGTAAATACTTTATTAGGCGGGCAATTTGCCATTGATATGGATGATGGTAAATACACCTACACTCCTCCGGTGCTTAAAACATCTGGCTCCAGTGAAAACATTGGCTTTACCTTAATTGATAATGATGGCGATCTTGATCTGTCTAATAGCCAGCTCACTATTAATGTCCTGCCGCCAGCTCAAGGCAATACACTGCAATTGACTACGTCGACCTCCGCAATTGCCGATGCCAGCCTTGGCCTGCATGGTGAATTCTTTGGATATAACAATGATCCGGATAAAACTGGTGGCATAACATATAACGTGCAAAGCCAAGATAATACGGTAGGTAATCTTGATAATATCAGCGACATTAGCTCGGTTATTAATGGCCGCCAAGGCAGCAATATTGTTGGTACACAAACCGAAGCCAGCGCAGTGGCAAGTGACGCTACGTTTATTGCCGACTCAATTAAATACGGGGTTGCTCCCGCGGTTACAGGCAATTTAGGCACAAATAATTCGGTAACGGCAGGCTCGGCCATTACCACGGGTAATTTGTATAACTTCCTTGGGGCGAATAATGCGGGGGCCGACACCAGTGCCCTTGCCGCAACCAGCAGCTTTGGCAATACCACGGATTCGATTATCCGGATGGTGGGGGGAGCATACTTTGCGGCCGGCACTTACGATATCCGGGTCTGGGCTGATGATGGCTACCGTATTGCAATTGATGGCCAATCGGTATTTGAATTCAATGCCAATCAGCCCCCTACCACACGTGTGCAAACCGGTGTCGCGATTAGCGAAGGAATGCATAGCCTAGAGGTCTTGTATTGGGAACAAGGAGGCAATGCCGCTTTAAAAGTTGAATTTAAACCATCAGGCACTGCGGATAGCGCGTATGTCACGCTGGGGGTTGAAGATATGGCAATCTTCCACGGTACGCAAGCACCTGTGCTGACCGAGCTGCAAGATATTATTGAAGATCCAAGTAATAACGGGCATTACCTGATACGTAGTGGACAGGAAGTCTCTGGGACCAACCTCTCGGATACGATTACTGGCTCAGCAGGGCGCGATATCATTCATGGCGGATCAGCAAATGATGTGATCAATGCCGGAGTAGGGGCTGATCGCTTAGATGGCGGGGCGGGCAGTGATCTGTTAGCGGGGGGCTTAGGTGCAGATACCTTCTCCTGGGCCTTGGCAGATAAAGGGGCAGTGGGTGCTCCTGTGATCGATAAAATCACTGACTTTACTACGGCGAGTTATAGCGCAGGGGGCGATAGGCTTGATTTGAGAGACCTGCTACAGGGGGAAAACCATGCGCTGGCAACCGGCAACCTGACGCAGTATCTGCATTTTGAAAAATCAGGCACTGATACCATTATCCATGTGAGTAGCGCAGGTAGTTATTCTGGGCCATTTAATGCGGGTGCTGATGATCAGCGGATTATTCTGTCCGGCGTTGATTTAACCAGCAATGGCAGCCTAGCAGATGCCGCCATTATTCAAGATCTGCTTAATAAAGGTAAATTAATTACGGATGTGTAATTAAAAGCATCAAGGCCAGCATTGCTGGCCTTGATGCTTTTATGAGGCTTAATTAATTAATTGAGCGGCTTGCTGGCAATCGGGCCGCTTAGGCCATTAATACCTAAAGTTTTAAGCATATCCCACTCCCCTTTAGTTTGAACACGTTCAGCAATAGTCAGAATGTCATGCCCTGAAGCAATGCCGATAATGGCTTTCACAAGATTTTGATTGCCAGGGTGCTGATCAATTCCTTGAATAAAGCTGCCATCAATTTTCAGATAGTCTAATTGCAATTCGTAAAGCTGAGGAATGCTACCAAAGTGGCGGCCAAAGTGTTTAATCCCTACTTTGCAGCCTAATGGTCTGATTTTTTGAGCGAAGTTAGCTAAGGCGGTAATTTCATCTCTGAAGCCAAACTCATTGACTTCAAACCAAAGGCGATGCGTTGCACCTTTATGCTGGCTTAAGATGGCCAGCAGCTCTTCAATAAATTGCTCATCTGCAATCGATTTTGCTTCCAGATTGATCGCTAGCTGGGCTTCGTGCAATTTCAGCTCGTCGCAAGCCAGCCTGACTGACTCCAGATCCAGAGTATTACTCAGCCCAAGGCGGCTGATAAAAGGCATAAATGTGCCTGCTGTGAGCAATTCATTACTTTCCGGATGCCGTAATCGCAGTAATAACTCGCGGTGCAAGGGTTGTCCATCAATTAAAATGGCCGGGAAAGAAGCCAGCTCAAAGCTGTGGTTTTTAAATGCTTTTTGCAACAAAGGCTGCCAGTCTTGTGCGGGCAAGGCACGGTTGGCACTGGCGCTGCTGACATGGCCTGTGCCATTGGCTCCGCTGCTTTCTGCCTGGGCAAGTGCCTGGTCTGTACCGGATAATAGCTGGCTGATACTGTCATTATGCTGATAAGTCGCAATGCCAATCGCCGCCAAATCATCTGCGTCAGTTAAATTATGGCTCCGTAGCTCCGCCAAGCCTTGGTGAAGCTCTTTGGCTAAATTAAGGCCCTGCTGGCGATCAAGGCCGGGAGCAAGCAAAGCAAAGTCTGCGCCATTTAAGCGCGCTACCAAGCGATCAGGCTCTTGTCCTGTTAAAGAGGCTAATTGCCCTGCCGCCATTTGTAAAAACTGATCAGCTCGTTCCCGCCCTAAGCGGCGGTTTACATCGGCTAAATTATGCAGGCGCATAATGAGTAAAATGCCACTCGGCGCGGCCTCATCGTCTTCTAGTGTTTGAGATAAACGTCCCATAAAGAAGTTGCGATTAGGCAGCTGGGTGAGTGGATCCCGGTTGGCTTCACTGCGCAGCGCATCAATGCGTGCAGCTTGTTCGGAAAACATCGTTTTTACGCGGCTCACCATTGTGTTCATGGCGTTGACGACACTTTTTAATTCTTTATAACGCGGTTCCGGAATGGTAATAAAGCGTCGTTCGCTAATCGCTTCAGCCTGTTCAACCATTTGGGTAATTGGTTTTTTTACCCAATTAAGTAAAATTTGTAAACCTGCACCACAAACAAGCCCAGCACCAATAATCCATACAAAAAGACGCATTGCGCCTTCCCATAGAGCCTGATAGGCAAAGCGAGAATGGGCGACGACGGTGATGGTACCTGCTTGCTTCCAGCCATCGCTGACTTGTGCTTTGCCAAAGGCAATTTGCAAGGGAAAAGTTTTTACAAACCAATTGGGCACGCCATCGGCTTTATCGTTATTTGTTCGCTCTACCAAGGTTTTTCCGTGGTTGTCGCTAAAGCGGATCAGCTCAAAGTGGCCGGTATCGAAAAGAGCGGCTACATTCAGTTCGATCGTGGCAGGGTCTTTACTTTGTTGCGACATTGAAAGCGCTAAGGAGGAAGCATTATCGTTGCTCTGTGTAAAGAGCTGCTGCTCTAGATAACCACGAGCGGTGTAGACACTCACAATAAAACTACCGGCAAAGGCCACCAAGGTAGCCAGAATGATCATTATCCAGAGCTGGCGAAAGAGTGACATGGTATTTCCTTGCTAGAGCTGGGCATTTATTCGGTATTTCAATGCCCGTTGAATAGAATAGTTTCAAATTTTATAGTGCTGTATTGTGAACTACATATTTAATCTGTTTCATAGCCTTCGGCTTTCATTTTTGAAATTAAATCTTTCCAGCGAGATAGTTTATCGACTGGGCCTGTTGGCTGTGCGGCAGCACCAGTAAAAATGCCATCACTATTAAAACTAAATACAGGTGTTAAATCAGGCCGGCGTGAGGCAGGCCGAATATCATTTAGTAAATTATCAAGGACTAATGGTTCTGCATCGGCCGTGGCGTAATAGGTAAGAACCATATGCGCCTGGCTAATATTACTTGATGCACCGCCGATTTTAGCTTTAACGTAAGTAAGCCGTAGTTTCTCTTTTGCAACACCTAGTTCTTTTAAACTGAAATATTTAATGATCGCGAAATCCTCGCAATCTCCGGCGCCTTTGCCTATGGTTTCAATGGGGGTAGCCCAATAATCGGCAGCACTCCAAACAGTTTGATCGTCGCTAAATTGAACTCTGCGATTAAAGAAGTCATTAACGCGCTTTAACTTATCAGGCTCAGCAACATTACGCGCATCATTGGTCAAAGTTTGCCAGTCACTGAATAGGCGAACGGGGGTTTGGCCCCAGCGCTGCACTAAGGATTTTTGCAAACGATCAAAGTCAAGGTTAGAAGCAGCAGGCAAGGCGAAAGATAGGCCAAGAAAGAGCCAGATTGCTTTTTTATGTAAGGGATAGGGAGTGCGCTGATGCATCTGTCTAAATAGTTTTAGGGAGCTATTCTTATAGTGGGTTAATTCACTACAATTGTCCAACTTACAATTATAAATGTAATGGGCGAAAGAATAATGGTAAGGTTATAATTTACCTGTATCAATCAATAAGATAATTCAGCTCAATGAGCTGCTACATAAAAAGTACTACTTGTGAATTACACATGGGATTAATCAATATGAATCTGAAACTTTGCTTTGCCCTTGCTTTGGCATTCAGTGGAATAGGTGTGCAAGCTGCCGCCCCAGCTACTTTGCAAGATGCGGCGGAGCGGGCCATTACTAATAATCCGGAGTTGCGTGCTCGCTGGTTTGAGTTTCGCGCCTCAGTTGAGGATGTTGCTGCTGCACGTGGTGGTTATTTGCCGCAGGTGGATTTTCAAGCTTACGCCGGACGAGAGTGGCAAAAGCGGCCAAGCGGCGATACCGGTGGATTTAATCATCCCGGTGCTTCGCTGACTTTGCGCCAGATGTTATTTGATGGTTTTGCGACAAGCAATGAAGTTCAGCGCTTAGGCTATGCAAGGCTCACTCGTTATTACGAGCTGCTCTCTTCATCAGATCAGGTTGCGTATGAAAGTGTGCGCGCCTATCAGGATGTGCTGCGCTATCGGGAATTGGTTGCCCTTGCTCAAGATAATTACGCATTACACAAAGAAATTTTAGGCCAGATCGAAGAGCGGGTTAAAGCCGGTGTAGGACGACGGGTTGATTTAGAACAAGCCTCTGGTCGTCTAGCTTTGGCTGAATCTAACTGGCTGACAGATTTATCTAATTTGCACGATGTATCTGCACGTTTCCAACGGATTGTAGGTGAAGCCCCTGCTGCCTCATTAGCTCCCGCACAAGATTTACGTGCGGCTTTGCCTAAGGAAGGCAATGCTGCTTTAGCAATGGCTTTAAAACAGAACCCAGGCTTTTTGGCGGCGGTCTCGAATATCCGCTCGGCCCGTAGTGATGCAGAAACCCGCAAGTCAAATAACTATCCAAAACTTGAATTAGTTGCTAAGCAAGCGATTGATAGCGATCGCGATAATATCAACGGCACTTTTCAAGATCGCACGATTCAGCTTAATTTGAATTACAACTTGTTCAGCGGTGGCCGTGATAGTGCACGTACGCGTGGTGCAGTTGAAAAGCTTAACTCGGCTTACGAGCTGCGAGATAAAACATGCCGTGATATTCGTCAAACCACGCAAATTGCCTGGAATGATGTGCGTCGCCTGAACGAGCAAATGAAGTTCCTCGATCAGCATCAGCTTTCTACTGAAAAATCACGTGATGCTTACCGTAAGCAATTTGATATTGGTCAGCGCACCTTATTGGATTTATTAGATACAGAAAACGAATTATTTACTGCTAAACGTGCGGTTGTGGCTGCGGTTTATGATTTGAAAACGTCTGAGGCAGGTATTTTAACGCAGACTCATCAATTGCTTTCTGCATTAAAGTTGGTTCCGTTGGAAGCCGCAATGCCGGAAGCACTTAGTGACAACCAGCTGGATGATGAGCGCGTGCGCTGCAGCGCAGAGATGCCTGTTGCGTACAATATGGACCGGGATGCGGTTATGGCGAATCGCCCATCGCTAGCGCCTGCCGCTGCAGCCCCTGAAGTGCCTAAAGATGCCGTACCCGTGAGCAAAGATCTAACGCAGTTTGGTAATGATCTGGCTGATAAATGGTCGAAAGCTTGGGCAGAGAAGCGGGTTGATGATTACTTAGCGTTTTATGCGGATAGCTTTGTACCAAGCAACGGTATGAGTGTGGATAAATGGAAAGCATTCCGTCGTGCACGTGTAGCCAAGCAGGGCGATTTGACGATTACTCTGGATAAAATGAAGCTGAAACAAATAAGCGAAACCCAAGCAGAAGCAAGCTTTAGCCAAAGCTATAAATCTAAGGATTACACCGATGTGGTGGGCAAAACTTTAGAGATGGTGAAGCAGGGCGGGCAGTGGAAGATCAAATCTGAGAAAGTGACTAGCGGTAAGGCATATTAATTTTTTATAGCGCTTAGTTTTTAAATGGGCCTTCTTCGGAAGGCCTATTTTTTTGCCAAGAGCGGCTTGCTCACTTATATAGTCAGTTTTTTGATTGATGAGTGCTTACGCTTCTTTCCGCCGACTTAGTGATCTATAAAGGAATAGCTCGTTATTGGGGACGAGCTACGGAGGCTAGCTCATGGCGGATATCGCAGCTGAATTACAAAACACCGTTTTGATTAATGAGAATATCAAGATGGTGATTTGGAATTGTTTTGAGATTAATTTAATGGGTTTAAACGCGATTTTATTGGCTAAAAGAGCGGGCCGTATGGCGCGGGGCTTTGGGGTGATTTCTGGTGAGTTACGTGAATTATCTTTGCAGTTACAAGGCAGTATGAACCGACTGAGTAGTGCCAGCCAAGATATGCTGGCAGAGTCGTCGCACAGCATGATCCAGGACCGGCGCAGTCAAATGTTGGCGCACACCTCCGAGCTATCTACTGAAAACACGTGCTATTTGGCGGAAACACTTGGACGAAACCGTAAGGCTGCAGATGAGAATTCTGAACGCTTACGCATGGTGCATCAGCGCTTGGCAGAATATATTGATGAAGCTTACCAAGCCTGTGTTTTTGGTGTGGTTATTGCGCGTGCAGCCAGAATTGAATCGGCCTATTCGGGCGAGCATTCGAATGTGCTGGCAGAGCTATCCAATGATTTTGCCCGAAAAGTGGATTCTATCGTACCAAGGTTAGAAGAACTGAGGCGTATCTCTGGGAAGATGAAATGAAGAAAGCGCAAATACTGTTTGAGCAGGACGATCATCGTTGGTTTGCTATTTCACGCGATCCGGAGCGGCCCAATTATTTAATAGATACCAATGAGTACGTGATCAGCAATACGGGTGAGGCTTTAATTACCAACCCCGGTGGCTTAGAGATTTTTCCAGCGGTGTTTTCTGCAGTGAGTACCGTGATTGATCCGCGATTAATTCAAGGTATGTTTGCCTCGCATCAAGACCCGGATGTGGTTTCTTCACTTGCCCTCTGGTTAGAATTTAATCCAGAAATGAAGTGTCATATTTCTGAGCTATGGGTGACATCTGTACCGCATTTTGGCGGCAAGCCAGAAACCATGAGCCCCATTTCGGATTTAGGGCGGGAGATTGTGGTGGGTAGTGCGCATTTAAATGCAATTCCAGCTCATTATCTACACTCGCCCGGCTGTTTTCATCTGTATGACCCACTGGCTAAGATTTTGTTTTCCGCCGACATCGGCTCTGCATTATTGCCTGAGGGTAATAGTGATTTATTTGTGACTGAGTTCGATCGGCATATTCGTTTTGCAGAAAGCTTTCATAAGCGCTGGATGGGCTCTAACACCGCAAAGCGAGCCTGGTGTGAGAAGGTGGCTAGCTTAAAGATAGATATGATTTGCCCGCAGCACGGCTCGGTATACGCAGGTGAAGATGTTGAGCGTTTTATTAATTGGTTTGACGAGCTGCATGTAGGACTTTTTTGATTGATTGGTTTGAGGAATTTTCTGTGGGGGCTGGAAATGCGTGCATTCAGCCCCCATGTCAATTTCTTAACTAATAAAGCATTCAAGGAAGATGATGAGTATCACCGTTAATGGCGTTGAAATTACCGATGCAATGATCGAAGCTGAAAGCCAGCACCATCAAGATGCACCATCGATGTTGGATGCCACCATTCAAGAGCTGATTTTGCGCGAGCTGTTGCTGCAACGCGCCGCTGGCCTTGCTATTGAAGCGGGCAGCCCGGAAGAAACCATTGGTTTATTGCTGCAAACAGAAGTAAAAGTGCCAGATGCAGACGAGGCCGCTTGTCAGGCATATTACGATAATAATCCACAGTCTTTTGTGCGTGGTGAAATGGTTGAAGGCAGCCATATTTTGTTTAAGCCAAGCGAAGAAGGCTCTTTAGACGCGATTCGTGCAACCGCCAATGCGGTTTTGGCCGATGTAAAAGCCAATCCGGAAAAATTTGCAGCGCTGGCTCTTGAACATTCAGCTTGCCCGTCTGGCCAGCAAGGCGGCAATCTGGGCCAGTTTGGCCGCGGTCAAATGGTGCCTGAATTTGAACAAGCGGTATTTAGCTTGAATGACGGCGAAGTGGCTGCTGATCTGGTAGAAACTCAGTTTGGTCTGCATATTATTCGCGCAGGCAGCAAAGTAGAAGGTGCAACCGTTTCTTTTGATGAAGTTAAAGAAAAGTTGGCCGAGTTTTTAAGCAATATGGCCACACGCCGTGCAATGAATCAGTACCTGCAAACCTTGGTTAATGCAGCCAAGATTGAAGGCTACACTTTGCCAGGCACAGAGCCAGCCGTTGCTTAATTCTGTTGTGGTATTGTTTTAGAGGCATGCTCTTTTAGAGCAATACTTAATGGTCAGCGATGCTGGCCATTTTTAATTTTGCTGATAAAACAGTGCAGCCATGACGCCGGCAGGGCTTGGATTAAGCCTGAAAAATACTAAAAATGCATAAATTTTGTAAGTCATTACGATAGATACAGCGATTTTTATCGCAAACTGATGGATAATCAGCGCGTTTCTTTACGGGTTTACCCTTATGGCCGATTTGCATCAGTTTATTGAAGGTTTTCGTGAATTCCAACAGCAATACTTTGCTGGCGAAACTGCTTTGTTTGACCGTTTACGAGCAGGCCAGACACCAACCACCGTGTTGATAGGCTGCTGTGACTCCCGCGTTGATCCCGCCATCCTGACCCAATGTGCGCCTGGCGAGATGTTTATTATTCGCAACGTGGCCAATTTGGTGCCTCCTTTTGAGCAGGGGACTACCAATCAAGGGGTATCTGCAGCCTTGCAATACGCTGTTACTGTGCTGAATGTCAGCCGTATTGTGGTGCTTGGGCATAGCCACTGTGGGGGTATTAAAGGGCTGATGGATAGCTCGGATATTGTAGAGAAAGATGATTTTCTTGGCCGCTGGATTCATATTGCCAGCAAGGCAAAAGAGCGTGTCCTGCAACAACTGCCTAACGCGGATAAAGCCATCCAGTATCGCGCCTGCGAGCTGGAAGCGATCCGTGATTCTTTAGATAATCTTGAAACTTTCCCATGGATTAAAGAGCGTTTGGGCACTGATGCACTGAGCGTGCATGGCTGGTTTTTTGATTTTGAGCACGGCGCTTTGCTGGGCTTTGATGATGAAACTAAGCAGTTTCAGCCGCTTGTCAGCGCTTTGCCTGCGCAGGATTTTTCTATCAAGCTTTAATGAAGAGTGAGGCAAAGCTGGCCAGCAGCAGGAGCGCTGGGTTGAGCGATATTCCATGCACTCTTTTTAAAATAAGGAGTTATTGCCTTAAAAATGCGTGAAATTTCTCTTAAACCAAACTTCTCCTCGCAGCTGCCGTTTGAATCTGATCCGCCGCCTGCGCTGCCCTCTGCTCAGTGTGTGTTAGGTATTGCAGGCTGGTCGGGCAGTGGTAAGACCACGCTGATAGAAAAATTACTGCCAGAATTAGCGCTGCTGGGCCTCTCAGTGAGCGTGATCAAGCATACCCATCATGCAGTGCAGTTTGAGCCTGAGGGCAAAGACACCGCGCGCTTTCGGGCTGCGGGTGCAGGGGAGGTATTGCTGGCATCGCTTCAAGGCTTTGCGCTGCTGCATCAGGGGGCTTTGCCACTTAATGAATTGCTGCCCTGCTTAGCGCCGGTAGATTTAGTTTTGGTAGAAGGCTTTAAAGCGGCCGCTATCCCCAAAATAGCAGTCTGTCGTGCCGGTTTTCCCGTCTTAGATGATGAGCACATCATCGCCATTGCCAGCGATTTCTCGCCGGATAGTCACCTGCCTGTTTTCGATCTTAACCAAGCTGCAGCGATTGCAGCGTTTATTGCTGCGAGTTGCCATGCTGGATTTTGATAAAGCCTTATCCCGTTTATTATCGCAAGCCCGTATTTCACAGGCTGCTGAAACATTATCTTTAAATCAGGCCTGTGGCCGCGTGTTGGCTGAAGATGTGGTTTCGCAAATGGCTGTGCCTGCTTTCGATAATAGTGGCATGGATGGCTATGCACTGAATATGGGTGAGGAGTGGCGCGCTTGTTTTTCGCTGGTGCAGCGAATTGCTGCGGGTGAAGTGGGCCAGGCATTGGGTTTGGGGGACGCCGCTAGAATTTTTACAGGTGCGCCTATTCCGGCAGGGGCGAATGTGGTGGTCATGCAGGAAGACTGTCGCTGTGAGGATGGGCTGGTTTATATCACTCAAAAAGTAAAACTAGGCGCCAATATTCGTTTGCGCGGTGAGGATATTGAAGCAGGCACGGTGATCCTGCCCGCTGGCAGTCGCTTAAGCGCAGCGGCGATTGGTCTGGCTGCGTCGATTGGCGTGGCGGAGCTATCTGTAAAGCGTCCCTTGAAAGTAGCGCTCCTATCGACGGGGGACGAGCTGCTGGAGCCGGGCCAGCCGCTGACGGCAGGCAAAATATATAATTCAAACCGCTATGCAATTACTGCTTTATTAGATGATTGCATCGTCACCGATTTGGGCATTGTTCCTGATGATGCTTCTTTGACTAGAAATATTTTGCAGCAGGCCGCTAAAGAGCACGATGTGCTGATTACTTCGGGCGGCGTTTCGGTAGGCGAAGAAGATCATGTTAAAGCGGTGGTAGAGCAGCTTGGCACATTAGATTTATGGAAAATCGCTATTAAGCCGGGCAAGCCATTTGCTTATGGGCGAATTGGTGAGTGCGATTTTATTGGCTTACCGGGGAATCCTGTTTCTAGTTTTGTTACCTTTCTTTTATTAGTTCGCCCTTTTTTATTGGCTCGGCTGGCTTGTTTAAATACAGAGCCATTGCGCTTTAAGCTAAGCGCTGCATTTGAATGGAAAAAAACCGGCAATCGCCGCGAATTTTTGCGGGGCAGATTAAATAGTGAGGGGCAGGTAGAGATTTACCCTCAGCAAGGCTCGGGGGTATTAACATCTGTGGTATGGGGAACGGGTTTAGTGGATATTGCCGTGGGCGAAACGATTAGTGTCGGAGATAAAGTGACGTTTATTCCTTTATATGGCATGCGTTGAATCGGGGGATTAATGCTATGCTGCAATTTATTCCATTTACGTAAGACTCGCGTTAATTACGGGATCTTGATATGAAAGTGAATCTTCGGCGTAGCATTTTACTTGGCTTACTTTCCCTGCTCGCGCTGCCCGTATTGGCAGGTGGTTTTGATTTACTTTCCGAGCGTGATGCCTCAGGTGGTTTAAAAGAAGCGTTGATGCAAGGCGTGAGCAATGCCACTTTGCAATTGAGTAAAAGCGATGGCTTTTTAGCCAACGAAAAAGTCCGTATTCCCTTACCAGATACGATGCGCCAGGTAGAGCCGATTCTGCGCACTTTAGGCTTAGGGCCATCGATCGATGATTTGCAAATCTCGATGAATCGCGCAGCAGAAGCCGCCGTGCCCCGTGCTAAGCAATTACTGATTAATGCGGTTAAAAAAATGAGCGTGCAAGACGCAAAAAATATTTTGCTAGGCGCAGATGATGCCGCTACGCAATATTTTAAATCGGTAAGCCAGGCGCAGTTGTCTGAACAATTCTTACCGGTAGTACGGCAAACTACTTCAAAGCTGCAGTTGGCTCAGCAATACAATACGCTAGCTGCCAAGGCGTCAGGGTTGGGTTTGCTGAAAGCTGAAGACGCAACTGTGGAGCAGTATGTAACACGCAAAGCTTTAGATGGCTTATATCTGGTGATTGCCGATGAAGAGCGCGCGATTCGTCAGGATCCGCTGGCCGCGGCGGGTAAGCTCGCTAAAAAGACATTTGGTTTACTGACGGTAGGCCAATGAAATATTCGTAATTTAGGCCCTTAATCAATGATTCGTATTTTATATTTTGCCCGGTTGCGTGATGTATTTGCTTGTAGCGAAGAAGCGCTGCCCCTGCCTGTGCCTGCTACGGTTGCGGCCTTGATTGCTATTTTGGTAGAGCGTGGTGGGGTTTGGGCAGATGAACTGTCGGGGAGTAAGGTATTTCGTGTTGCCATTAATCAGGAAATGGCGAGCTTGCATGAGCTGATTCCGGCCCACGCAGAGGTGGCGATTTTTCCGCCTGTGACGGGGGGATGATGGCTGAGATCCGAATTCAAGTACAAAGTGCAGATTTTGATTTTGCTGCCGAATACGCTCGCTTTGATGGCAGGGCCGAGATGGGCGCGATGGTCGCTTTTGTCGGGCGGGTGCGGGATCTGGATGGCAGCATTACTGCGATGAGTCTTGAGCATTATCCGGGCATGACAGAAAAATCACTGGTCAAAATTGTTGATCAGGCGTGTGATCACTGGCCTTTACAGGCGGTTACGCTGATTCACCGGGTAGGCGATTTACGCGCTGCGGAGCAAATTGTGCTTGTACTCACGGCATCAGCTCATCGCCAGGCTGCATATGAAGCCAATGCATTTATTATGGATTTTCTAAAAACACAGGCGCCATTCTGGAAAAAAGAAGGGAGTGGCGCTTGCCTGGAATGGGTTGATGCACGAGAGAGCGATCAGAGCGCGCTCGATCGCTGGCAGTACTTGAGGGTGGTTTAAGATGATTTTGGATGCAGTCATTCTGGCTGGCGGTGAAGGGCGTCGTATGGGCGGGCGCGATAAAGGCTTGGTTGAGCTTTCAGGTAAACCTTTGGTTGAATGGAGCTTAGAAGCACTATCGCGGCAGACTCGGCTTGTGGATCATATTTTGATCTCGGCAAATCGGAATTTGCCCGATTATGCGCGCTTTGGCTCGCCTGTTTTACGCGATGTTTATCCCGGCCACCCCGGACCTTTAGCAGGCATTCATTCTGCTTTACTGGCGTCCCCCGCGGAATATCTGCTGGTTTTGCCTTGCGATGTGCCTTTCTTGCCTGCTGATTTGGTAGGCAGGCTGTTAGAGTGTATAGAGCAGAGCGAAGCACAGGTGGTGGTAGCACGTACACCTGATGGGCAAATCCATCCAACGATTTGCATGTTGCGGCATGATGTATTGCCATCTTTGATGGATAGATTATCGCGGCAGGAGCTTAAATTATCGGCTTGGCAAGAAAGCCTGAAGCTTCAGTATGTTGATTTCCCTGATTTGGCTTTTCCAAACCTGAATACCCAAGATGATTTAGCCGTATGTGCGGCACGTTTATCTGGGGTTGACACCATCCCTATGCCTTACCGGCCCACCGATCAGAATCAAGCTGATACGCCATCGGGGCTAACGCATTTCAACGCTAATGGTGAAGCGCATATGGTTGATGTGGGTAGCAAAGTAGATAGCCACCGCATTGCTCGGGCCGTGGGCGAAATTCGCATGTTGCCCACTACCTTGCATTTAATTGAAACGGGCAGCCATAAAAAAGGCGATGTGCTTGGCGTGGCACGGATTGCAGGTATTATGGCTTCTAAACGTACCGCCGATTTAATCCCGCTTTGCCATCCGATTCCACTGACCAGTGTGAGTGTTGATTTTGTGATTGATCGGGCGGGCAGCCTAGTGCGTTGTGAAGTGACGGCTGAAACAGTCGGGCGTACAGGCGTAGAAATGGAAGCGCTGATGGCGCTCAATGTGGCGCTGCTAACTATCTACGATATGTGCAAAGCGGTAGATCGCGGCATGATTATGTCGCAGATTCGTCTTCTGGAAAAACAAGGCGGTAAATCCGGGCATTGGCAGGCTAGCCATACGATTTAATTTTTGTAGCGGTGGGCACAAGAGCTACTGGCCCACCTGTCAAAGCGTATCTTATGCAAATCCCAAGAATGCACTTTTGCTAAATGCCACACCAATAATATAAGCAAAGGTGAGTAGCGACGCGATCAAAGCACAGGTGCGGATGGTTTTGGTTTTGCCGCGTTTTAGTGCAATCGTCCCCAATACAATATACACCAGCAAGCCAACTACCTTGGCACCCAGCCATGCTTTGGGCCCCGGATACATCATCGCTAAGCTTATTGCACTAATTAAAAGTGCAGTATCGATAATATGCGGGGTAATACGAAAGAAGCGTTGTTGCAAGCGTGCAGATTCAGCCAGCATTAATCCCCCGCGCAGTAAAAATAGCCCTAGTGATAGGGCAATAAACAGCATATGTAGATGTTTTACAGCAAGATATTCCATCGTGAGGGCTCTCTCGTGCGAAAATGGTGAGTTCTGCATCTTAATGACATGTGCTCGTCTTGAGTATTGCGATTATTTGTATTTAATCAAAATATGTTTATTTGATGCGCGATGCCCTTGTGAAAGATGCAGCTTGCCTGCTTAGAATTTCAGGCAAGCATGGTCAGTGGAATGAAAGGATAACAGTGTATGGAAGAATTACGTTTATCAAAGCGCTTAGCTGAACTAGGTCTTTGCTCGCGCCGTGAGGCCGATGAATATATTGCCAAGGGCTGGGTAAAGGTCGATGGCGTGGTGGTGGATGTATTGGGTAGCAAGGTTTTACCTAGCCAGACCGTGACGCTAGAGCCTGCGGCAAAAGCCACTCAAGCCGGGCGTGTGACCATTTTGGTGAATAAGCCGGTGGGCTATGTGTCTGGTCAGGCAGAAAAAGGCTACACCCCTGCGGTAGCGCTGGTGGTGCCGGATAACCATTGGGAGGGGGACACCAGCGGTATTCGCTTTGTGCCGCCGCATATGCGCGATTTAGCACCTGCCGGGCGTTTGGATATCGATTCGGTAGGTTTGCTGGTGCTGACGCAAGATGGCGTCGTGGCAAAGACCTTGATCGGTGAGAACTCGAATGTTGAAAAAGAATATCTGGTGCGTGTGTCAGGCCAGCTTTCCAGCGAGGGGATGAAAAAGCTGAATCATGGCTTAAGCCTTGATGGCAAGGCGCTGAAGCCTGCTCGTGTAAGCTGGCAAAATGAAAATCAGCTGCGCTTTATTTTGAGAGAAGGCAAAAAGCGCCAGATTCGCCGCATGTGTGAATTAGTCGGCTTAGAAGTGGTTGGGCTAAAACGGATTCGTATTGGCCGCGTCTTACTGGGTGATTTACCGCCGGGAAAATGGCGCTATCTTGCTGCCTCGGAGAAATTCTAATGCTCCGCGCACTGGTTTTAGTTTTGCTTAGCGGTATGGCTTACGCCACGCCCAATGAAATTACAGGTTCGTATCAATGCAAAAGTGGCGCGTCATTTTACGTGACCTCTAGTGCCGATATGGCGCATGTGCGTTTGCGTGTTGATGGCCGTATTTATGATTTGGATGAGCAGCGCACGGCCAGTGGCGCAGCTTGGGGTAATGGTGAGTGGCAGTGGTGGACTAAGGGCAACGATAGCTTTTTAGAGCGCAATTCCACCATTATTGCTAAAGATTGCCAAAAGAAATCGGTGCATTAATGTTGCGTGTGGATGTTTTATTAGTAGAGCAGGGGCTCGCCCCTTCTCGTACTGCTGCGCAAGGCATGATTGAGGCAGGCCGCGTAAGCTGTGCTGGCAAGATCATGACCAAAGCCAGTCAGAAGCTCGCAAAAGATCTGCCGCTCGTCGTAGCGAGCGACGAGAGCGATCGCTTTGTTTCCCGTGGCGGGTTTAAGTTGGCGGGCGCTTTAGAGCAGGCTGGTGTGGATGTGGCTGGCTGGCTGGTGCTCGATGTGGGGATTTCTACCGGTGGCTTTACGGATTGTTTGCTGCAAGCGGGAGCACGCAAAGTGATTGGGGTGGAAGTGGGCCACGGCCAGCTTCACCCAAAGCTGCTCAGTGATGCCAGAGTGGTGCAGTTTGAGGGCGTCAATGCCCGCCATTTAGCACCCGAGCTGATTGCCGGGGTGCAAGATGGGCCGCTGCAATTGATTGTGGGCGATGTGTCGTTTATCTCGCTGACGCTGATTCTGCCAGCACTGCGCTCCATGTTGCAGCCACAAGCCACGCTGCTGTTTTTGGTAAAGCCTCAGTTTGAAGTAGGCAAAGCAGGCATTGCCCGTGGCGGCATCGTGAAAGATGAAAGCCTTTACGTACAGGTAGAAGACAAAATAAAAACAGCCGCAGAGGCGGCTGGATTTACAGTTCAAAATTACTTCGCCAGCCCAATCACAGGCGGCGATGGCAATCGTGAGTTTTTTATTTATGCTCTTGCTGTGTAGATTGCAACAGCTGGAGAAACCCTCGTCCTGCCAACTTTAGGGAATTCGTAGGTTGGGTTACGCGAGCTTGTCCACCTAAAATCGGCGAACAACCCCGTTAACCCACCTTACGGGAGCATCACTCCGGCTCATTTTTCTTAAGCTGAGCTAATGGGGAGAAACCCCATCTTTCCTTACTTCTTTTCCTTTCCAAACAACTTCTCAGCGTCTTCCACTTCCTTGATTAAAGCGCGTACTTCTGGCTCTTTAAATTCCAGGATCGCTTCACGGAAGTAATCTAGGCTTTCCGGGTAGGAAAACGCAGCCTGGCGCATTAGCTTATGGGCTTTGCTGCTATTGCCACTGAGCGTTTCCATAATGGCTTGATCACTGAGCTGGCTAGGGTAAGGGCGAACTTGGTTGAGCCTGTCTAAAATCTGCAGCTTCCACGGCATGTCTTGCTTGCTGGCTACAATATAATTAGACAGCGCAAAATCAGCATAGAAATCGATTAATGGATTTTGCTTTAGTTTTTGCAAAGTCTTAATCCGGCCAGCGTTTTCTGCTGCTTTATCGGATGGATCCATAATCGGGTAAATCTGGATGTAGAGCAGGCCTCCAAATACTGCGGTAGCCAGCGCTGCAACGCCATAAGTGCTAAGGCTTGCACGCTCTACCCAGTCAGGTAGCTGTAGCTTGCGAGGTGCATCAGAGCGCATAAAGAACAGTGCTAATGCAAAGGGGCCGAGCAGGTGGTAATACCAAAGAGGGTATTCAACTAGACTATGCAGCACCGAAACGATGACCATCGCCGCGCCAAAGATTTTGACTGGATCGTGTTCACGCTTCAGTAAGGCCACAAACATCCACAGGATGCCGCCCGCCATCACCAGAGTACCTGCCAAGCCTGTTTCGGCCATGATATTGAGCAGCGAATTGTGTGCGTGGGTAAACAGCACGCTTTCTTGCACAATGGCAAAAGCAGGATTGATTTGCAGGGCAATACTTTGTGATGGATACGCTGCCCAGCCTATGCCCAGCCAAGGATGGGCCAGGAAAGTGATCCACGCTTTTTGCCATTCAACAAAGCGGCGCGAGCCATTGGAATCGAGGCGATCAAGCCCTGTAGGTACTTCATTTTTAGCGTGTAGCAGCGATTGCAAAGCATCGTTCACCCAGGGGGCGACAAATTGCATCACTATAATTAGCACGGCGCAGGCTGTGAGCAACCAGCCAAAGCGGCGTACGCTGTCTTTGCCCAGCCATGCCGACAACAACCCAAATACCAGCCATGCACTGGCATACATGAGCGGTGAGCGTGAGCTGCTCCAGGCAATGGCAAGCGCCAGCCAAACTGCTACGGGCCAGAACCAAGTTTTAGGCAGTTCTTTCTCGGCGGTTAACCATGCGGCGGCGGCAAGCCCCCAAGTTAAATAATGCCCATATAAATTCTTTTGCCCTAAATGGCCAAAGATGAGTCGCGGGCCATTTTGGATTAGCTCAATCACCTGCTGTATGGATACCGCAGAGTTGAAAATCGCTCCCGCGAGTAATCCCCAGGCAAAGTAGGTAGCGAGTTGCATTTTGCCAAAGTGATCTGTTGCCCGTGCCAAGGCCCACACCGAGAATGCTGCGGTGAGCGCATAGAGAATAGGCTCAGTGCGATCAGACCAATACAACACCGGCATCAACACCATTTGCAGCGCAATCACGGCAGCCAGGCCAAACCAGATTAGGCTGGCATAGGGCGGGCTGGATTTCTCACGGCGAGGCAGCAGGGTGGCGGTGAGCACCATCAGGATTGCCAAGACTAAAGCGGCTAGCTCGGATGGAAATACTGGATTGGGCTGATAACGAAAAGGAATGCCGCAGGGCACTGCGGCAAGCAAAAACAGCAGGGTTTGGAATATTCGGAGTTGCGGAATCATGGGGCGCTTTCGATAGTTTTCTGGGGAGGTCGGTACAGCCAGCTTGCAACCAGCACACCTGCTTCAAACAATAACCAGAGCGGGATAGCCAGCAGGCATTGAGATACCACATCAGGCGGCGTAACAACAGCGGCGATGACAAAGGCCCCGACGATAACATAGGGACGAATCTCTTTCAGCTTAGCAATGCTGATAAAACCCATCCGCACCAGCACAATCACCAGAATGGGCACTTCAAAGGTTACGCCAAACGAGATAAACATGCCGATGGCAAAATCAAGATACTCACCCGAATCGGGCAGCCATTGCATGGATGCCGGTACAACAGAAACAATAAAGGAGAAGACCACGCCAAAAACGAGGAAATAGGCAAAGCCCACTCCCAACATAAACAATAGGGTGGATGCCAGCACCAGCGGCAAAATTAGCTTTTTTTCATGGGCATAAAGCCCCGGAGCAATAAAGCCCCATACCTGATAGAGGGTATGCGGCAGCGTAAGCATAAACGCCGCCATCGAGGAGATCTTGATTTGCAAAACAAAGGGTGAGGCAATGCCAATGGTAATTAGTTTTTGATTGGGCAAAACATGGGCAAGCGGGGCCACCATCAGATCATAAAGCTGTTCGGAAAAAGCAAAACAGGCAATAAATCCAACTAAGAAAACCGCAGCAATACGCACAATCCGCGTACGCAGCTCGATTAAATGCACTAAGAGGGGCTGGAGGTTATCCGTCATTGTTTAACGCCGATCTGGCCTGGAGCCTGAAAGAGGAGGTGCGGGAGGAGCGAATAAATCACCCTGAGGGCCGGGCGGAATCTCAACCGTTTTTGCAGCGAGCGCTTGAGCCGCTTGCTGATCGGTTTGAATTGCTTCTTCCGGGGGCGGATCGGATAGAGCCTGAGCTGCTTCTTCTAAGGGCTGGTGGATGGTCTGGCTAAGCGCTGAGGCCTCGGCACGGATTTCTGCTTCAACCTTGGCTAATTCTGCCAGTTGAAACTCCTTATCCAGATCTGCTTTTACGGTCGAGATAAAGCGCTGTGCACGGCCAAGCAAAGCGCCAGCTGTGCGTGCAACTTTAGGGAGTTTCTCTGGGCCAACGACGATTAAGGTGACGGCGCCAATAACTATTAGCTCGCCAAAACTTACATCAAGCACGGGCCAGCCTTAGGGTTTGTTAATATCGACAGGTTTATCTTCTGTTTTGGCCGCCGGTGTTTCACCGTCTTTAATGCCATCTTTAAAGCCTTTGACGGCCGAGCCTAAGTCTTTACCGATATTGCCCAGCTTTTTTGTGCCAAACACTAAAACAACAATCACCAGTACCACTAACCAGTGCCAGATGCTGAATGAACCCATGATGTATAACTCCTATGCTTTATTGTGTGCTGATTTCTGAAACATGCGTGGATAGCGGCGTGCCGCCAATAATATGCATATGCAGGTGGAAGAATGTCTGCCCACCGCCATGCCCTGTATTAATAATGGTGCGATAGCCATCGCTTAAGCCTTGCTCCGCAGCCAGTTTTGAGGTGAGTAATAGCATTTTACCAAGCAAAGCCTGATGCTCCGCTGTCGCATGGGCTAAAGAATCAATATGAATTTTGGGCACCAGCAAAAGATGCACAGGAGCTACAGGATGGATATCGTGAAAGGCGATTACATCATCGTCTTCAAACACTTTTTTAGCGGGGATCTCGCCAGCCGCAATTTTACAAAACAGGCAATCGCTCATTGCTTATAGCTCCTTGCGAGCGTTTTTCTCATCAATGCCGGAGATGCCTTCACGGCGGGCTAATTCTGCCAGTACATCTTCGTGGCTAAGGCCAATATGCTCAAGCAGTACCAGCGTGTGGAACCATAGATCAGCAACTTCGCGAACAATATGCAGCTTATCGCCGTCTTTGGCCGCCATAATCGTTTCAACGGCTTCTTCACCCACCTTTTTCAGGATTTCGTCCGTGCCCTTATGAAACAATTTAGCAACATAAGAGGTGGCGGGGTCGCTGCCACGACGGCTGGCTAGTGTGGCGGATAAGCGTTCTAAAATGTCTGCGGAAACCATAGATCTCTATTCCTGATGCAATTCAGAGCTTGATTATATTGCTATTAGGTTACAAGTATGTGGCGAATATATGGAAATCTTGCGGATTTAGCGACGTATCTATCATTTTACTGATGCCGCGGTGTATTTTTAAACTGCTTTACCTATTTACTGTATTTATGGCTTATTTGTAGAGCCATAAATAGCAGACGGATCTTTGATAACTTGGTCTGTGATGACCCATTCGCCATTAAGCAGGGTGCGGAAAAAACAGCTGCTGCGGCCAGTGTGGCAGGCAATGCCGCCTACTTGCTCGATTTGGTAAATCAGTACATCGCCATCGCAATCAAATTGAATCGCCGACACGTTCTGAAAATGCCCCGATTCTTCGCCTTTATGCCAGAGCTTTTGTCTGGAGCGAGTCCAGTAGTGTGCGGTGTTTTTTTCGGCAGTGAGTGCCACGGCTTCGCGATTAGCATAGGCAAACATTAGCACCCGGCCGCTGTCTTTATCTTGGGCAATCACGGGTACCAGGCCTTTTTCATCCCATTTAATTTCATCTAACCAGCTCATAAACGAACCTCGATCCCCGCCGCCCGCATCGCTTCTTTGGCTTGGCGTATGGTGTATTCACCAAAGTGGAAGATACTCGCGGCCAGCACGGCATCGGCGTGGCCTTGGATCACACCATCTACCAAGTGCTGCACATTACCGACGCCACCCGAGGCAATCACGGGGATATCCACTGCATCGCTCACTGCACGGGTGAGTGGCAGATTAAAGCCGATCTTGGTGCCATCTCTATCCATACTGGTGAGTAAAATCTCGCCAGCACCCAATATCTGCATACGGGTGGCCCATTCAATGGCATCCAGCCCCGTAGCATTGCGGCCACCGTGGGTAAATACTTCCCAGCGTAATGGCTCGCCCGGCAGGCTGACTTGTTTTGCATCAATAGCCACCACAATGGCTTGGCTGCCAAAGCGATCCGCGGCGTCTTTGACCATTTGCGGATTGGTCACTGCTGTGGTGTTGATACTGACTTTATCTGCGCCTGCGTTCAGCAGACGGCGAATATCATCAACGACGCGCACGCCGCCGCCAACGGTGAGTGGAATAAACACTTGAGCGGCTACTTCTTCAATCACATGCAAAATAATATCGCGCTGATCGGATGAGGCGGTGATATCTAAAAAGGTGATTTCGTCTGCACCCTGAGCATCGTATTTCTTGGCAATTTCAACTGGGTCGCCTGCATCGCGCAGGCCCACAAAATTGATACCTTTTACAACACGGCCAGCGGTGACGTCGAGGCAGGGGATAATGCGTTTGGCGAGAGGCATGAGGTTTTTTCGTTAGTCATCAAGTTGCTGGTTAAGCCAGAGTGCCCATAATTTTTGTGCCGTGTCGGCATACTGGCTAAGGCCGCCGGCAAATTCCGGGCTAAACCACTGGGTAAAGACGTTGTATAAAACGTCTTGTACATCTTGTGCTGATTGGCATTGCGGTAGAATGCGTAAAATACTCCCCACTTCAGGCGCATAGCCTTCGGGGTTTGCCACCAAATGGATCATCATTGGGTCGCAGTCAAATAGGAGCTGGCACACCTGCTTAAACCAGAGTGGATTTTCTGCAAGAAAATACTCACCAATGGCTCGCTCATTTTGTGCCCATTCATACCAGTCAGGTTGTGACATGGGCACCTTGTCGCGGCATGGGGGTAAGAAAAACGGAGCATAAAGCCATCGTTTTTCTGCCCGGTTTTAGCTAGACAGTTCGTCGGCCAATTCTTGCGCCGCTTTAAAGTCTATGGTGCCTTCATAAATGGCACGGCCTGTAATCACACCTTCGATTCCTTCTGCTTCAACTTCGGCTAGTTTTCTAACATCATCCAGATTGGTCAGGCCACCTGAGGCAATCACGGGGATAGTTAGTGCTTGGGCCAGTTTGACGGTGGCTTCGATATTCACGCCAGAGAGCATGCCATCGCGGCCGATATCGGTGTAGATCACACTTTCTACACCGTAGCCTTCAAAGCGCTTGGCCAGATCAATCACATTCAGATCAGTGATCTTGGCCCAGCCATCGGTGGCTACAAAGCCATCTTTTGCATCTAGGCCTACAATAATCTGGCCGGGGAAAGCATCGCAGGCTTCGTGTAAAAAGCCAGGTTGCTTGATGGCTGCGGTGCCGATAATGACGTAATCGATGCCTGCATCCAGATACATTTCTATGGTCTCTAAGCTGCGAATGCCGCCACCCAACTGGACGGGCACTTCGCCATTGATTGCTTTGAGAATGTTTTTAACCGCAGATAGATTCTTGGGTTTGCCAGCAAAGGCACCGTTTAGATCAACAAGGTGCATGCGGCGGGCGCCTTGGCCTAACCAGTGGCTTACAAAGCTGGCAGGGTCGTCAGAAAATACAGTGGCATCGTCCATTTCGCCTTGGCGTAGGCGTACGCATTGGCCGTCTTTAAGGTCGATTGCAGGAATGATAAGCATGATGGCGTCAGGTTTATTTTAGTGTGGAGAAAAAGTTTTGCCATGATTAAATCAAGGCATTACAAGTCAGCATAAAAGAAAAATACGATGGATGGCTGCTCTGAATGGACTCAATTGCAGGGTATTGTTGAGAAACCCGCTGCCATTAGCTCCTTGCTTTTAATGTAGCAAAGCGCTGCATTCAGATATTTTGCATTCATCTACCTTTTAGATACATCCGTCCCAGTTTACAAAATTCTTTAATAAGCTTAGACCAGCATGATGACTTTTTTCAGGATGGCATTGAATAGCAAAGATATTATCCCTTGCTACTGCTGCTGCAAAGCGATATGGGTAGCTGCTTTCTAAAACGGCAATATTTTCTGTGGGCTGAAAGTGATAGCTGTGCACAAAATAAAAGCGTTCGGCATCATTAATGCCTGCCCAAAGCGGATGATCATGTACCTTAAACATTTCATTCCAACCCATATGCGGCACTTTTAGTTTTTGGCCTTGGGCATCAAACATTTTATCTTTTGGAAAGCGCACAACCTTGCCTTTAAAAACACCAAGGCCAGCGGTATTGCCTTCTTCACTGTGCTCAAATAAAAGCTGAGCGCCTACACAAATGCCAAGAAAAGGCTTGTTGTGGGTGGCATCAAGTACGGCTTGTTTTAAGCCGCGTTCGGTCAGCTCTTTCATGCAATCGGGCATGGCACCCTGGCCGGGGAAAACGACTTTATCGGCAGCTGCCACCACGGCGGGGTCTGCAGTTAGCACAATTTCTGCCAAATCGCCTGCAACGTGTTCTAAAGCTTTGGTAACCGAGCGTAAATTACCCATTCCATAATCGACGACTGCAATTTTCATGGTGATTTTCAGCGTTTGATCAGGGCCTCATTGCCGCAGATCGGATGATTGATATCAGCTTGATACTGACACAGTTGCAAGGCTGTGCCACGTTTTTTCTGCTCCGCGATCAGGCAAGCGACAGCATGTACGGTGCCAGCCAGATCTTGTGAGATGAAATCATGGCCGCTAAGTTCAGCAATTGCTACATCTTGCCGCAATAAAAGATGTTTTAAGCTGGCGCTGCGCTCTGCCAAGCAATCTACCGCAGCACTTGTTTGCCGCTTATCGTATTCGCCATGCGGGCTGTTTTGCAGATTTAAATAGCGCCACTGATAGCGGTAGTAAATATGATTGCGCCGCTCTATTACTGAGTCAGTGTCTATCCAGCTGCTGGAATCGCGATCCTGTGCCCATTGTAGCCAGTTGCCTGCTGCGTGGCTTGGGTTGGACAAAATGAGCGCAAGAGTGGCGATAAGTAGGCGCATTAACCGACTAAAGTGCCTTTGGTAGAAGGTGTGATGCCCGCCATGCGCTCATCCAGCTCTACGGCCATACGCAGTGCGCGGCCTAAGGCTTTAAATACGGTTTCGGCCTGATGGTGGGCGTTCTGGCCTTTCAGGTTATCAATATGCAGGCTGATGGCTGCGTGATTGATAAAACCTCTGAAGAATTCGCCAAACAGATCCACATCAAAGCCGCCAATCATGGCACGGGTGTATTCAACGTTGTATTCCAAACAGGGGCGGCCTGATAAATCGACCACCACGCGGCTCAGTGCTTCATCCAACGGCACATAGCTATGGCCGTAACGACGAATGCCTTTTTTATCACCCACGGCTTGGGCAAAGGCTTGGCCTAGAGTAATGCCAACGTCTTCTACGGTGTGATGGGCGTCGATATGTAAATCGCCGACCGCTTTGATTTCGATGTCGAATAAACCGTGGCGAGCCACCTGATCGAGCATATGTTCAAAAAAGGGCACGCCGGTATCAAATTTCGATACCCCTGTTCCATCAAGATTGAGCGTGACGGTAATCTGGGTTTCCAGCGTATTACGACTAACAGTAATCTGACGCATTTCGATACTCTTGATCAAGGGGCAGTAGATTTAAACAATGGCCGTCTGCAAATAGATTCAGACATACTTGCGAGCGATCAAGATTTAGCCTGAATGACAGGCTTCTTCCCGAAGGCCGCATGCTTGGCTAATTGTCTACGAGAACCGCTTTGTCGTGAAGCCTTTACTGCTTACGTATTACAGAGGCTTGTTATGTTTTACCTTTGTTTTTCAGAGGTTGGCGTTGACGCAGTGCCGCTGCGATGCCTTTTTTTGCCCAGAAAATCATTGTTGTTGCTTCTTCTAAAGCGTCTTCGGGCAGCGGGTAATACGCCATGCTTAGTTCTAAGCCGTCTTTTTTGCTGTAGCTAAACGTCAACAGACCCTAGCTTGCAAAAATCTGCCTTCGATTCTGCATCTGTCTTGATATACAAAATATCGTCTGCAACGATGGCAAAGAAAATTTCATCGCAATACAAGCCATAGCCACTAAACATGGCCTTAGCACGCAGCGTGCCCATTGGGGCGAGTAGTTCTAGCAAATATGCTACATATTCACTTCGTTTAGCCATTTTTCCCCCTTTTCTGTGAGTAATTTAAACGATTTATGTAGTTTATGGCGCGGCGCTACATTCAGGCTGCATCAGCATTCTGTGCTGCTATCTATGCCAAAAATACAACGAATATGCCTATGTCTTGACTTGTACCTATGAAATGCCTACATTTTGCTTCTGATTACCTAAGCAAAGCGCTTTATGAGTGCTGTTTTCAGTGATTGAAATGTATTTCTCGCGAGAAGTCTGTTCAGTGTTTTGAAGGTTCAATTTTTTTAAAAAAGCATCACATTTAGAAAGTCTAGTCTAGTCGAGTCAAAACAAGGTCGTATTCCAAAAATGGTGGATTAAGAGTCCACTTGATAAAATCGGAGAGAGAATCATGTCAAAGCGTTTTAAATTAGTTCGTCCGTTGATGCTGGCCGCTTTATTGTCTTCAACATTTGCTCAGGCTGCAGATACGACTAAAGTTGAATTCTGGACATTTAACTTGGCCAAATTTGCCCCGTATTGGAACGATACTGTTCAGCGTTTTAATAAAGCCAACCCTGAGCTGGAAGCTGTTTGGGTTGATATGAACTGGGATCAGGTTCTGCCTAAACTGATTTCTGCAATTGCTGCAGGCAATCCACCGGCGCTGGTGAATTTTAATACGCCATGGACGCATGAATTTGCTCATAAAGATTTGATTATTCCGCTGGATGCTTTAATTGGTAAAAACAAAGCAGAATATCAGCCGGGCGCTTTGGCCGACTTAACCGTTAATGGCAAAATTTATGGTTTCCCTTTTTATAATGCAGTATCGGTTATTGCATATAACAAAGAGATTCTGAATAAGAGCGGGATTAAAACTGATCCAAAAAACTTTGATCAGTTTATTAGCGCTGCTCGTGAAATTACCAAAAAAACCGGTGTTGCGGCGTTCTCGCCTAAATTGGCAACCAAGAGCGGCGATGGCGGCATGATTCCTTGGTTCCAGTATATGGGCCTGCCTATTTTTGAAAAGGGTAAAGCGGCATTTAATAGTCCTAAGCATGTGAAGGCTGTTCAATTATTTGCTGACCTTTACAAGCAAGGTGTCTTGCCAAAAGACAGCTTCCGTCTTGAATACGAGCAAGA
Source organism: Janthinobacterium sp. B9-8 (assembly GCF_000969645.2). Classification (NCBI taxonomy): domain Bacteria; kingdom Pseudomonadati; phylum Pseudomonadota; class Betaproteobacteria; order Burkholderiales; family Oxalobacteraceae; genus Janthinobacterium; species Janthinobacterium sp. B9-8. The sequence goes on from NZ_CP014222.1 coordinate 4,061,793, forward strand.
AATTGCGGGCTATGGCGCGGGTAAAATCGCCATGATGACCACTGGCCCAACCGCTCTGGGTAAATTGGTAACAGATAATAAGCCTGCTTATGATAAAACTGCGGTAATGGCATTCCCTGCTGGTGACGGCAAAATGGCACTGGGTGCATGGCTGATGTCTTTTGTAGCGCCTAAAGGCTACAAATCACCAGAAGCAGCGGCAAAACTGGGCTTGTTCCTAACCAATAGCGAGCAACAATTGGGCTTCTCGCAAGCAACGGGCACAACCTTCCCATCGGCTCGTAAAGCGGCAGAAAGTGCATTCTTTATGTCCGGTGCAAATGGTGGTGATCCAGTGGGTGTAGCACGCGCAACTGCGGCTAAATCAATGGGCGCGGCACGTACGCTGACATTACCGGCAGCGCTGATGCCAGATGATACTTCGATGCGTAAAGAATTTAATGATGAAGTGCAAGCTGCAGTAGAAGGCCGTAAATCGGCTAAAGAAGCTTTGGATACCGCGGCTAAAAAATGGAATGCGCGTATTGCTGCTAAGTAATAAATATCTGTTTTCCTCTGCCGGTAATCGGCATTTTATTCCTCTGCCTAGGCAGAGGAATTTTTTTTGTATTGCGGCTGAGCAGAGCGGCCGCAGACACATCGATTAAGCTACGCAAACAGAGTTTACTGAGCCATTTTATACATCTGATTTTGCTTAAATCGGCAATAAATGTAGTGCTGAAATTAATATCAACAAAATCTGCTTGTTTTTTATGTCAAGTGATTGACTGTACCTACAAAACACCTATACTACACCTACAAACACCCATGTACTGAGGTTGGAAAATGCGCTCTAGTTTGAAAGTTCTGCTGCTTACCCTGTGCTGTAGCTCTGCCTTTGCAGCCGTTGATCGTACCGTGGGGCCAAATGGCGAAATACCGACCTCTTATACCCAAGTGAAGCTGGCGGCACCGGATGTTGCTCAGCTTAAGGGTAAAAATTATAAAGCGGCGATTTTGATGCATACCACCTCGGATTTTTCGACCGCTTTGATTGCAGGCGCAAAGAAGGTGTTTGATGAATTGGGTATTAAGGTGGTGGCGGTGACCGACGCTGAAATGGATCCAAAAAAGCAGCGCACCGATCTGGAAACCGTATTAGCACTGAAACCCAATATTATTATTTCGCTGGTGATTGATCCTGTTTCTGGTGCGGTGGCGTTCAAACAAGCGACTCAGCAGGGCGTGAAGTTAGTGTTTATTAGCAATGCGCCGCAGGGATATAAAGCAGGCAAAGATTACGCAGGCATTGTGACCGACGATTTATTTGGCATGGGTAAAGCTGCGGCAGAGCTAATGGCAGATAGCATTGGTAGTAAGGGCGATGTGGCGGTGATGCATCACGCGGCCAATTACTATGTGACGAATCAGCGCGATAACGCGGTAAAAGCAGTGTTGGCGCGTTACCCAAATATCAAAGTGGTAGCCGATAAAGGCATTGCTAATCCCAACGATGGCGAAGTGATTGCTTCGGCGATTCTGACGCAAAATCCATCGGTGAAAGCCATTTACGCGCCTTGGGATGCGATTGCCGAAGGCGTGACCGCAGCCGTTCGCGCTGCGGGCCGTAAAGACGTAAAAGTAGTGACGATGGATCTGGGTGCAGCCAATGCGCTGGATATGGTGAAGGGCGGCAATGTGGCGGGAATTGTGAGTGATCTTCCCTACGATATGGGTAAAACGCTAGCCACGATGGGCGCGATGTCTTTGCTCAATAAGCCAACGCCTGCTTTTGTTACTGTGGACGCCATCAAGGTGACCTCGGCCAATCTGGCTACGCAGTGGCAAAAAGCCCTGTTCCGCCAGCCACCAGATGCTGTTGTGAAAGCGTTGGCAGCAAAAAAATAATAGTTAGTCGTTGATAACAGCCTTAAGTCTGTAGACACAGAGAACACTGAGTTTAAAAACAGCACATAGAGAAATCATAAGAACGAGATGATGGTTCTGAGATGCACTGTTTTCTCAGGGTAGTTTCGCAGGGTGTACAACGACGCAGTCGCTCGTTACCAAGAGTGGTGTGAGCAAGAAAGACGACATGCACACCCTACACAAAACCAGACTTGGACCTGTTTTTGACCTTTAGTTGACAGGGTTGGGTTTTACTCGGCAAGCAACAGGGATTTCACCTCAATGAATGAAGCTGCAATTCAAGCACGAGGACTCACTAAATCGTTTGATGGCAATGCCGTATTAAAAGGCATTGATTTCACCCTTAGGCAGGGTGAGGTGCATGCGATTGTGGGCCAGAATGGCGCGGGTAAATCTACGCTGATGAAGCTTTTGAATGGTTATTATCAGCGAGACGCGGGTGAGCTGGTCTTATTTGCTAAGCCGGTAGATTTTCAGTCTCCACGTGATGCGCGCGATGCTGGGATTGTGATGGTTTATCAGGATCTAAGTCTCGTTGCGACGATGAGCGTGGCTGAAAATATTTTTATGGGCAATTGGTTGGGCCGGGGTGGCATGGTCGATCACCATGCCATGGAGCTGGCCACGCTGGCTGTGCTGGAAAAAATGGGCATCGTGCTTGATCCTTGGCAGAGTGTTGGTGAGCTGACGATGGGCCAGCAGCAGTTTATCGAGATTGCCAAAGCCATTTCGCAAAATGCCAAGGTTTTGATTCTGGACGAGCCCACCGCATCTTTATCCGATAAAGAAATCGAAAAGCTGTTTGCTGTGGTGAACACGCTAAAGTCGCAAGGCGTTTCGATTATCTATATCACTCATTATTTGCGCGATATTTTTAAGATTTGCGATTCAGTCAGCGTGCTACGCGATGGCTTTTTGGTACGCAGCAGTCCTGTGATCAGCACCAATCTCGAAGAGCTGGTGGCCGATATGCTGGGCCACCATCGTAACGCCAATGAAAACTGGCAGCGCGTGGCCGTAGATACCGAGCAAACGCCTCTGCTAGAGCTACGCAATGTGGTGACGTCGGTGCTTGAGGATGTGTCTTTCAAGGTGTATCCGGGGCAGGTGGTTGGCTTGGCGGGCTTGCTTGGCAGTGGTCGTACCGAGATTCTGGAAGCCATTTTTGGCCTGGATGCTATCGAATCAGGGCAGATTTTGCTCTCTGGTCAGAGCGTTAAAATTAAAACCCCGAAAGACGCGATTAAGCTTGGCATTAACCTTGTGCCAGAAGACAGGCGCAGCCAGGGTTTGGTTTTAGATTTTAGTGTTGCTGACAATATGCTAATGTCTTTGTTTGATAAATTGTCGTCTCCCTTACTACTCGATGAAGGTCGGGGCAAAGAGCTGGTTGAGAGCCTGATTAAGCGTCTGCATGTTAAAACCAGCGGGGCGGATCAGTTGGTGAGATTTTTATCCGGCGGTAATCAGCAAAAAGTAGTTATTGCTAAATGTATGAGCACCAATGCCCGTGTCATGCTGCTGGATGATCCTACCTTTGGTATTGATCTGAGCTCCAAATACGAAATTATGCGCATCGTTAATGAATACGCAGCGCAGGGAAATGCGGTGATTTTTGTTTCTAGTGAATACAGTGAAATAGCCAGTTTTTGCGATAGCACTTATATCGTGAATAAAGGACGAATTGCCGGGCAGATTAAAGAAGGGCAAACAGAAGAGCGTTTGTTAGCTGCGGTGCAGTAGGGATCAGGGCGTAGGTGGGGTTAGCTGATTTCTTCGCGGGTTTTAGCGAAGAAACCGGAGTAACCCAACATTCAGACAAAAAGATTAGGGTTTAGAAAAAAATCTAATTCCTAAATCTAAGAGGGATGGTATGGATATCACTGCAAATAAAGCGGAAACAGGGCTTGTTCCTACCCGCCAGATCGATTGGAAAAGCTCAGTTATTTATCTGGTTTTTATCGGCATTTTCTTGTTTTTTTCGATCACTCTGCACGACAAGGGTTTTTTAGACGCGGGTAATCTAATGAATATCGCCCGCCAAACCGCCATGATTTCTATCATGGCAGTGGGGATGACTTTTGTTTTATCTGCCGCAGAAATTGATTTGTCTTTTGGCGCAATTGTGGCGCTATCCGCAGTGACTGCCGCCATGCTGATGCCCTATGGCATGGGCTGGGCCGTGTTGGGGGCCTTACTTGCAGGCTCTTTGTGTGGACTGATTAATGGCTTGTTTGTGGCGAAAGTAGGCATTCCATCTTTTCTGGTCACCCTTGGTATGGCGGGGATTATCACTGGGGTCACGCGCTGGATTACCGCCTTGCAATCGATTCCGGTAGAGAACGAAACCTTTGTATTTGTGTTTGGCTCTGGGGATATCGGCCCTGTTTCGGTGTTATTTATCTGGATGATCGTAATTGCCGCGTTGGGGCATGTATTACTGCGCCGCACCGCTTTTGGCAAGGAAGTGCTGGCCAGCGGTGGCAATAAAATAGCAGCGATGTATTCAGGAATTAACGTCAATCGTATCAAGCTGTATGTGCTGGTGCTTAATGCATTCCTTGCGGCACTGGCAGGAATTCTCTACTCAGGCCGTTTGCAAAGCGCGCGTTACACCCTGGGCGAAAATGATCTGATGATGGTGGTGGCTGCGGTAATTATTGGCGGCACTAGCCTGTTTGGCGGCAAGGGCACGGTAATGGGCTCCATCATCGGCGCGCTGATTATGGGTATGGTGAATAACGGTCTGGTGCTGATGGGGCTGAATGTCGATCAGCAAATGATTTTCCGCGGCCTGATCATTATCTTCGCCGTCACGCTGACCATGGGCAATTTACGCAAGAAAAAGCGCTGATCAAATCTTTAAAAGGTCTGTAGACACAGAGATAAGGAAGAACACAGAGCACGCAGAGAAAATCGAGAGCTAATGCTTGCGTGTGTTTTTCTCTGTGTTCTTTGTGCGCTCGGTGTTCTCTGTGTCTACAGATTTTTCTTCCTGAATTACCTATTTCCTTATTTACCTCAGACCGTGTTTTACACGGCCTATGGCCCTTTATTGCTTAAATTTGGAGTTTTAGTATGTTTGAATCGTTTCGCAGCCAGGCAGCACAAAAAATAAGCGGCTGGTCTTTAGAAGAAAAAGTGGGGCAATTATTTATTCTGGCTTTCCCTGGCAAAGACGCCGAAGCGGCTCGCCCTTTGATTGAGCGCTACAACTTGGGTGGCTGTTACTTAAGCCAGGACAATGCGGCCACTTTTGCCGAGGCGCGCCAGCTCACTCAGGCGATGGTCGCCATTGTGAATCAGCGTGTAGATGCCGTGCCGATGCTTTTGGGCGTGGATCAGGAAGGTGCATGGAGTGTGCTGACCCCGCAATCAACCACAGGGCCGGGCAATCTGGCCTTGGGCAGTGCCGATAATCCAGCGCTTAGCGCACAAATGTATAGCGTATTTGGTATTGAAATGCGCTCGGCTGGTTTTAACTGTGTGCTTGGCCCTTGTGCTGACGTTAATTTGAAACCTAATTCGCCGATTATTGATACCCGTGCCTTTGGTGAAGTGCCTGCTCAGGTGGCGGTGCAAGTGGGGGCGGCGGTGCATGGTGCGCATGATGGCGGGATTGTCGTTTGTGCTAAGCACTTTCCCGGGCACGGTGACACCACCGGCGACACGCACCGTGAAATTCCTGTGGTAGATAAATCTTTGGCGACACTGATGGTGGAAGACCTTGCACCGTTTAAAGCCGCGATTGATGCGCGGGTTGAGCTGATGATGACCTCGCATATCTGCTATCCGCAGATTGATCCGGTTTATCCAGCCACTTTATCTAAGGCCATCTTGCAGGATGTCTTGCGCGAGAAGCTGGGCTTTAAAGGCATTGTGATTTCCGACAGCATGAATATGGGTGCGATTCGCCATAATTTCCCGCCGGTAGAAGCCGCTATTATTGCGTTTAAAGCCGGTATCGACATGATGATGCTCTCTGAAGAGCACTACGATCACAACGATAATTATCTTGAAAACCAGCTGGCCATGATCGGTGCAATTGTTAGTGCGGTAGAAGATGGCCGTATGCCGGAAGCCGAGCTGAATGTGATTGTAGAGCGGGTGGTGGCCTTTAAACTGGCGCGTTTGGTGGGTATGCCGTTATTTAGCGAGTTCAATCCAGAGGTAAACCGCAAGGTTGAGCAAGCCGCAGCCAAGGCTGCTGTAAAAATTTTGGCTGATCCGGCACGTAATTTACCTATTCAAGCGGATAAGCAAGTCTTTGTACTGCAAACCACACCGCTGGCCGATTATGCCAATTTGGTGAATCCACGGGGCATTGGCCCGAATCAAGCCACACCAGCTTTTGATTATTTTGCGGCAGAAATAAGCGCGGGCATGGCCAGCGATAGGCTGAGTATTCTGGATTACACCGAGGCCAAAGGATGGCTTGCCGGGGTGAAAGTTGAGCCTCGCCAGCTGATTCTGGCCGTGATCGAAAACTACCCGCTGCCCGGCGAAGATTTCAAACAAGCGGCATCTAAAGCCTTGGTCGCCGAATTGGCGGCTAAATTTGGCGCGCAACTCGTGGTGATTGGTTTACGTAATGCCTATGAGCCAGTACCTGAATTAGCAGGCCATGTATGTGCATATGGCAGCCGTGAATGCAGCGCACGGGCGGCTGCGCAGGTTTGCTTGAGTGTCTGATGTATTTAGTTTTCTGCGTAGAGCCTGCCCTTGAATGTTGTAGTCGGGGGCGGGAATCCAGTATTTTTGCTGGGTTCCCAATAAAGGAATTCGGGGATGACGGTTTAATTAGAACGGTTTTTTCTTAATCATTTATTTTTACAAAAGGAGGTGCAGAAATTAAATAGACTTGGTTTTGGCTTTGCGTATTAGATTTTTCAAAAAATATAAAGAACTTGCTTTTTAAACAGCATTTATCCTAAACAGAGAGACGCATGAAAAATTCAATGAAACACCGCTTAACCATCCTAGCTAGTTTATTAGTTTCTGTTCCAATGGTTGCGACTGCCGCACCCGCTGCAACTAAGGGATCTTTCCAGGATTTCCTTGAGAATATGCGTGCTTTTGAGTCGGGTATTGACCCTGCTAAAGCAGATTTTTATAAGCAAAATTTTAATTCACCTATTCTTCGTTATGCCAAAGTAGTGGTCCCTGGCTTGCCCGTTCGTGATCCGGCTACTGGTAGCCTGATTATTGAACCTACAACGGTAAATCAGTACTTTACCAAGCTGGGTCTTAATACTCTTTATAATCCAGATGCAGCAGACCAAACTGCAATGTTTAAAACAATGCAATACAGCTCGCTGAATGCATGGGGTTTTATTGGTTATCAGCTGGGTGAAGCATTAATGATTGATACCGGTTATTACTCACCGGTGAAATATGTTTCTGCAACTGAAAGTCTGGATAAATTCTATATTTTTGCGCCTGATTCAACATGGGCAAATGGCGTGACTGAAGCAAGTATTGAAATTCCAGGCTCTGGCGGTAATAAAGTTCGTGGCACGCACAATAATCGCTGGGAAGGTACTTTCTCCGGTAGAAACGGCGTTAATAGCTTTGCAGATTTAAAAATCCCTGCAAAACAAGAATATGTGATTCGTGATGCCATGCGTTTTAATTATGGCGTGATGTCAGAAAAATTAGCGGCTGCAAATATTACTTGGGCACAGGCTTTAGCTAAAACATGGCCGGGTAAAGACGAGCAGGGCAATCCAATTACCATTAAAGCCACCATGTCTGGTTTATTAGCAGCGGCTCATTTGGGCGGCGCTTGGGGTGCAGCTGATTTATTGATCACAAACAAAGTGGCTTGCGATGAGCAAGGCACTTGCGTTACAACGTATATCCATAAATTTGGTAATTACGATACGCAAATTGATACTCCGAGCGACGACACCATCAGTGGTGGCCCGCTGGATGAAGTGTTATCGGCAGGCTTGGGGAATGACATTGTTTATACCGGCGGGGGTAAGAACACTATTTATCTCAGCCAGTTCCCAGGTGGCACGACCACAGTAAAAGACTTTGTTGTGGGTAATGATAAGCTGGTATTACGTAACTGGACCGGCTCTAACCCGCTGGCTAATTTAGCCGTTACAGATAGCGCAGGTGGTGCATTGCTGCAGTTTGCAGGCCAGTCTGTTCTGCTTGAGAAAGTCTCTGCTGCTACCATTAGGGCAAATCCTGCCGCAGTGATTGCTGTTTCTGCGGTGTATAAATTGGCATGGTCAGGCAAGCAAACAGCCTCTGGTTTTAACCCGGTTCTGGATCAGATTCAAGGTACTGCGGGCTTAGGCTTTAAGCACCTGAAAATATTCCAAGACAACGGTAGCTTGTTTGTAGGCACACAAGCCGCGGATGGCGGTATTTACTCTTGGATTGAATTACCGGGCGTAACACGTGCGCAAGTAACTAGCGACATGTTTAGCAATATGACTGGCAGCTATTCTGCGCTTGAATACACCGTGCTGCTTAACCCGACTACATGGGGTTGGGGCAAGGTAAAGAGCGTTGATTACTTTAAAGCGGCCAATACCACCGTTAATCTAGCTGCATTTGCTTACAACTTTGGTGCCTTAGCTTTGAAGCAAGAGGGTGCTGATGTGGTGCTTACCTTAAACCCAGCTTCCAATGGTGGGGATACTAAGGCGCTGCGTTTACTCAATACTAAAATCTCTGATTTGTCGGCCAAGAATTTCTATGGCGTAACTGGCAATTACAGCGACATTAAGATTGATGATCCATCGACTGCGGTTTACTTTCCGGTAACGGCTTCGGCTGGCACAGGCGGTGTGATTGCGCCTTCTGGCGTGGTGCAAGTGCGTGAAAAAACCAATCAGGTTTTCACCATTACACCCAACGCCAATTTCAAAATTAAGAGCATTACTGTAGATGGCGTAGCACAAGCCATCAGCAGCGCATTTACCCTAGTGAACGTGACTGGCCCACGTAGTGTTGCTGTCAGTTTTGAAGCGGGTAGCTCCAGCACTTGCGCAGCAGCTGCTTGGTCTGCAACGCAGGTTTACGCTGCTGGCGGTACTAAGGTTTCACACAAAGGCTTTGAGTACACCAATAAATGGTGGACACAGGGTAATGAGCCAGGCACAAACGATGTATGGACTAAAGGCGCTGCTTGCCAATAAGCCATCGGTGCTAATGAGTGAGTGAAAGAAAAAAGCCCTGCCATCGATTGATGGCTGGGCTTTTTTGTGTGACGACTGATCATTAAAAATAGGTTTTCTTTAAGATAAATAGTTTAATTTTAAGCTTGGTTTTCTCCATAAAACTTCGTGGTTCAAGGTTTGGGTTTTATTAAGCAGATAAACTAATTAAATAATTGCGCAGATTAATACCTTTATTGGTGATACCCAATTTACTTCTTAAACTATTTCTGTGATTTTCAACGGTTTTGGAAGCCACGCTTAAGCTTTGCGCAATTTCTTTAGTCGACATGCCTACTTTAATAAATTTGGCGACTTGCACTTCCGATGGCGTGAGCAGGGCGTATAGGCTGGTATCAATATCGCCATTATCATTCACTGCGGATGCCACAATCCCTTCGATTAAATCGAGGCACATAATTAAAATAGGATCTGAAATCGTGGCCTTTACCTGCCTGATTTGTGGCAAATGCTGGCTGCGAATACGCTCTAATACTTCATCAATTTCGCCGCTATCTTGCCATTCTCTGAATTCGGTCAGCGTTTCAGTCAGGCTGTAGAATTTTGCAAAATCGGGGCTAGGGTAATGAGCGTCGTTCTCTTCTTCTAAAGAGCCCACTTCGATATGCCATAAGGTCTGGTTAACGCGAAATAAATGCAGTTTTAAATCGCGGTTAAAAAACTTCCAGCCATCCAAGCCGCTCACCGAAGTTTTAATCAGCGCTTTAATTGCAGCCAGATTATCCTGTCCGATCAGAAAGCTGAAATGATCAAGCTGAGTGGCTGTTTCGTGCGAAGGATAATTATGATCCAGAATCTCGCCCGAGCTAAAAAAGCTAATCACAAAGATATTGCGATAGGCGAGCACATATTGAAATGAGCTGATTTTCATTTCAAGTTGTTCAATTAATTGCTTGGTCTGGTCAGTGGTCATTCTTTAGCTTGAAAGTGGTTAGGGCGCACGGTATTTGTGAGATTCATTTTAGCTTAGCTGTTGTGGGATGGGGGGATTGAATGTTGCGTTGCGGGGGGATGGTTTGTGTTTTTGCGTGATGGGCTTTATCTAATTAGCGCTAAGTGATGCAAAAGCCTATTTCTAGTGCCCTTCGGCACGTGGATTTTGGTGCGGGAATCCCCCGCGGGGGACTCACTTTCTTGAACGGCCAAGAAAGTAAGCAAAGAAGGCCGCCCCGACCAGCACGAACGCCCCTCACTGCGGATAATCGGCTCGGCGAAAAAGGCTGCTCGGGAGCAAGCCCGCTACCCCTTTTCCGAAACCCCGATCCGCTTATTCCTTTCTTCGGCGTGCTTCAAGGGGGATTTAAGCCCCGTGCGATGAGGAGGAGTAAACGGCAGATTATTGGGTTTGAAAATGCTCAAAACTCAAAAATATGAACTCAAAATCTCGTTTTCTCCGCGAAGCTCCGTGTTTCAAGATTTGGGTTTTAAGCCTCAAGCTACGGCGGGTTTTTCGCCGTAGCTTGCTCACTCATCAATCCTTCAAACGATATTCCGCCGATCGTGCATGGGCTGTTAGCCCTTCGCCGTGGGCGAGGGTGCTGGCGATGCGGCCTAGTTTTTGGCTGCCGGCTTCTGAAACTTGGATGATGCTGCTGCGTTTTTGGAAGTCGTAAACGCCGAGCGGGCTGGCGAAGCGGGCAGTGCGGGCGGTGGGTAAAACATGATTTGGTCCGGCGCAATAATCGCCTAAAGATTCGCTGGTGAATTTGCCCATAAAAATCGCACCCGCGTGACGTAGCTCAGCTAGGTAGGCTTCTGGGGTAGCGATGGATAATTCCAGATGTTCCGGCGCAATATAATTGGCAATTTCGCAGGCTTCGTGCAGATCTTTTACCTTGATTAAAGCGCCACGGCCGGTGAGGGACGCGCGAATAATGTCTTGGCGCGGCATGGTGGGGAGTAGCTTTTCGATGCTGGCGGCAACTTGCTGGATGAAATTTTCATCCGGGCAAAGCAGAATCGCTTGGGCGATTTCATCGTGCTCGGCTTGGCTGAATAAATCCATCGCGATCCAATCTGGATCGGTTGTGCCATCGCAAATCACTAAAATCTCGGATGGGCCAGCCACCATATCGATGCCAACCACACCAAATACGCGGCGCTTGGCCGCGGCGACATAGGCATTGCCGGGGCCGGTGATTTTATCCACAGCAGGCACGGTTTCTGTGCCAAAAGCCAGCGCGCCCACGGCTTGCGCGCCGCCAATACAGAATGCTCGGCTTACACCGGCTACATACGCCGCGGCCAGTACCAGATCATTGCGCTCGCCGCGTGGCGTTGGCACTACCATAATAATTTCAGCCACTCCGGCTACATGAGCGGGAATGGCGTTCATCAATACGGATGATGGATAGCTTGCCTTACCACCCGGTACATAAATCCCTACTCTATCGAGTGCCGTTACCTGCTGGCCCAGCACCGTGCCATCCTCATCCGTGTATTGCCAGGACGCCATTTTTTGATGTTCGTGATATTTGCGCACTCGTTCCGCTGCGGCCACTAAGGCCTCTCTCTGCACATCGGGCAGGCGCTCGAAAGCGGCTTTTAGCTCAGCCTGGGTCAGCTCCAGCTCGGCCATGGTTTGTGCCGCAACACCGTCAAAGCGCTGGGTATATTCCACTACAGCCGCATCGCCGCGTGCTTTTACATCGTCGAGAATGGCCGCAACCCGAGTATCAACATCCGGATCTTGCGAGGTTTCGAAAGCCAGCAGGGCGGCGAGTTGTGATTGAAAATCAGCAGAACGAGAATCAAGGCGACGCAACATGGCAGAGTCCAAAAATCTATTGTGGAACGATTATACCCAACTAGACTTGCTCGTCAGAAAATCATCTGTGTGGCTTATTGTCTTGATTAGATGGATGTTCTATTGAAAGTAGTGTTGTTAAAACGTTGTGTTAGAGCTGAAATTATTCATTTTTAAATGTTCGTTTTTATAAACTTCTTTTTATGGGGTTAGTTACTTATGAAATGTAATTTCATTTTTAGTGTATTTCTAAGTTGGTACAATTATCATTTTTTCTTTTCTTTTCTTTTCTTTTCTTTTTAAGTAAGTATTTCAGTAATTATTTTCACATTTTCTGACAATTTCATTAGTTGTTGGTATGATGACAAATGGATATTTCGGAGTGGTTGTACTTGGTTTTTAATTTATTGCATAAAAATCATTTATTAAAAATAAGGTATTTTGTGATGAAAATTAAAAAATTATTAATGCAAAATTATAGAACATTTGAAAATTCAGAATTAAATTTTCATGGTTGTTATACTGCCATCTGTGGTCAAAATGATGCGGGGAAAAGTAATATAATTCGCGCTATTAGATCTATAATAAAGTCTTCAGGGGATAGGTTTGGTTTTAATAAAGACCCAGATATTAACTATAAAAAGGATTATCCAAAATGGCAAGATAAAGACCACACAAATAAGCAAATAAGATTCGTATATCTATTTAATGTTTGCAAGAAAAATGACACTGGTCTTTTTCGCTTTATTATAGATTACTTGAAGTTGGATAATCTTGAAGATTATGAATGTTTTGATTTTGAATTACATATTGAATACTTGAGTGATAAACCAAATCCTGATGTAAAAGTTGTTGTTTGTGATAAAGAGTACAAAGAGTTAAAAGCTGAAGAAGTTTTTAAAAAAATACAACAGTCTATTCTTGTTCATAATTCAACAGAAACTGATCCATATCAATTCAATAGTCTTTTTGAAGATGTTGGTTCAGAAACTGCAAGTGAGTTTGATAATATTGCTGCGACAGTGCAAAAAGCACTAGGGAAAGTTGCAAAGGCGCATAAAAAAGAATTGTCAGAATTACTTGGTCGACTTGATGCTAAGTATAAGGTTGGTATCTCTCTTCCAGATTATAATATGGAGTACCTGCCGTATAATATTACATTGGGGGATGCTAAAATTGATGTTGAAATAAATGATTGGGGTAGCGGAACAAAAAATAGGACTAATATTTTGCTTCAATTATTAAGGGCAAAACAAATAAGTCACTCAACAACAACCGCATCAAAAATTACTCCTGTAGTTATTGTTGAGGAACCAGAAAGTTTCTTGCACCCATCCGCACAGGCAGAGTTTGGTCGCTTTCTTCAAGATATTGCCGAAGAGTTTAAAGTTCAAGTAATTGTTACTACGCATAGTCCATATATGCTAAGTAAAAAAGGGCCAGAGTCAAACATCCTGTTAAAGAGGAAAATAGTACATAGTCAAATGAGAGAGACGGAAGTCATTGAGACAAGTGGTGATAATTGGATGGAGCCATTTGGTGTTGCGTTAGGGCTTTCGAATGAAGAATTTATGCCTTGGAAGGATATATTTTTTAATAATTCGAATTCAATTTTGATGGTGGAAGGAAAGTTTGATGTTGAGTATTATGAATTATTAAGGGATCCAATTCATGGCAAGAATAAATTAGATTTTGAAGGGGTTGTTTTTGATTATGATGGTTGGTCAACACTTAAAAACCCAACATTGTTGAGGTTTCTTAAAAATAGATGTAAAAAATTTTTCATTACATATGATTTAGATGTGGAAAAAGATATTGAAGAAATTCTTAAGAGGAATGGGTTCAAAAGAAATGAGGATTACTTTCCGATAGGAAAAAACGTTAGTGGATTGAGAAATATTGAAGGCCTTTTGCCTAGGAGTTTTGTGGATAAAGTAAACTCTATAAATGGAAGTTTAGTTTCAGCTGCTATGCACGGAATGAAGAATGAGCAAGAATCTGCAAAAACAAATTTGAAGCGATTATATGTAGAAGAGTTTAAGAAAAATGCCCGTATATCAAATGGTGATTTTGATGATTTTTATAAAATAATTAAGATTATTAATAAAGCATTTTTGAAAAATAAATGATATTTTTTGAAGTATATTTATTCCCAGCTAAACAGCACATCCGCCCGCTCTTTACTGGCTTCAATCAGCTTTGCATTCGGGCCGTCAGTGTTGCGTACCCATTTGATAGCGGCGGCTTCGCTGCGGCCAAATTGCATATGGCGCTTGATCAGGCGAGATTCTCTGAGGGCGTGGTCTACGTCTACATACCAAGTTTCATCGAGCAGGCGGTGTAATTTGGCCCAATGCCCGCTGCTCAGCAGTAGGTAATTGCCTTCGACGATGACGAGCTGGTTTTCAGACTGGATAGGAATGGCGTTGGCGATGGGCTCTTCGATTTCGCGGCGAAACTCGGGGGCGTAGATGGTTTCGCCTGCGGGCTGGGTTTTTAGTCGCTGAATCATTTCTGCAAAGCCTGCGCTATCGAAGGTATCTTCTGCGCCTTTTCTTTCTGCCTTGCCAAGGCGGGCCAGCTCGCTATTAGCCAGATGATAGCCATCCATAGGCACAACGATGCTTTGTTCTGGGTAAAGCTGTTGAATCTCTTGCGCCAGCGTGGATTTGCCCGAGCCGGGCGGGCCAACGATGCCGAGTAATTTGCGTTGGCCACTGGCCAATAGGGCATCGATTCTGGCCAGATAGTGGGGCTGGATCATTTTGCGTTTTTCTCGGCAAGGGGGAATCAAAACTAACACAGGCCCCAGCCGCTATCAATGCGGCTGGGGCCTGTGTGGTTTGTGCGTTAGAAAAGGCTTACATCATTCCCATCGCTCTTGGCAGCCAGAGTGAGATGGCAGGAACATAGGTCACTAGCAGCAAGAAGCCCAGCATGGTGAGTAGCCATGGCCAGACGGCGATGGTTAGCTCGGTGATGCCCATTTTGGTGATGCCGGATGCCACGTAAAGATTGAGCCCTACCGGCGGATGGCACATGCCGACTTCCATATTTACGGTGATCAGAATCCCGAAGTGAATCGGATCAATCCCTAGCTTGATGGCAACCGGAAACAGGATAGGGGCCATGATCAGGATGATGGACGATGGCTCCATCACATTCCCCGCTAAGAGCAGCAGAATATTCACGGCCAGCAAAAAGGTAATCGGGCCAAGGCCCATGCCTAGCAACCAATCGGCCATTGCCTGTGGGATGCCTTCGTTAGTCATCACAAACGAGAACAGTACGGCATTGGTAATGATGTAGAGCAGCATGGCGCTCATGCTGGCCGAATCAAGCAGCACTTTAGGCACACGGCTCAGCGGTAAATCGCGGTAGACAAATACGGCAATGATAAAGGCGTAAACGGCGGCAATGGCGGCAGCTTCGGTCGGCGTGAAAATACCTGTATAAATCCCACCAAGCACCACCACAATCAGCATCAGCCCCCAAACCGAGCGGCGAAATGCGGCCCAACGCTCACCGGCTGTGGCTTTGGGCATGCGTGGGTAGCCAAATTTACGCGCGCGCCACCATGTGGTTAGCCCCAGTAAAAATGCCAGCATGATGCCGGGAACAACGCCTGCCATAAACAGCGCACCGACCGAGGTATTGGTGGCTACTGAGAACATCACCATGGCAATGGATGGCGGAATCAGAATCCCTAAAGCACCGGCGGTGGTGATCACCCCCGCGCCAAATTGACGTGGAAAGCCTTGTTTAATCATGGCAGGCAATAGGATGGAACCAATCGCCACCACCGTGGCCGGGCTGGAGCCGGAGACAGCGGCAAACAAAGCGCAGGCGAGTACGCCCGCCAAACCTAAGCCACCATGAAAGTGCCCCACCATGCTGGTGGCAAAATCGATCATGCGGCGGGCGACACCACCGTGGGTTAAGAAATTACCGGCCAGAATAAAGAAGGGAATGGCCATAATTTCAAACTTCTCAATCCCCGTGAATAATTTCAGCGCCACCGATTCGATAGGCACATTGGTCATGGTGAACAAGAAGGTGAGTACGGTCAGCCCAAGCGCGATAGAGATCGGCATACCGGTGGCCATCAGCGCCAGCAGCAGGCAGAACACCACCGCTTTATTGCCGCCGACGATGGCGATAATCGCTAAAGATCCGAAAAGTAGGGCGGGTATTTTGATTGACCAGTGCGCTTCTGGTGCAGGAATGGTACTCATGCTGGTTTTCCTTCTTCTTCTAGGCCTTCAACGTGGGCTACATCGTGGTGAGGTAAGTCGCCAGTACGCATAAAGGCAGCTGCGACTTGTAAAAAGCGGAAACACATCAGGCTGGTGCCCAGTGGAATTGCGCTGTATACCATCCACGTTGGCCATTCCAGATCGGGAGTGGTTGGGCCTTCATATAAATTGCCTATCGTTAGCCCAAAGGCGTGTACAAAGGCGTAGTGCGCACCGTTTCCCCATACAAATTCCGAGCCTAGTACGGCCACAATTCCTGTGAATAAAGCCCCAGCAAGCAGGCCGATCATCACAAACGCCGAGCGGTACTTTGGCTCTAGGCGATTAATCATCACATCCACGCCCACATGGATGCCGACACGAACGCCATAGGCCGCGCCAAATTTAGCCATCCACACAAATAAAATAATGCACAGCTCCTGAGCCCAGGAAAGGTTGAAGCTCAGCAGGTAGCTTTGCAAAACAGGGACGTTGAGGCCTGAGGCGTAGCGATGGACCACGGCGATAAAAATCACCAGCGTCGCCACCGCCATCAGCGATGCGATCAGCCATTCTTCCAGGCAATCGAGTATTTTCATGAGGGTCTCCGAAGGGACGGTGGTTTTTAATAAGAGGGGCTTGTTGCCCCTCGTAGGGCGGGTTTTATTTCATGTAGGTAAACCAAAGCTAAGCAATGTCAAAAAGATCTTTTTAGTGCCTTCGGCACATTGATTTAGGTGCGGGCGTCCCGCTGGACCTTCCTTTCTTGCGCGGCCAAGAAACGAAGCCAAAGAAGGCCGCCCCAGCCAGCACGAAACCCCTCACTGCGGACAATCGAGGCGGCGGCTGCGGAACTCGCTTCGCTCAGACAGTCCTCGCCGAAACCCCGCCCCGCTTGTTCCTCGCTTCGGCGTGCTTCAAGGGGACTCTTAAGCCCTATGCAAAGAGCGGGGACAATAGGTATTTCCGTTGTTTGCTAATGCAAAACCACGCTGTGTATAGCCACCCCTTAAATCTTTTTATTCAACCGGCTTAAAAGCCGTCTCTTTGTAAATCTCGGTCAGCAAATCTTGGCCAAAGCGGGAGGACATTTTTTGGTGGACGGGGATGAGGGCTTTGCGAAAGGCGGCGCGTTCTGCTGCGGTTTGGCTGTAGACGGTGGTTTTGCCGCTGGCTTTGATGGCCGCAATCGCTTTATCGGTTTCTTGTTTGGCGATCTGGTTGGCGTAGACCGATGATTCATTCATGGCGGTGGTCAGCGTGCTACGAATGTCAGCAGGTAGGCCTTCCCAGAAGGTTTTGTTGACGATCACGGCATAGCCCAAAAAGCCATGGTTAGTCAGGGTGAGGTGTTTTTGTACTTCAAAAGCTTTGCTGGTGTAGAGATTGGATGGCTCGAGCTCGGTGCCATCCACTACGCCGGTTTGCAGTGCTTGGTAAACCTCAGAAAACGCCATGACTTGTGGCAGTGCGCCGAGGGTGCGCATTTCTTCGTCTAGCACTTTGGATGACTGGATGCGAACTTTCATGCCGCGCAGATCGTCCGGGGTGCGGATTGGTTTATTGCTGGAGAAATTTTTAAAGCCGTTTTCCCAGAAGCCCAGTGCTTTAATTCCCTTGCTTTCCAGCTTGGTAAATAGCTT
Organism: Janthinobacterium sp. B9-8; assembly: GCF_000969645.2. Taxonomy (NCBI): domain Bacteria; kingdom Pseudomonadati; phylum Pseudomonadota; class Betaproteobacteria; order Burkholderiales; family Oxalobacteraceae; genus Janthinobacterium; species Janthinobacterium sp. B9-8. The sequence continues at coordinate 4,079,521 of NZ_CP014222.1, forward strand.
GGTGCCAATCGGGCCTTTCATTACTTTTTCTACTTCGGCATAGCTATCAAAAATATACGGCAGATCAAAAATTTCGAATTCTTTGACGCCCAGCGGGCCAAATTTGGCCAAGCTAGGGGCTAGCATTTGTACTGCGCCTAATTGCAGCGCTTCCATTTCTTCTTTGTCTTTGTAAAGCTGGCTGTTTGGATAAACCTCTACTTTAACTCGGCCCTTGGTACGCTCTTCGGCGATCTTTTTGAAGTAATCAGCAGCTTTACCTTTGGGGGTATCGACGGCAACCACATGGCTGAATTTGATTACGATCGGTGCTTCGGCCGCAAAGGAAGAAGTGGCAGTAAGAGCCAGAATGGCCGCTAGTAAAGTACGCATTACAATCTCCAAAGCTGTTGAATGTATTGAGGATTGTTGATCAGTAAGAATGAGCTTTCAATTGTGGTTGTCACGACTGTGGTAAACCACAGTAAGTCTAAAATTGCGCTGTGCTAACATTGGAGCATGCATTTGCTTACTACTTTTTCACGTCGCCTGAGTGCTCATCCTTGGTTTATTCCAAGGTTGGCCCTAGTCTTGTTTCTGGCTACGGTATTGGGCCTGTTTGCCTATTTGCGCCACGGCGAACGAGAAGAAGCGCGGCTGGTGCTGATCAATGATGTGCTGTGGGTAGAGCAGAATCTGCGTTTTGTGCTGGGGCAATCAGAGGAGCGCTTGGCTGCGCTGCTAGAGCAATCGCGCGATGGCAGCTTAAGTGAGGCCGAGTTTCGTAGCCGTACGCGTTTGATTATTGGTGCAAATGCGGCGATTACCGGTATTCAGCTGCGCACCAGAAATCAGCATTTTAGCTATGGGCAGCATTTATCGGCCGAGGTGACCCGGGATGCGATTGCCCTAGCGCAAGGAATTGGGCGGCCAAGTTACACCGTGCCGCTTTACCCCAAGGGAATGATTGCGCTGATTTTGGCCGAGCATGATTTAGAGCTGGTGGCATCGATCGCCCTGCCAAAACTACTGCAGCAGCAGGTGCCGTGGTGGTTTGCTTATAAATACCGGCTGGCGATGATTGATGCGGATGGCCGGGAAGTGGCTAGCAAATCCAAAATCGAGGCAGACGACACCAATCTCAGCTATCAGTTGCCCTTCGATTTAGTCAGCAGTGGCTTGCTGCTGCGCATCACGGCTTACCGCCATCCTACCGGCCTCGTACAAAAGCTGCTGACTGCCAGCGTGATGGGCTTGGCCCTGATCGTATTATTTAGCTGGTGGCGTTTGCGCCGTCAGATGCAGGCGAGATTGCTGGCTGAAAATGCCCTTAGGGAAGAGCACGCTTTTCGCACCGCCATGGAAGACTCGCTCTCGGTAGGGATGCGCGCTCGCGATATGGATGGCCGCATTGTTTATGTAAACCCCGCCTTTTGCGGCATGGTGGGTTATTCCGCCGAAGAGCTGATCGGCGCGTTGCCGCCTTATCCTTATTGGAATCCTGAAGATATCGCCGGGCATCAGGCGCAAAACGAGATTGTGCTTAGTGGCCTTGCGCCACATGATGGATTTGAATCGATGGTGCGCCATCGTGATGGCCATTTGGTGGCGACTCGTGTTTACACCACGCCGCTGATCGATGCCACAGGCAAGCAGCGGGGCTGGATGAGCTCGGTGGTGGATATCACCGCCTTAAAAGCCGCCGAAGCCAGAGAGCGCGAACAGGAAGAAATGCTGCGCCACACCGGTAAACTGATCACCATGGGTGAAATGGCGTCCACGCTGGCACATGAGCTGAATCAACCATTGATGGCAATGAGCAATTACGCCAGCGCGGCCCGCCAGTTTGCCAATCAGAATAATCATGAAATGCTCGATTCAACCTTGAGCAAAATTGCCGGCCAAGCGCACCGTGCTGCTGCTGTAGTGAAGCGCATCCGGGAGTTTGTACAAAAACGCACCCCGCATTGCGAGGCTTGCGATATCAATCATATTGCCAGCAATGCGTTTGAGCTAATTGACTCAACGGCACGTAGCCAAGGCGTGCGTGTACATTTTAATTTGGGTAGGGCATTGCCGCGGATTGATGCCGATGAAGTTTTACTTGGGCAAGTGGTACTCAATTTACTGCGAAATGCCTTGGATGCCAGCGGTGAGCAGCCCCAAAGCCGCCGTGAAGTCTGTCTGGCAACGTATTGCGACGATGTTGCGGTGTATTTATCGGTGGGTGATCGGGGCTCAGGCATTGCGCCTGAAGTGGCTAGCCGCCTATTTGATGCGTTTTTTACCACCAAATCGTTGGGAATGGGGATTGGGCTGAATATTTGCCGCTCAATTTTAGAGCAGCATCATGGCAAACTATGGTTTGAAGCCCATCCACAGGGCGGCACCACTTTTTATATGAGTCTTCCTCGGTGAATACGATGAAAACAGTTTATTTGGTTGATGACGATATTGCCGTGCGTGATTCACTCGGTCTTTTATTGCTTTCCCATGGCTATACCGTACATGCCTTTGAAGGCGGCGAGGATTTCTTAGCCGCCATCGATGCCAGTAGCGAAGGCGTGGTGCTGCTTGATGTACGCATGCCGGGCCTGAGCGGGCCGGATGTGTTTAAGCAGATGTATGAATTGGGTAGCGAGCTGATTGTGTTGTTTTTATCTGGCCACGGCGATATTCCGATGGCGGTGCAGGCGATCCGGCAGGGGGCTTTTGATTTCTTGGAAAAACCTTGCAGCGAAAAACAATTACTCGAGCGGATAAATGATGCGTTGGAGGTGGCCATTGGCCGCCAGTCTGTGCGCGGTAATCAGCAATTATTAGAAAAGCGCCTCGCCTCGATTACACCGCGAGAGCGTGAGGTGATGGATTGGATTTTGCAGGGCAAGCTTAACAAGCAAATTGCCGATGAAATGCAAATCGCCATCCGCACGGTAGAAGTTCACCGCGCCAATGTCTTCGCCAAAATGGGCGTGCGCTCGGCTTTGGATTTATCGCAATTATTAGGGCATTGATGCTTGGATTTTGGGCGCTAAAAAAGGAGTTTTGCTGATTTTTTAGCGCCGCGGCTATTTATTAAGCCGTCATGCTTTTACGGCGGCGTGCAGCTAATAAACCAATTAGGCCCATGCCCATCAGCGCATAAGTTTCAGGTTCTGGCACAGGGGATATATTGGCTTTTAAGGCGTTTAAACCGAAGAGCCAGTTAGCACTGCCATTGCTATTGTTATTAAAACGCAAATTGGCAATGCCTGTGGAGGCTAAAGAAAAGGAGCCGCCGACAGAAAGGGCACCACTTTCTAATACCGAGCCAGCAGCATCGTAGGCGGTATAAAAGCTTGCGCCTTTGCCGCCTGCACTAAAGCCGTAGTTGTCAAAAGTGAAGCTTACTTGATTAACTAGGCTGGTAAATTTTAAATCTAAAATTGAGCCAGTAGGGTAGGTGCCTGTAGTGCTATTTGTTAACCCTCTGCGTCCCCAGCCACTGGTATCAATGGCTGCATTACCAGAAGGCCCTGGGCCTCCTTGCACAGAGAAAATAACGCCAGCAATTTCATTAGAAAATTGCGTGCCTGCCGCGTAGTTAGCAAAGTTAACGTCGATTAGCGCAGCAAAAGCGCTGGATGAAAGCGCGAGGCTACCTACTAAAAAAATGGATTGTGTAATGGTTTTAAGCTTCATTGAGTGTGAATCCCCGTCTAAATAACTTTTGAATAAACAGATGTGCCAGCTGTAGCTGAAAGCGAGCCTATTCATTTGGTTTTTTCATGCAAGGAGATGAATATACACAATGCTTTCTTACATTCTTATTTTTATTGTAAGTTTATAAGCATTTAATGTTATGTGAATGGTATTTAAAAGTGCTTTTTGATGCAGCAAGGCTAGCTATTCTGCCACTTTAGAAACATGATTCGCCTTGTAATATATTTGTTGTTTTACAACACATTGAGTGAACGACTGGGCTTTTTTTTGAAAAAATGGACGCGTTTTTTTGTTTACTTAGCTAAATTGAAAAGGGCTTCAAAGAGATAAGCCTTTGAAGCCCTTCAGTTATTAAGTTGAAATACTTATATTTTTAGAACCACACTCCATAGCGGCGGATGTAAATAGTTTTTACCATTTGCGCCAGCATCATATAACCCAGCATTGTGGCGGCCAGCCAGTACCAGTAGGATGAATCGAGCGAGATAAAGCCGATTGATTCAGCCAGTGGTGAGAAGGGCAGCCAGCAGCCGATGGCAACAGCAATCACGGTTGAGATCATCACCGGCAGCGAGGCGCGGCTCTGTATAAATGGAATCTTGCGAGTGCGCAGCATATGCACCACCAAGGTTTGCGATACCAAGCCAACAATAAACCAGCCTGAATTCATAATGCTCTGGCCACCGCCATCAGCGTAGTACGCCGCTCCGGCACCAAATACGGTCCACATCAGGATATAGGTGGTGATATCAAACACCGATGAAGTGGGGCCAAGCCAGACCATAAAGCGGCGGATATTACCGGCTTCCCATTTACGCGGTTTTTTCAGAAACTCTTTATCCATTTTGTCCCATGGCAAGACCAGCTGGGAGATATCGTAAATCAGATTCTGGATCAGCAAATGCATGGCCAGCATTGGCTCCCAAGGCAGCCAAGCCGAGGCGACCAGCACCGAGAACACATTGCCGAAATTAGAGCTGGCGGTGATGTTCAGATATTTCAGAATATTGCCGAAGGTTTCCCGCCCTTTAATCACGCCTTCTTCAAGCACCATCAAGTCTTTATCCAGCAGAATAATATCGGCGGTTTCTTTGGCGATATCGGCCCCGCTATCAACAGAAATCCCTACATCGGCATCGCGTAGTGCAGGTGCGTCGTTAATTCCATCGCCTAAAAAGCCCACTGTGTGGCCGTTGGCTTGCAGGGCTTTCACTACGCGTGATTTATGCATCGGTGTGAGCTTGGCAAAGACGGTGCATTCGCGCACCGCTTGGCACAGCGCGACATCGTCCATGACTTCGATTTCCGGCCCTAAGAGCGGCGTACCGGGGTTAAGGCCAACATCGCGGCATACTTTGCTGGTGACAATCGGATTATCGCCCGTCAGCACTTTGACGGTAACGCCATATTCTTGCAGCGCTTTAATTGCTGGAGCAGCAGATGCTTTAGGTGGATCAAGAAAGGTGAGAAAACCACGCACCACCAGATCTTTTTCATCGGCCACTTTGTACTGTTGTTGATTGCTGCTGCTGATTTTGCTGGCGACCAGTAAAACGCGAAAACCCTGAGCGTTGTAATCCTGCGTCTTTTTCAAAATGCGGATTTTTTCTGGCAGCGTCAGCTCGCGGACGGTATCGCCATCTTGGTAATGGGTGGATACGGCGAGCATTTCTTCTACCGCACCTTTGGAGATCATCAGCTGCTGGGCTTTACGATTTTCTAGCACCACGGTCAGGCGGCGGCGGATAAAATCAAATGGTAGTTCATCGATTTTGGTGTAGCCCAAAGGCAGGTTATTGAGCTCGGCAGCGCGCTCGATCACCGCAATATCCATCAGGTTTTTCATGCCGCTCTGATGAATACTGTTAAGCCAAGCCAGATGCAAAATACCCTCATCGAGCTCGCCATTACAATTAAAATGCTGCTCCAGAATAATTTTATCTTGCGTCAGCGTGCCGGTTTTATCGGTACATAACACATCCATTGCGCCGAAGTTTTGTACTGAGTTGAGCCGCTTGACCACCACTTTGCGCCTGGCCATGGCGATTGCGCCTTTGGCTAGATTGGCCGAAACAATCATCGGCAGCATTTCAGGTGTTAAACCCACGGCAACGGCCATGGCAAAGGTCAGTGCTGATAGCCAATCGCCCTTGGTCAGGCCATTAATTAAAAATACCAGCGGCACCATCACCAGCATAAAGCGAATCAGCAGCCATGAAACACTGCTTACCCCGCGATCAAAACTGGTTTCTACGCGTTTATGGCTGAGTACGTTTTTAGCCAGTGAGCCAAAGTAAGTATGGTTGCCGGTGGCAATGACTCGGGCGGTGGCGATACCACTCACCACATTGGTACCCATAAAGCAGATATTGCTGCGATCAAGCAGGCTTTCATCACTGCTCGTGCTAGCTTGGGCGGATTTTTCTGCTACGTCGCCCAGCGTGTCATATTTTTCGACCGGGAGTGCTTCGCCGCTTAATACCGCTTGGCTGACAAATAAATCACGCGATTCTAAAAGCTCGATATCCGCCGGAATCATATCCCCGGCTTGCAGGCAGACAATATCACCCACCACAACCTGACTCATGGGTACTTCTAGTTTTCGGGTCTGGCCTTTGATTGGTTTGCGCAGCACGGTTGCGGTATTGCTGACCATCGATTTGAGTTTTTCGGCTGATTTTCCGGTGCGATATTCCTGAAAGAAGCGTAATAAGCTGCTTAAGGTCACCATGGTGGTCAAAATAATAATGCCGACCCAGCTTTGCTCACCGGGCTCGGAAAACTGCACATCGGTGAGGTAGGTGATAAAGGCAAGAACCAGTAACACCATCACAAAGGGGTTTTTAAAGGCTAAATAGAGCTGGACTAAGGCGTGGGGAGGTTTGTCGTGCGCAACCTCGTTGAGGCCGTTTGCTTTGAGACGTTCGGCGGCGGCGGCATCACTTAAGGCACTGGCTTGTGGTGCTGGCGGCTGGTTGGCGGTGTGGCGGGTTTGATTCATACAGATTTTCCTGTGTGCCAGCAGGAGTGCATTGCATTATTTAGGCAAAGCAATCCCCTTTCGCGCTGGCGGGGCGCTGAGAGAGTAAACAATTGAATTGGCCCGCCGGATGACCTAATGGAAATTCAGCGAGCAATATCGGTTCGTCTGGCATTTGCGTTTCCTATGTATATTCAGCTCTTAATTTAATTGCTGGATATATATGGCTAGATTAAAGAGAAGTTTAAATATTCTGGGCGAGCAGATACCTTCCGTATTTAAATGGATTAATCATGTTTATGGGCAAGATGCTTAATTAATTAAGCATCGCCCAGTAATAAATATATGCACGGCATATTTAGCTGCGCAGGCGGGGTTTATTGCTTCTCCGTCCCCACTGAATACGGCGCACATCCTGATGCTGGCTTAAACCGATGGCCATCTGGATAAAACTTTGGCGCAAATCGGCGGATAAATTCAGCAACACCGATAGGCAGAACGTGCCTTCGGGCTGGCGAAATATTTTTAGCTGATGAGCCTGAAAACCAAGATAATTTAGTTTGTGAATCAGCATCTTACGCAGATCACCAATCGTTGATTCAGAGCTGCTGATATTTAAAAAATACTGTGATTGATGAATTTCACGGGCATGCGCGCCCCGTATGGCGATGATAAGTCGTTTTAGAAAATGCATTCTAGCCTCCGAAAAAAAGGGGAGGACGATTGATATCAATAAGGATGAAACCCGGCCATAGGCATAACTCAGCATTTGCTTGTTATTCAATGGATCGGTGAGCGGGGAGCCCAAAGACACCACACCCTGCGTAGCAGGATATGGCAGATTGAATCTACTTTATCCTGCTATACCGCGGTTACCAACACAGATCGATTACATCCGTCGTTGTCCACAGGACAGCCTCTTAGATAGTTAATATGCAGCGCATTTTACTTATCAAATAATTAATGTCAACACTAATTTATTGATTAATTAATATTAATGGCAATTGAATGCGATAGTCATATTGTGAGTGGGGGATTAATTAATTACTTTGATTATGACAAAGTGGAATAAATGAATTTGGTATATTTATATCTAATTCATTTATAAGGTGTGCTGCGACGAAGTCGTTGCGCACCGAGGGCGCATTACAAGCATTGAATCATCGCAGGGTAGGTTTCACTCCATACGCGTTAACCAAAATACAAAAAGACCTTTTTAGTGCCTTCGGCACGTTGGTTTAGGTGCGGGCGTCCCGCTGGACCTTCGTTTCTTGCGCGGCCAAGAAACGAAGCCAAAGAAGGCCGCCCCAGCCAGCACGAAGGCCCCTCTCTGCGGATAATCGGCTCGGCGAAAAAGGCTGATCGGGAGCAAGCCAGCTACCCCTTTTCCGAAACCCCGATACGCTTATTCCTTGCTTCGGCGTGCTTCAAGGGGATTTTTAAGCCCCATGCAAAGAGAGTGGTCATTACGTTTTTTCGTTGCTTGCTGATACAAAAACATAGCAGTTAGCGCACATGGGGTGAAGCCCGCGTATTTTTCAGCTTTGCTCGCGGCTTGCTTCCGCCCTAAGCCAGACGCTTAGGCGGCTTGCCTTGCCGCCACAGTTGCGGCAAACGCATCAATAATCGGCTGGAGTTTACTGTGTTTGAGCTTAAGCGCAGCTTGGTTTACCACCAAGCGGGAGCTGATTTCGCGGATGTCTTCTACGGCAACCAGATGATTGGCTTTAAGCGTGCTGCCGGTGGAGACGAGGTCGACGATGGCGTCGGCAAGGCCTACCAGCGGGGCGAGCTCCATAGAGCCGTAGAGCTTGATTATATCGACGTGTACACCCTTATTGGCAAAGTGCTCGCGGGCGCATTCGGTGTATTTGGTGGCGATGCGTAAACGAGCGCCTTGCTTAACCGCGCCTTCGTAATCAAAACCCTCTTGCACGGCGACCATCAGGCGGCATTTGGCGATATCCAGGTCCAGTGGTAGATAAAGGCCAGCGCCACCATGCTCTAGCAACACATCTTTACCGGCGATGCCCAGATCAGCCGCGCCGTATTGCACATAGGTGGGCACATCTGTTGCGCGAACAATGATCAACCTGACGTCTTCCATATTGGTGCCAATAATCAGCTTGCGGCTGGATTCTGGGGCCTCAGAAGGCACAATGCCTGCGGCAGCCAGCAGGGGCAGCGTTTCTTCGAAGATACGACCTTTGGATAGCGCGATGGTGATCATGGATACGTCCGGTAGATTTAATTTGGCGGCGGTACAGGATGATTAAATTCAAGCTTAAAGCCGGAGATGGGCCACTCATATTATATGTTTTTGTAAGTGGCAGAACATGGCATTGGCAGGTGTTTCAGTGCTTATGCCTATGCTCTTACTTAAATAATTTTAAACTCACTGGGTATTTGGATGGCCAGCCGTTGATGGCTTTGGCTCCTTCCCATAATGCAAAAATAGCTGAGCCAATGGCGACCCACCAAAGTGGCAAGGCGCTGTGTAATACAAAGCCCGCTAACATGGCCAAAGCGTAAAAGCAGCCCATTAGTACTTGAAAATTGCATGCGCTGATGGCGTGTTGCTCCACGTAATCGGAATGAACACGGGCAAATTGTAGTACCAGCACCGGAATCATCAAGGCCAGCACGGCCATGGGCAAAATCGGCAGCCAGAACACACCAGCCAGATGCGCCAGCGCGGCTGCGCCTTTTTCATTTTGCGAAGGAGGGCGCGGCTTGTCGTCTTGTTCTTCTGGAGCGGGTTTTGGGTTGAAGATCAACATGGCTTCGCCTGGAAAATAGCAGTGTTATGTAGGGCGGGTTGCAACCCGCGAGCACTGCCGAAAAATACGCGGATTTCACCCGCCCTACAAATTAATCAAGGACGCTAATGTGAATGCTTAGGCAATACGCTCAATTTGCGCACCAACTGCCGAAACTTGCGCTCTAATAAACTCGTAAGCAGGGCCAAGGCTTAGGCAATGCGTTCGATTTGTGCGCCAACAGCCGACAATTTGCGCTCGATATGCTCGTAGCCGCGATCCAAGTGATAAATACGATCCACAATGGTTTCGCCGCTGGCAATCAAGCCTGCAATCACGAGGGATGCCGATGCGCGTAAGTCTGTGGCCATCACGGTTGCGCCTTCTAGCTTTTCAACGCCGGTCACAATCGCCGTATTGCCTTCGGTATTGATTTTAGCGCCCATGCGGATCAGCTCGGGAGCGTGCATAAAGCGGTTTTCAAAGATGGTCTCGGTAATGACGCCCGTGCCTTCCGCTACGCAGTTCAGCAGCATAAATTGCGCTTGCATATCGGTTGGGAAAGCAGGGTAGGGCATGGTGCGGATATTCACAGCTTTAGGGCGTTGTTTCATATCGATGGCGATCCAATCGTCCCCAGCTTCGATATAAGCACCGGCTTCACGCAGCTTTTCCAGCACGGCTTCCATAATATCAGCACGGGTATTGCGTAATACCAGCTTGCCTTGCGCTACGGCGGCGGCGATCAGGAAAGTGCCGGTTTCGATACGATCTGGCACGATAGCATGCTCTGCGCCGTGCAGCTCGGCAACGCCTTCGATGGTAATGGTATCTGTGCCGTGGCCGCTGATTTTTGCGCCCATTTTGATCAGGCAATCTGCCAGATCGACGACTTCGGGTTCGCGGGCGGCGTTTTCGATGATCGTGATGCCGTCTGCCAGTGTGGCCGCCATCAGCAGATTTTCAGTACCGGTTACGGTAACCATATCGCAAACAATACGTGCGCCTTTGAGCTTACCGGTGGCTTTTACATAGCCATGCTCGATTACAATCTCGGCACCCATCGCTTGCAGGCCTTTGATATGTTGATCAACTGGGCGAGCGCCAATGGCGCATCCCCCTGGCAGGGAAACCTGAGCTTCGCCAAAGCGCGCTAAAGTGGGGCCAAGCACCAGAATCGACGCGCGCATGGTTTTGACCAGCTCGTAAGGTGCAATCAGGGTGGTGACTTCATTGGCGGTGATTTCGTATTCGTGAATGTTATCGGTCATCACGCGCACGCCCATGCCTTGCAGCAATTTTTGCGTGGTTTTTACGTCTGCAAGCTGAGGTACATTGCTGAGGCGCAAAGTGCCTGCAGTTAGCAAGCTGGCGCATAAAATAGGTAAGGCAGCATTTTTTGCGCCAGAGATAGAGATTTCGCCAGCGAGCGGGTTGCCGCCAGTAATTTTTAGTTTGTCCATTTCTGTAACTCTTTGTGTTTATTTCAGGTAATACCAAAGCAGTGCGGCAGCGCCTGCGATCAGCCAAGGCAGATTAGTGAGGGCAGCTAGTTTTTGCGAGCTGCGATCGAGTGGTTTTTTCGCTTCAACGATGGCTTGTTCAAGCTTGGCGCGGTTCTTTTCGATGCCGTCCAGATTGAAGCGATTTTCGGTATTCACAGCGCAGCCCATTCGGCTGGGGTCAGCGTTTTTTCTAGCGATAAGGCATGGAGTTCGCCAGAGTCTAGCTCTGGTTTAACCGATTCTTTCACTAAACGATGACGCGCCAAAAGGCCAAGGCCTTCAAAGCGCGGGGATGCGATACGAGCATAAAAATGGTGACCATCGCCTGTTACTTCAACCGCTGTTGCGTCTAGGCGCTCGGTAAGTAAGGCTTGTACTGATTCTGGAGTCATGGGGTTATTGCCTTAATTTGTAACCAGATTTAATTAATGCGTAGGCAGCGCTGGCCACAATGGCTAAAGAAAGCGCTGCAACGGCAAAAGCATGCCAAGGTGACACATCGCTTACGCCAAAGAAGCCGTAGCGAAAACCGTCAATCATATAAAAAATTGGGTTCCAGCTCGATACGCCCTGCCAGAAGGCGGGCAGGCTGTGAATGGAGTAGAACACACCTGATAAAAACGTCAGCGGCATAATCAGAAAGTTTTGAAATGCGGCCAGCTGATCGTATTTTTCTGCCCAAATCCCTGCCAGTATGCCCAGTGCGGCCATCATGGCGGAGCTAATCAGCGCAAAGACCAAAATCCACAGCGGATGGGCAAAAGCAGGCATGTTAAACCACATGGTGACGAGCAAAACGCCTGCGCCAACCACAAGCCCACGCACCATGGCGGCCAGTAAATAGGCGAGGAAAAATTCTAGGTGCGATAGCGGTGGCAGCAGGGCAAAAATTAGGCTGCCGGTGACTTTGGATTGAATCAGGCTGGATGATGAATTAGCAAAACTGTTTTGCAGTAGTGACATCATCACAAGGCCAGGGATCAGAAACGCGGTGTATTGCACGCCGGGATAGGGCTGTACATGGTTATCGAGTACGTGGGCAAAGATCAGCAGGTACATCAGTGCAGTCAGCACAGGCGCTGCTACGGTTTGAAAAGCAACTTTCCAAAAACGTAGTACTTCTTTGTAAAACAGCGTGTAAAAACCTTGCATAGTGTCTTCTTGTAGCGGATGGCTTTGGGCTATTTTAAGGGGGAGCGTATTTGCAAATAATGGCATGGCATACATGTAAAACGGCGGCTTACACCCGCCCCACGGTTCTATGCGTTTTGCATCATATTGACAAAGATCGTTTCCAGATCGGCTTTGCCGACTTCGATATCCCTGAGCTGAACCGAGTTATTTCTGAGCTCGGTCAGGATGGCTTCCAGATCTTTGCAGTCTGCGAGTTTTAGCTCAAAGCCATTATCACGCTCGCAAATCAGCAGCGGGGCGAGGGACGCGGGCAGTACGGCAGGCTTAATTTTGATAAACAAATCGCGTGCCGCGCCTCGGCTCATTAGCGTGTCTTTGTTTTCCAGTGAAATCAGCTCGCCTTTTTTAAGCATGGCGATGCGGTTGCACAGGGTTTCGGCTTCTTCCAGATAATGCGTCGTCAGCACAATGGTGTGGCCGTCGCTATTAAGGCGGCGAATAAAATCCCATAGCGTTTTGCGCAGCTCAACGTCTACCCCAGCGGTAGGCTCATCCAGCACAATAACCGGTGGGCGATGTACCAAGGCTTGCGCCACCATCACACGGCGTTTCATACCGCCGGATAAGGCGCGCATATTGGCATTGGCTTTATCGCTAAGGCCCAGATTGGCGAGAATCTCGTCTATCCAGTTGTCGTTATTGCGTAAGCCAAAATAGCCGGATTGAAACGTCAGTGTTTCACGCACGGTAAAGAAGGGATCGAACACCAGCTCTTGCGGAACAATACCCACTGCGCGGCGTGCTTCGCGGTAGTTTTTTTGGACATCAAAGCCCATGACCGAAATATGCCCTGAAGTGGGGCGCGATAAACCAGCCAGAGCAGAGATCAGTGTGGTTTTACCTGCGCCATTAGGACCAAGGAGGGCAAAGAAATCGCCCTGTTCCACAGTAAAACTCACACCTTTAAGCGCATGGAAATCGCCGAATTGCTTGGCTACGGAGTTAAAAACAATTGCACTCAAGGAGCAACCTCGGCAACACCGCTGGCCGTCAAGCTGGCAGGGGCGCTGGCTGCTGCTGCACTTGCGTTAGATGCTTTTGCACGCAGCTCTTTGGCCGCATCCATTGCATCGAGCTCTTCATCTGTCGGGCCTAATTGCAGTGGCTTGGGCGGATTACCATCCCAGACGCGGAAATATCTGCGTTGCAAATAAGCATCGCGGATATAGGCATAGGGGTCGGCTTGCGCATTGATAAGCGGATCAAGCGGCAAAAGCTGGCGGCGCTGCTCTATACCCCAAGCGCCATAGCGAATGACCTGAGTGCTGAGATCTTGTGTGCCATCCCAGATATCTAAAGGATCGGCAAAGAAACGTACCGCCATATCGCTGCTGTCACGCAGTGTGGTTGGCCCACGCAAAGGAATCATTAAATAGGGGCCGGAGTCCATTCCCCAGCTGCCTAAGGCCTGACCAATATCTTCGTCGCTTTTTTTGAGGCCCATATCGCTGGCCCAATCTACCAAACCAAACATACCTAGTGTGGTATTCACCATCACCCGGCCCATGCTATGGCCCGCTTCGCTGCCTTTGCCTTGTAACAAGGCACCAAAGGAGGCAAAGAAATCATCGATATTTGCAAAGAAGTTGCTGGCACCCTCTTTAACCGGGCCTGGCGAGTATTTTTCGTGCGCTTCTGCCGCAGGCTTGAGTACGGCTTTGTCTACAGCGTTATTAACCGCAAAAATACCGCGATTGACAGGCTCGATAGGGTCGTAATTATTCTGTGGCGTCGCACATGCGCCAAGTAAGAGGGTAAATAAGGGAAGAAGACGGCGCATGTGAGTCGTAAATTAAGTGAGCAAGGTCGATATTCTAGGCTGATTTGCGGTTTGGCGCTGATTTATAGAGCGGCTTTGAGTGCAGGAGCAGATATTTTATATCCCGCTACTTTATGGGCAGCAGTGCATCTACTTCGTAGAGGCGAATCAAACCCGCCAAGCCTTCAGGTACGCCAGAAAATTGTAATTCGCCGCCCTGCTTCCGGGCGCTGCGCATCCAGTGTAGGAGCAGAGCTACCGCACTTGAATCTGCCGCGCTGATCTGGCTTAAGTCCACCTGCAGCAACTCGCCCTGAGCCAAGCTTGGCAGGGTAGTGAGCTGCTGCGCCGCAGATTCAAGCGTTAGCGTGCCTGTGGCTTGGAAAACTTTCATTTGCTGGCGCTACGCTGTGCGTTATTGCGATCAGACAATTGCTTGATCAGGCCATCAATACCGTCTTTGCGAATGATGGCATTGAATTGATTACGGTTGTTATTGATAAAGCTGATGCCATCCACTGCGATATCGTAAGTTTTCCAGCCCGCGTCGGTTTTTTCGAAACTAAAATCCAGCGGAATTGGCTTTTGGCCTGGCAAGCTTACTTCTGTTAATACCGCCATTTCGCTGGCATCGTTACCCGGGCGAGTGCCTTTTACATCAACTTGTGCATTTTTGTAGATAGACAGCGCTGAAAAGTAGGTACGAACTAACATCGTGCGAAATTCACGGGTCAGCGCCTGTTGTTGCTCTGGCGAAGCTGTTCTCCAGTTGCGTCCTACCGCCAGCATGGTCATGCGGGTGTAGTCTGCCAAAGGCGCAACACGGCCATCGACTAAATCACGGGCTTTTAGCGGGTCTTTATCGTTTTTCTTAATGATCTCCAGCACATCGCGGCTGACATTTTTGACGATGAGCTCTGGTGATTCAACTGGCGCGGCAAGGCTGCAGGTGGCGATAAAACCCATTGAGAGGGCAAGGATCCATTTTTTCATTATGCGTACTCCATTGATATTGCTTACGATCATTTCTCAGCAGCGGTTTCTGCTTTATTAAACAGTACTCGACTAATTAACTGCTCCAGCACGATGGCTGAAGAAGTAATGGTGAAACTATTGCCTGCTTGTAGCATTTTATCGTCTGCGCCAGATGTAACGCCGATGTATTGCTCGCCTAAGAGACCTGAGGTGAGAATTTCAGCAGAGGCATCTCTACTGAAATGATAGCGGCTATCCATATCTAGCTTCACCCGTGCAACGTAACGCTCTGTATCTAGAGTGATACTACTCACACGGCCCACCAAAACCCCGGCACTTTTCACAGGGGCACGTACTTTCAGGCCACCTACATTGTCGAAATTAGCGGTGAGCTCGTAGCTATTAGACGCTGGTAACGTGGTCTGGCTGCTGACGCGCAAAGATAAAAACAGTAAGGCTGCAATGCCGGCAGCGGCAAACAGACCCACCCAGAAATCAATCATGCCTCGTTTCATTTTTTATATTCCCTTCAATCTAAGTCGTTATTTTTTGCCCATCGCTCTTGGTTTACGCTGTTTGAGCAGTAGCCAAGCACAAAACCATTGCTATATCCCTCTGAACATAAAGGCGGTCAGGACAAAATCCAGCGCCAGAATAACCAGAGAGCTAGTCACCACTGTGCGTGTGGTGGCCCCGGATACGCCTTCAGCTGTGGGCGGCGCATCATACCCTTCAAAGACAGCGATCAAGGAGATGGCAATACCAAATACCACGCTCTTGATAACGCCATTGATTACATCCTGACGGAAATCAACAGCGCTCTGCATTTGCGACCAGAAAGCACCTTCGTCAAGACCAAGTAGTTTTACTCCAATCAGATAGCCACCAAAAATGCCCATGGCACTAAACATTGCGGCCAGCAGTGGCATAGAAATCACACCGCCCCAGAAGCGTGGTGCAACCACGCGGGCGATGGGGTTTACAGCCATCATTTCCATGGCAGCCAGTTGTTCTGTGGCTTTCATTAGGCCAATTTCAGCCGTAATGGCCGAGCCTGCACGGCTGGCAAAGAGTAAAGCGCCTACGACTGGGCCAAGCTCTCTGACTAAAGACAGGGCCACTAAAATACCCAGAGATTCGGTTGCACCAAAGCGCTGTAAGGTATCAAAGCCTTGCAGGGCCAGTACCATGCCTACAAATAAGCCTGATACCGAAATAATCAATACCGATAGCACCCCTGCAAACCAGATTTCACGCATTGTAAGCTGAAATCGAAGTAAAGAGGTGGGGGAATGACGCAAGATAGCCAGCATAAAGCGGCAGGCAAAGCCCAGCTTGATGATGACGTTGCTAAACGGTCGGCCTAGTTTTGATAGGGTATTAAATAAAAAATTAAGCACGGCGTGGCTCCAATCCCAAGTCGCTGGCATAGGGGGCAGCGGGTTTGTGGAAAGGCACAGGGCCGTCGGTTTCCCCGTTGATAAACTGTTTTACAAAGGGGTGAGTTGATGCGCGAACTTGTTCTGGCGTGCCTTCAGCCACAATTTTTCCATCGGCTAAGAAATACACGTAGTCCACAATCGACAGCGATTCTTCTACATCGTGCGTCACAATCACCGATGCTGTGCCCAGCGCATCGTTTAAATTGCGAATCAGCTGGCCAATGGTGGCCAGCGAAATAGGGTCTAGCCCAGTAAATGGTTCGTCATAAAGCATGACTGCAGGATCAAGCGCAATTGCCCGGGCCAGCGCAACGCGTCTTGCCATACCGCCAGATAATTCAGAAGGCATTTGATCGCTTACGCCGCGTAAGCCTACTGTGTTGAGTTTCATCAGCACCAGATCACGAATCATGGATTCGGGCAGATTTGTGCGCTCTCTCAGTGGAAAAGCCACGTTATCGAATACTGATAAATCGGTAAACAGCGCGCCAAACTGAAACAACATACCTAGCTTTTTACGCATCGCGTAAAGCGCTGTCTCGTTTAGGCTGGCTACATCATTGCCTGCTACAGTCAGCTTGCCTTGCTCTGGCCGGATTTGCCCGCCGATCAATTTGAGGATGGTGGTTTTGCCCGAGCCAGATCCGCCCATAATGGCGACCACTTGCCCAGGCTTAATGCTCAGCGATACGTCGGTAAGCACCGGACGTTCACCGTAAGCAAAGCTCACATTCTCAAATTGAACCAGTGAGGAGGGCATGGCAGACGATACTCTTGGCATAAAAGAG